>NZ_JBHSLC010000045.1:0-129514 GCF_042657465.1 Azospirillum himalayense | reverse complement strand
CGAAAAACGCTCCATTCCGACCAAAACGGGCGGCGAAAACGCCTTTTTCAAGCCTTAGCGGAGGCAAAGGCACTGCATCAGCCCGTTTTTCCGCGCCCTGTTAGGGTGGGGGCAACGCTGAGCGAGGCGGTCCGTCATCCCGCTTAGACTGCGCAACCTTTGGGCATTCCCGCTGTTGTCGCTGATGAGCCGGACCTTAACCGGCCACGGAAAAGGCGCAGCGGGGCAAGGGCATGGCGGAAACGGCCATCATCGACGACGCGGATCGGCTGCGGGCGCAGGCGTACGGCCTGCTGGCCCATCTGTTGGCACGCCCGCCGTCGCGCGACTTGCTGGGCACGGTCGGCGCTCTGGCCGGGGATGGTTCGCCGCTGGGCCGGGCCGTCAGCGATCTGGCCGTACGTGCCCGTACGCTCGCCGACGCCCCGGACGGCGAACACCGGGCCGAGCGCGAGTATCATGAGCTGTTCCTCGGGGTGACGCGGGGCGAGCTGGTTCCCTTCGCCTCCTACTACCGCACCGGCTTCCTGATCGACCGGCCGCTGGCCCGCCTGCGCGAGGACATGCAGGCGCTGGGCATCGAGCGCGCCCCCGGCGTCAGCGAGCCCGAGGACCACATCGCCGCCATCGCCGAGATCATGGGCGCGCTGGCCGCCGGCACCGTGGGCACGGCGGACGGCGAGCCGGACCTTCCGCGCCAGAAGGGCTTCTTCGAGCGTCACCTCGCCCCGTGGGCGGGGCGCTTCTTCCAGGATCTGGAGGAGGCGTCGGCGGCGCATCTCTATCGGCCCCTGGGCACCTTTGGGCGGCTGTTCCTGGACATCGAGACCAACGCCTTCGCGATGATCGCGCCCGTCCCTTCGGGCGCGCCGCGCGGGGCCGACCAGCGGGAGGGCACGATCCATGCACCGTGACGACAGCCAGAAGAAAACCGGACTGGAACGCCGCGGCCTGCTGAAGGGCCTCGGGCTGGGCGCGGCGGGGGCCGCCGCGGCGGCCGCGACCCTGCGCGCCGAGCCGGCGGAAGCGATGGAATCGCGGCAGGAGCAGGTGAAGTCCCGCTACCGGGAAACCGAACACGTGAAGCGGTTCTACGCGCTGAACCGACTCTGACCGCCACTTTGATCCAGAGGGCCGCCCCATGCTCGTCAAGCGCAACGCCGGAACCGCCGCCACCCGCGCCTCCCTCGCCCGCCGCCTGAACGGACTGTCGGCCAACGGACTGTCCGCGGCCACCGCCGGGCTGGGAGAAACCGTCGACCGCCGCGGCTTCCTGAAGACCTCCGGCCTCGCCGCCGGGGGCATGGCGGCGCTGGGCGCGCTGCCCGCCGCGATGATCCGGAAGGCCGAGGCCGGACCGATCCTGCCCAACGTCGAGGTCGTCACCCGCAAGAACGTCTGCACCCATTGCTCCGTCGGTTGCACGGTGATCGCGGAGGTTCAGAACGGCGTCTGGACCGGGCAGGAGCCGGGCTGGGAAAGCCCGATCAGCCAGGGCGCGCACTGCGCGAAGGGCGCCTCGGTGCGCGAGCTGACCAAGGGCGAGCGGCGGGTGAAGTACCCGATGAAGCTGGTCGACGGCCAGTGGCAGCGCATCTCCTGGGATCAGGCCATCGAGGAGATCGGCAACAAGCTGCTGGAGATCCGCCAGCAGTCCGGGCCGGACGCCACCTTCTGGCTGGGCTCCGCCAAATTCTCCAACGAGGGCGCCTATCTGTTCCGCAAGCTGGCGGCCTTCTGGGGAACCAACAACGTCGATCATCAGGCGCGCATCTGCCACAGCACCACGGTCGCCGGGGTGGCGAACACCTGGGGCTACGGCGCGATGACCAACAGCTACAACGACATCCAGAATTCCAAGGCGCTGCTGATCATCGGCGGCAACCCGGCGGAGGCCCACCCCGTCTCGCTGCCGCACATGCTGCGCGGCAAGGAGCACAACCGCGCCCCCTTCATCGTCATCGACCCGCGCTTCACCCGCACCGCCGCCCACGCCACCGACTATGTGCGCATCCGCCCCGGCACCGACATCCCGGTCACCTGGGGCATCCTCTGGCACATCTTCGAGAACGGCTGGGAGGACAAGGAATACATCCGCCAGCGCGTCTACGGCATGGACGAGATCCGCGCCGAGGTGAAGAAGTGGGACCCCGCGACGGTGGAGCGGGTCAGCGGCGTGCCCGGCGAGCAGCTCTACCGCGTGGCGGAGGCGCTGGCGAAGAACCGGCCGTCCACCGTCATCTGGTGCATGGGCATCACCCAGAAGACCACCGGCACCGCCAACGTCCGCGCCCTGTCGATCCTGCAGCTGGCGCTGGGCAACATCGGGGTGGCCGGCGGCGGCGCCAACATCTACCGCGGCCACTGCAACGTGCAGGGCGCCACCGACTTCGGGCTCGACGTCTCCACGCTGCCCTCCTACTACGGGCTGGCCGAGGGGGCGTGGAAGCATTTCTGCCGTGTCTGGGACGTCGATTACGACTGGATGAAGGCCCGCTTCTCCTCCAAGGAGCTGATGGAGGCCAAGGGCATCCCGACCACCCGCTGGTTCGACGGCGTCACCTACAAGCCGGAGGAGATCCAGCAGCCGTCGCCGCTGAAGGCGATGGTCGTCTTCGGGCACGGCGGCAACACCGTCACCCGCATGCCGGAAATGCTGAAGGGGCTGGAGCGGCTGTCCCTGCTGGTCATCGCTGACCCGCACCCGACCACCTTCGCCGCCTTTAAGGAGCGCCGGAACGGCACCTACATCCTGCCGGCCTGCACCCAGTTCGAGACGGACGGCTCGCGCACCTGCTCCAACCGGTCGATGCAGTGGGGCGAGAAGGTCGTGGAGCCGATCTTCGAGTCCAAGGACGACTACACGATCATCTACCTGCTGGCCCGCAAGTTCGGCTTCGCCGACGAGATGTTCAAGCACATCACGGTGGAGGAGACCCGCCCGGTTCCGGAGGACATCCTGCGCGAGATCAACCGCGGCTGCCTGTCCACCGGCTACACCGGCCAGTCTCCGGAGCGGCTGAAGATGCACATGAAGCATCAGGCCGACTTCGACAAGATCACCATGCAGGCGACCAGCGGCCCGCTGAAGGGCGACTATTACGGCCTGCCCTGGCCCTGCTGGGGCCATCCGGAGCTGAAACATCCCGGCTGCGCCGTTCTCTACGACACCTCCAAGCACGTGATGGAGGGCGGCGGTGTCTTCCGCGCCCGCTTCGGGGTGGAGCGCAACGGCGTCAGCCTGCTCGCCGACGGCTCCTATTCCAAGGGGTCGGAGATCGAGGACGGCTATCCCGAATTCACCATGGCGATGCTGAAGAAGCTGGGCTGGGATAAGGACCTGACGGCGGAGGAGATGCGGGTCATCCAGGCCATCGGCGGCGACAAGGTGGACGAGGTGAGCTGGCAGACCGACTTGTCGATGGGCATCATCCGCGTCGCGCTGAAGCACGGATGTTCGCCGCACGGCAACGCCAAGGCCCGCGCCGTCGCCTGGAACCTGCCCGACCCGGTGCCGCTGCACCGCGAGCCGATCTACTCCCCGCGGCCGGAGCTGGTGAAGGAGTATCCGGCGATCGAGGACCGGCGCGATTTCCGCCTGCCGCAGCTCGCCCGCTCGCTCCAGTTCAAGATCGCGGACAGTGACATCCGCCAGCGCTTCCCCTTCATCCTGACATCCGGACGGCTGGTCGAGTATGAGGGCGGCGGCGAGGAGACCCGCTCCAACCCCTGGCTGGCCGAGCTGCAGCAGTCGATGTTCGTGGAGATCAACCCCAAGGACGCCGAGCGCCTGGGCATCCGCGACGGCGGCATGGTCTGGGTCTACGGGCCGGAGGACAGCTCCAAGGCGCGGATGCGCGCTCTGGTGACCGAACGCATCGGCGCCGGCACGGTCTTCATGCCCTTCCACTTCTCCGGCTATTGGCAGGGCAACAGCCTGCGGGAGAACTACCCGCCGGGCACCGACCCCATCGTCCTGGGCGAACCGGCCAACGGGGTGACGACCTACGGCTACGACCCGATGACCTTCATGCAGGAAACCAAGGTGACGCTGTGCCGCGTCGAACCGGCCTGACGCGCCGCAAGGAGGACAGACGACCATGGCCCGCATGAAATTCCTGTGCGACGCGGAACGCTGCATCGAGTGCAACGCCTGCGTCACCGCCTGCAAGAACGAGCACGACATCCCCTGGGGCATCAACCGGCGCCGCGTCATCACGCTGAAGGACGGCGTGCCGGGGGAACGCTCCATCTCCATGGCCTGCATGCATTGCAACGACCCGCCCTGCGCCGCGGTCTGCCCGGTGGACTGCTTCTACCAGACGGCGGACGGGGTGGTGCTGCACTCGAAGGATCTGTGCATCGGCTGCGGCTATTGCTTCTACGCCTGCCCCTTCGGCGCGCCGCAGTACCCGCAGGCAACCAACTTCGGCGGGCGCGGCAAGATGGACAAATGCACCTTCTGCACCGGCGGCCCGGAAGCGGACAACACGATGGAGGAGTACCAGAAATACGGCACCAACCGGCTTGCCGAGGGCAAGCTGCCGCTCTGCGCGGAGATGTGTTCCACCCGCGCGCTGATGGCCGGCGACGGCGACGTTCTGGCCGACATCTACAAGGAGCGGACGGTGCGCCGCGGCTACGGCTCCGGCGCCTGGGGCTGGTCCACCGCCTATGGCCAGAACGACCGCGGCGACGCCTTCAGTCCGGGCCGCGAGGGCACCGGCGGGAGCTGAGCGGGGTGGGGACGTGATGCCCCCACCCTAACCCTCCCCCGCTCTCGCAGGGGAGGGGACTGCCGCCGCTTTGCGATCATCTCCCTCCCCTGCGAAGCGGGGGAGGGTCGGGGTGGGGGCAAGGCTGTCCCGACGCAGCACCCCGCGAAGCGCACACTCTCTAGGGAAGGACGCGACATGACGAAGCTCCTGCGCCCCCTGCTGGTCCTGTTCGTTCTGCTGCTCGCCGCCCCGGCGGTGCAGGCGCAGTTCTACCAGACGCCGGGGCCGAACTCGCCGACCTCGAAGGACGAGGTGCAGCTCTACCAGACGCCGGACGGCAAGCTCTCCGGGCGGGTCAGCATCCCCGACGAGAAGCTGGGCGTCCTGGTTCAGCCGGAGGGGCGGGAATGGCGCGAGTTCCGCATGGTCTGGCTGAAGATCATCGCGGGGGCGCTGATCCTGGGGCCGATCGCGGTGCTGGCGATCTTCTACCTGATCCGCGGCACCATCCGCATCCATGGCGGCCGGTCGGGGCGTCCGGTGCCGCGCTTCAGCGGCATGGACCGCTTCGCCCACTGGACGACGGCGGTCAGCTTCCTGCTGATGGCGCTGACCGGGCTGATCCTGACCTTCGGGCGCATGCTGCTGATCCCGCTGATCGGCCACCCCAACTTCACGATGCTGGCCGAGGCCAGCAAGTACATGCACAATTTTTTCAGCGTGCCCTTCGTCCTCGGGCTGGTGATGATCTTCGTGCTGTGGGTGCGCGACAACATCCCGGAGAAGGCCGACCTCGTCTGGCTGAAGACGCTGGGCGGCGTGCTGAGCAAGTCCGGCGAGCATCCCGAGGCCGGGCGCTTCAACGCCGGTCAGAAGGGCGTCTTCTGGGCGGTGGTGTTCGGCGGCTTCGCGCTGTCGCTCACCGGCTTCCTGCTGATGATGCCCTTCGCCGTCACCGGGATCGGCGGCATGCAGATCCTGCATGTGGCGCACGGGGTGGTGGCCGCGCTGATGATCGCGCTGATCATCGGGCACATCTACATCGGCACCATCGGCATGGAGGGCGCCTTCGACGCCATGGGCCGCGGCGTGGTGGACGAGAACTGGGCCAAGGACCACCACCGCCGCTGGTACGAGGAGCAAATCCGCAACGGCCGCGCCAACGAGGACGGACGGCTGCGGCATCACGCGGCGGAGTGAGGCGCGGAACCTCTCGACAGGCGCGTCGGCATGACCGATCCTTCCGCGCGACGAATTGTGCGTGGGGGTGATGCATGCCGCTCGACCACCGGGAGTCGCTGTTCCGCCGCATCGCGGAGCGGCGCGACGACCTCGTCGCGCTGACCCGCGACCTGATCCGCATCCCCACCGTGAACCCGCCCGGCGACGTCTACACCGATTGCGCGGAGTTCCTCGGCCGGCGGCTGGCCGGGCGCGGCTTCGCCGTGGAGTATGTGCGGGCCGACGGGGCGCCGGGCGACAGCGACCGCTACCCGCGCACCAACGTCGTCGCCCGCATTGAGGGTCGTGAGCCCGGCCCCTGCGTGCATTTCAATGGCCACATCGACGTGGTGCCCGCCGGCCAGGGCTGGACGGTCGATCCCTTCGAAGGGGTGGTCAAGGACGGGCGCGTCTACGGCCGCGGCGCCTGCGACATGAAGGGCGGCATCGCCGCCTCCGTCATCGCCGTGGAAGCGATCCTGGAGGCGGGCATCCCCTTTCCCGGCGCGCTGGAAATCTCCGGCACGGTGGACGAGGAGTCCGGCGGCTACGGCGGGGTCGGGCATCTCGCCACGCTCGGCTACTTTTCCCGCCCGCGGGTCGATCACGTCATCATTCCGGAGCCGCTGAACGTGGACCGGGTGTGCATCGGCCACCGCGGCGTCTGGTGGGCGGAGATCGAGACCAAGGGCCGCGTCGCGCACGGCTCCATGCCCTTTCTCGGCAACTGCGCGGTGCGCCACATGGGCGCCGTGCTGCACCGGATCGAGACGGAGCTGATCCCCCGGCTGGCTGCCAAGCGCACGGCCATGCCGGTGGTCCCGGAAGGGGCGCGGCAGTCCACCCTGAACATCAACGCCATCCATGGCGGACAGCCCGAGGATCACGGCGGCCTGCCCAGCCCGATGGTGCCCGACCGCTGCCGCATGGTCATCGACCGCCGCTACCTGATCGAGGAGGACCCGGAGGAGGTGCGGGCGGAGATCACCGGCATCCTGGAGGATCTGCGCCGCGAGCGCCCCGGCTTCGACTACGAGCTGCGCGAGGTTCTGGCCTTCCTGCCCACCCTGACCGACGCCGACGCGCCGGTGGTGCGGGCGGTGGGGGCGGCCATCGAAACGGTGCTGGGCCGCCCGGCGGCGCAGGTGGTGTCCCCTGGCACCTACGACCAGAAGCACATCGCGCGGGTCGGGCATCTGAAGGACTGCATCGCCTACGGCCCCGGCATCCTCGACCTCGCCCACCAGCCCGACGAGTATGTGGACATCGACGACATGGTCCATTCCGCGCAGGTCATGGCGATGGCCGCCCTGTCGCTGCTGCGGCGGGAGGTGTAGGGCAAAGAGCGCCGGCTATTTCCAGGTGACCCGGCCGCCGACCTCCTCGGCGATGAAGTCCGCCCAGCGTTCGCGCTCCCCCAGGAGGTTTGCCGGGAAATAGTCGTTCAGCTCCACGGACTGCCAGCGGTAGCCGGGACGGTTGAAGAGGTCGCTGCCCTCCGCCAGGAAGCGCGGCACGTCGATGCCGTCGAGGATGTCGTCGCGGTTCAGCTCCTGGTGCGAAAAGCTCTGGATCTTGTGCCGGATGGCGGCGTCGTCGCCGATGTAGGAGAAATGCCAGCCCGCGTGGGGCAGGATGTCCACGTAGGGCGGACGCGTCTCGGGGGTGTAGCGGTCCAGCGTGCCACGGCTCTCGCGGATCTGCTGCGGCGTGGTCATCCGGGCCATCAGCCCGCGGACGGCGACGGGGAAGACCGAGAAGTTCTCGCCCTCCACGTTCATGAAGTTGACCTTGAAGTAGAACAGCGGCACGCGGAACCCGGCGATCATCGCCGAACTGTCGCGCAGCGACGCGACCGAGCGGGCGCGCAAAATCTCGTCCACGTCGGAGACGACGACGATGTCGTCCGGCTCCACCTTGTCCAGCCCGAGCGCGATGGCGTTCCGCTGCGCCCGCTCGCGCACCCAGGGATTGTCGGTTTCCGGGAAGTCGGGGGCGACGACCAGCTTCACCTTGTCCAGGAAGGGCAGGAAGCGGTCGCGCTCCTCCATGAAATGCAGGGGCTTGGGCGCGCCGGTGAAGGTCTGCTTGGCCTCGACGATCACGAACTGGTCGACCGTGTCGTACAGCTCGCGGAAGCGCAGCTCCAGAAGGTCGAGTTCGTTGTGGAAGGTGAAGCAGTCGTAGATCTTCGGCTGGCGGCGTTGCGGCGCGGCCACCGCCGGCCAGCGCGACCCCGGCGCCGCCGTCGTCTGCACGGCGTCGGCCAGGGCCAGCACATAATCCCGCTGCACGCCGGTCGTCCATTCGGTGATCTGGGAGCGCAGGAACGTCTCGTCCCGCCGCGCCACCAGCTTGCGGACCATGGAGGTGAAGGGGGCCTTGCGTCCGGACAGCGCGAGGCTGGTCATCAGGTCGGTGTAGTCGCGCCTGTCGAGAAGCGGGCCGTCCATGACCTCGATTCGTTCCTCCAGCGCGCGGTCGCCCAGCACCTTGCCGAAGTTGAACAGGCCGTGGAAGCCGAAGGCCGGTCCCGGCACCGGCGTGCGTTCGAAGGCGAAGCGGTCGGCCACCGCCTCCGGGGCGAAGCGGATGCCGGCCTTCTCCAGCGCCGGGCGCTCGGTCCGGCAGATGACGTGGTCCTCGGGGATGCCGGCTTCGAAGGGCAGGTCGCGCAGCCGGTCGAGCAGGGCGGCGGAGCGCAGGGAGAAGCCGCCGTTCCCCACCGTCATGCCGTCTTGGTACCAGCCCCAGCGGGCGCCGATGTAGTCGAAGGCACGGAACTCCTCCGTCCAGGCCTGCGGGTCGGCAACGAAGCCGTCCCACTGCGCGATCAGGACATGACCCGTCGTCACGAGCCGGCGCAGGCGGACGTTGATCGTGTCCGAATAGTCGTCGATGTCGTGGATCGGGGCGATGCGGTGGAAATCGACGCCCGGAATTTTCGGGTCGCTGTCGGAGAGCAGCAGGACGCTGGAGAAGCGGCAGGCGGCGATGCTGTCGCGGATGGCCATCTCGACCAGGGCGTGGTTCGCCGTGTCGGCGAACACCAGCGTGCAGTCGTCGATCCTCACCATGCCGTTCCCCGTTCTGCCGCCGGCTTCAGCCGCCCGCGGGCGCGGATCCTATCACGGCGGTTGTGGGGCTGCCACGGGCGGCGTTGGTCGCCTTCGGTCCCGACCTCCTTGACGGGCGGGGGCGTCGCATTCGACGTCAAATCCCTCTCCCGCCCCGGGAGAGGGGGCCCGCGGAGCGGGCGGGTGAGGGTCATGCAAGGATCAAGGCGCCGATTCTCGGCGGTACCCTCACCCTTCCTTCTCCCGGGACGGGAGAGGGGCTCCAAAGGCAATGCTTCCGTTCGTTAACCCGACCTCCTTGACGGGCGGGGGCCGGTCCCTTAGCTTGCGAATGTTCCCTGGGGGGCCTCGCTAGGAGGCTGAGACTCCGCCGGTCCGGCGCTTTCATCCGGACAACGCGGTGACCCATCGAACCTGATCCGGGTCATACCGGCGTAGGGACGGGACTGAAGGGCGGCACGGCGTACCCCCATTCCATCCAGACACCGCTTGTCCCGGCAACAGTTTGTTGGCGCTGCAAAAGGTGTGTGCGGACGTGACCGAAGCCCGACTTGTCGAAGACCTGCTGGCCTTCATCGCCGCCGGAGAGGCGGACGAGGAGGCGTTCAACCGTATGGCGCTGGCCGTCTTCGCCCACCAGTTCGAGACCAACGCCCCCTACCGCCGCTTCGCCACCCAGCGGGCGCGCACCCTGCGCACGGTGAAGAGCTGGCGCGACGTGCCCGCCGTGCCGATCAGCGCCTTCAAGGACCTGACGCTGAGCGGACGCCCGCCGGAGGAATGCCCGCACGTCTTCATGACCAGCGGCACCACCAAGGGCGTGCGCGGCAAGAGCCACCACCCGACGCTGGCGGTCTACGACCGCTCGATGACCGTCAATTTCCGCCGCCGTTTCATGGGTGAATGGGACCGGCTGCGCATGGGCATCCTGTTCCCGACCGAGCAGGCGATGCCCAACTCCTCGCTCGCCCATTATCTGGCGTTGGCCAAGAGCGCGTTCGGGACGGATGAGAGCCGCTATTTCGTCTCCGACGCGGGGCTGGACGTGGACGGGGCCATCGCGGCGCTGTCCCACGCCGAGGAAACCGGCGAGCCCTACGCCCTGCTGGGGGCGAGCTTCAGCGTCGTGCATCTGATGGACGCGCTGGCCGAGCGGGGGCGGAGCTTCGCCCTGCCGGCGGGAAGCCGCATCCTCGACACCGGCGGCTTCAAGGGCCAGTCGCGGGAGATGGCGGCGGAGGAGTTCTACGGCCGCCTGTCCGCGACCTTCGGCGTGCCGCGCCGGCTGTGCATCAACATGTACGGCATGACCGAGCTGAGCACCCAGTTCTACGACGACGGCAACGAGACCTGCCCGTCGGTGAAGTCCGGCCCGCACTGGATACGCAGCCGTGTCATCAACCCGCTGACCGGGCAGGAGGTGCCGCGCGGCAGCGTCGGCGTGCTGGTCCATCACGATCTGGCCCATTTCAACTGCGCCTCCGCCATCCTGACCGAGGACGCGGGGGTGGAGGTGGAGGGCGGCTTCCAGCTTCTCGGGCGGGCCGACGGGGCGGACGCCAAGGGCTGCTCCATGGCGGTCGAGGACTTCCTCAAAGCGGCGCGGGCCTCATGACCGTTGGCTTGATGGAGCGCGCCGGGCATCTGCCGGGGCTGTCCGCCGACGCCGTGGACTGGCGGACGCTGACCTTCCGGCGCGGCGCCGAGACGCTCGACGTCGCGGTGCCGGTGCTGAGCGAGGCGCAGATCGCTGAATTGGCAACGCGGGTGCGGACGAACGCGCGGACTTACCTGAGAAGCCGCACCGTCGCACAGATCGCCGCCGCCATCGACCGCGCCGTCGCCCGGCTGCTCGACCGTGACGACCCGTGGCGGCGAAAGGCCGAACGTCTGCTGCCTCTGGTCACCGGCTACGACGGGGAGATGGTCCGGCTGGGGCTGACCGGCTATCTGAAGACCTTCCGCGGGCCGGAGCTGCGGAAGTTCATCGCCGAGGATTTCGCCAACCCGGCGGTGCTCGACGATTTCCAGCCCGTGCCCAAGGGCGGTTTTGCCCGCGCCTTCGGGCCGGAGCTGCTGCTGCATGTCTGGGCGGGCAACGTGCCGGGCCTGCCGCTGTGGAGCCTGATTTCCGGCCTGCTGGTGAAGGCCGGCACGGTCGGCAAGCTGCCGAGCGCCGAGCCGCTGTTCGCCGGCTGGTTCGCGCAGATCCTGGCGGAGATCGACCCGCAACTGGCCGACTGCATCGCCATCGTCTGGTGGAAGGGCGGCGACGCGGCGACGGAGCGGGCGTGGCTGGGCCGCGCCGACACGGTGGTCGCCTATGGCGGCAACGACGCGCTGGAGGCCATCCGGGCGCGGGTGCCGATCACCACGCGCTTCCTGCCCTACGGCCACAAGATCAGCTTCGGCATGGTCGCCCGCTCCGCGCTCGACGCCGGGAAGGCGGGCGCGGTGGCGCGGCAGGCGGCCTACGACGTGGCGCGCTACGACCAGCAGGGCTGCTACTCGCCCCAGACCTTTTTCGTGGAGCGCGGCGGGCGGGTGTCGCCGCGGGAGTTCGCCGGCTATCTGGCGCACGAGCTGGACGCGCTGGGCAGCAAGTTCCCGCGCCGCCCCCTGTCGATGGGCGAGGCGGGCGGCGTCGCGTCCTGGCGCAACGCGGAGGAGACGAAGGGCTTTGCCGACCCCAGCCGTGCCCTGCTCGGCGATCCGGCGGGAAGCTGGGCCGTCGCCTACACCGACGCCGCAGACGGCCTCTCGCCCTGCGGGCTGAACCGCACGGTGACGGTGGTGGCGGTGGACCGGCTGGCCGACGCGGTGCCGGGGCTGGCGCCCTACCGCGCCTTCCTCCAGACCGTGGGCATCGCCGCCGCACCGGAGGAGCTGTTCATGCTCGCCGGGGCGCTGGGAGCCGTGGGGGTGACGCGCCTCTGCGCGCTCGGCCGCATGACCGCGCCGGAGGCGGGCTGGCACCATGACGGGCGGTTCAACCTGCTGGACCTCGTCACCATGACCGAGATCGAAGGCTCGGCGGAACGGGCGGCGGACACCTTCGCCCCCTACACGGATTGAGGCGCCCGGCCATGAGCTTCGTCAGCATCGTACAGGCCGGCTACGGCGTCCCGAGCGGCGGCACCATCCTGGACCGCATCGACTGGACCATCGGGGAGGGCGAGTTCCACGCGCTGGTCGGGCGCAGCGGCTGCGGCAAGACGACCCTGCTGAAGCTGGTCGCCGGGCTGCTGGCCCCCTCGACCGGCAGCGTCCGCATCCAGGGGGAGCCGGTGCGGGGGCCGGGCGCCCAGGTCGGCTTCGTCTTCCAGGCCCCGACGCTGCTTGAGTGGCGGACGGTGCTCGACAACCTGCTGTTGCCGGTGTCGCTGACACGCCGCCCGCAGCCGGCGGACCGCCGCAAGGCGGAGGAGCTGTTGGACCTCGTCGGCCTGTCCGGACTCGAAGGGCGCTACCCCAGCCAGCTGTCGGGGGGGCAGCAGAGCCGCGTCGCGCTGGCCCGCGCGCTGGTCACCGAGCCGCCGCTGCTCCTGCTTGACGAGCCCTTCGCCGCGCTCGACGCCATCACGCGGGAGGAGTTGCAGGACGACCTGCTGAAGCTCTGCGCCCGCCACCGCACCACCGTGCTGTTCGTCACCCACGACATCGCGGAGGCGGTCTATCTGGCCGACCGGGTGGCGGTGATGGAGGGCGGGCACCTGCGCCACGCCCTGCCGGTGCCGCTGGCCCGCCCGCGCGGGCGCGACGTCCGCTACGGCCCGCGCTTCAACGCCCTGTGCCTGGAGCTGCGCCACGCCATGGATGGCAAACCCGACCGAGCGGCGCTGGAGCGCGCGTCGTGATGGTGCGCCTCGCTTCCGCCCTGCTGCTCGTCCTGCTGCTGGCGGGGTGGGAGGTCTATTGCCGGGTGGCGGGAGTGTCGGCGCTGGTGGTGCCGCTGCCCTCGGCGGTGCTGCGCACGCTGTGGGACGGGCTGGCCGGGGGCTATCTGCTGCCGCATCTCTGGGTCACCACGGCGGAGATGGCGATGGGCCTCGCCGCCGGCTGCACCATCGGCTTCCTCGCCGGGGTGCTGCTGGGCGAGGTGCCGGTGCTGCGCCGCCTGTTCTACCCCTACATCCTCGCCAGCCAAGTGGTGCCGAAGCTGGCGCTGGGGCCGCTGTTCATCGTCTGGTTCGGTTTCGGCATGACCTCCACCGTCGTCATCACGGCGCTGATCTGCTTCTTCCCGCTGCTGGAAAACACCATGACCGGCCTTCAGCAGGTCGATCCCAACAAGCGGGAGCTGTTCCGGATGCTGCGGGCGACGCGCCTGCAAACCCTGCTGCGCCTGAAGATCCCCTCCGGCCTGCCGGTGATCCTGGCGGGCCTGCGCGTCGCCGTGGTGCTGGCGCTGGTCGGCGCCGTCGTCGGCGAGTTCATCGGGGGCCGGCAGGGGTTGGGCGCCTCGATCATCGCAGCGCAGGGGATGATGGATTCGACCATGATGTTCGCCCTGTTCATCGTCATCACGGTGCTGGGCATGATCGTTTATCAGGCCACCGCCGGGCTCGAACGGTGGCTGCTGCGCCGTCCGTGGAAAGGATAATCACACGATGTTCGGGTTCCTGCGCACTTTGGGTGCCGTCGCCGTTTCCGCCTTCCTGCTGTCCTCCCCCGCGCTGGCGCTCGACAAGGTGACCGTGGCGGGCTGGAGCCAGCCGATCAGCGAGATCACCAACCTGCTGGCCGAGCCGGATAAGGGCTTCTTCAAGGCCAAGGGGATCGATCTCGGCTATGTGCCGGGGACCGGTGGCGGCTCGGCCATCCAGAACATGCTGACCGGGCAGGCCGACGTGGCCTTCACCGACCCGGCCTCCTTCTACCTCGCCCTCGACAAGGGCGAGAAGCTGATCGCCATCTACAACATCTACCCGCAGAACGTCTTCAACGTGGTGTCGCCGAAGGAGCGCAACATCACCAAGCCCGAAGACCTCAAGGGCAAGCGCATCGGCGTCTACAGCCTGTCCAGCGGCACGCGCCAGAACCTCCAGGTGCTGCTGCATCAGGTGGGGTTGAGCGAGAAGGACGTGACCATCGAGGTGACCGGCCTGCTGAACTTCGCCCCCGTCATCCAGGGTCAGGTGGACGCCACCGCGGCGACCGACACGGGTCTGCATGTCGGGCTCCAGAAAGGGCTGAAGGACATCAACGTCATCGAGGTCAAGGACACGCTGAACCTGCCCTCCGACATCTTCGTGGTGACGGAGGAGACCTACCGCACCAAGAAGGACGTGCTGAAGCGCTTCCTCGCCGCCTACCGCGACAGCGCCGCCTGGATGATCGCCGAGCCGGAGGAGGCCGCCCGCCTCGCCGTGACCCGCGCCATCAACGGCCGCGACGAGGCCACCAACCTCGCCATCATCAAGCTTCGCAACGCCTCCAGCGTGTCGGAGACGACCAAGGCCAAGGGCCTCGGCCACTTCGATCCGGCGCTGATGCAGAAGGGGGCGGACACCTTCAAGCAACTGGGCCTGATCGCGGCGGACCTCGACATGGGCGCGCTGGTCCGGTCCGACCTGATCCCCGAGTAAGGAAGGCTTGGCCCGCCATGGATTTCCGCGACAAGACCGTCCTCGTCACCGGCGCCAGCCGCGGCATCGGTGCGGCCATCGCCAATGCCTTCGCGGCGGAGGGGGCGGCGGTCGCCGTCAACTACCTGCAAAATGCCGACGCGGCGGAGGCGGTGGCGGCGGCCTGCCGGGAAGCCGGCGGCGACGCCTGGGCGGTCCAGGCCGACGTCACCGACGCCGAGGCGGTGAACCGCATGGTGGAGCGCACGGCGGAGGAGTTCGGCAAGATCGACGTGGTGGTCAACAATGCCTTCCGCCCCTACGCCTTCGACCCGGAGAAGCGCAAGCTGTTCTGGGACACCAACTGGGCGGATTACCGGGGGCAGGTGGATGGGGCGCTGCTCGGCACCTACAACGTCTGCCGCGCGGTGTTGCCGGTGATGCGGCGGCGGCCCGGCGGCAGCATCGTGAACATGGCGACCGACCTCGTCGCGCGGCCCACCGTGCCCTATCACGACTACACGACGGCCAAGGCGGCACTCGTCGGCTTCAGCCGCAATCTGGCGGCGGAGCTGGGGCCGCTGGGCATCCGCGTCAACTGCGTGGCGCCGGGGCTGGTCTACCCCACCGACGCCAGCCGGGCAACGAAGGAGGACGTGAAGGACGCCATCGTCGCCCAGACCCCGCTGCGCCGCATCGCCACGCCGGAGGACGTGAGCGGTCCGGTGTTGTTCCTGGCGTCCGGCTGGAGCCGGTTCATGACGGGGCAGGTGCTGTATGTGGATGGGGGGTTGGTGATGGGGTGAGTGGTCGAATCGGGGCCCCCCTCCCGACCTCCCCCCCGCTTCGCAGGGGGAGGAGTTTAGCCCTCCCCTGCGTCAGCGGGGGAGGGTTGGGTGGGGGCTCGTCGCAACCACTTCCCCCGCTACTCCAACGCGATCTCCCCCTTGATCTCATGCTCCAGCCCGATGCCCTCGACGGTCAGCACGACGCGGGCCTGGAGCGTCTCGTTGCCCTTCAGCTTGCCGGCCTCGATCGCTTCGCTCACGGCGCGCTCGATCTCGCGCTGCGAGGTGACGCCGACGACCTTCAGGTACTTCCGGATGCCCATGTTGAAGGTGTCGTGGTCCATGATGCTCCTCCCTCTCTGATCGCTCTCGAAGACAACCGTCGCGGCAACGCTTTGTCCCGTATCCCTTTGCCCCCTGCGGCCCGTTCAGGTGCCGTTCAGCCGGCTTTGTGCTAACTGGGTACGTCCATTCGCCCGCCGGTTCCGACCATGAACGCCGTCCGCACCGTCTTGCTGTCCCTGGCACTTCTCGCCGCCACTCTGCCGGCGGGCGCCGACGACGACCGTGACCATGAGCGGGCGCGGGAGGCGTTCCGCTCGGGCCGGGCGCTGCCGCTGGAGGCCATCGTGGCCCGCGCGCAGGCCGATTTCCCCGGTGACATCCTGGACGTCGAGTTCGAGGATGAGGACGGGCAGATCGTCTACGAGATCAAGACCATCACCGCCGAAGGCCGCGTCCTGAAGCTGAAATACGACGCCGCGACCGGCGACCTGCTGCGAGTGCGCGGGCGCAACGGGAAAGGCGAGGGCGGCCATCATGGGAAGAGGTGAGCGCCATGCGCCTGCTCGTCGTCGAGGATGATCCGGCGCTCGCCCGCCAGCTCGCCGAGCGGCTGGAGGGCGAGGGCTACGCCGTGGACCGCGCCGCCGATGGCGAGGAAGGGCAATTCCTCGGCGAGACCGAACCCTACGACGCCATCGTGCTCGACCTCGGCCTGCCGCGGCTGGACGGGCTGACGGTGCTGCGCTCCTGGCGCGCGCAGGGGATGACGGCACCGGTCATCATCCTGACCGCCCGCGGCGCCTGGACGGAGAAGGTCCAGGGCATCGACGCCGGGGCCGACGATTATCTGGCGAAACCCTTCAGCATGGAGGAGCTTCTCGCCCGCATCCGCGCGCTGATCCGCCGCTCCAAGGGCCACGCCTCGGCGGAGATCGCCTGCGGCGGGGTGGTGCTGGAC
Source organism: Azospirillum himalayense (assembly GCF_042657465.1). NCBI lineage: Bacteria > Pseudomonadati > Pseudomonadota > Alphaproteobacteria > Rhodospirillales > Azospirillaceae > Azospirillum > Azospirillum himalayense. Next base: position 112,900 of record NZ_JBHSLC010000045.1, on the reverse strand, counting down.
ACCCGCTCGGGCCGGGTCACGCTGGACGGGCAGACGGTGGATCTGACCGGGCACGAGTTCCGCGTGCTCGACTACCTGATGCACCGCAAGGGGCAGCTGGTCTCGCGCACGGAGCTGACCGAGCACATCTACGCCCAGGATTTCGACCGCGATTCCAACACCATCGAGGTCTTCGTCGGCCGCCTGCGCCGCAAGCTGGGCGCCGACCTGATCAAGACCGTGCGCGGGCTCGGCTACAAGCTGGAGGCGCCGTGAGCGGGGTTGAGCGGCGGCTGACCGGGTCGCTGCGCTTCCGCCTGCTGGCCGGGGCGGCGGTGTGGATCGCGCTGGCCCTGGCGCTGGCCGGGCTGGTGCTGTCCGGTCTGTTCCGCGACCATGTGGCCCGCCGCTTCGAGGCCGAGCTGACCAACCATCTGGACCAGCTCGCCGCGCTGATCGAGCTGGGGGCGGACGGCGCGCCGCTGCTGCGCCAGCCGCTCAGCGACCCGCGCTTTCGCCGGCCGCTGTCGGGGCTCTACTGGCAGGTGGGGCCGGGGGACACGCCCGCCCTGCGCTCCCGCTCGCTGTGGGACGAGGCGCTGGCCCTGCTGCCGGACGAGGTCGCCGACGGCGACATCCACCGCCACAGCGTCGTCGGCCCCGCCGGGCGCCAGCTGTCGGTGCTGGAGCGCGCCGTGACCCTCCCCAACGGAACGGCGCCCCTGCGCATGGCGGTGGCGCAGGACGAGTCGGAGTTGCGGGCGGTGGTGGCCGACTTCAACCGGGTGCTCTGGCTGTCGCTGGGGGCGCTGGCGCTGGCGCTGGTCGCCGCGGCGGTGGTCCAGGTGTCGGTGGGGCTGCGCCCGCTGGTCCGGCTGCGCGCCGAACTGGCCGCGGTGCGGGCCGGGCGCCGGAAGCGCTTCGGCGGCGACTCCCCGCGCGAGGTGCAGCCGCTGCTCGACGATCTGAACGCCCTGCTGGACCATTCTGAGGAGGTGGTGGTGCGGGCGCGGCTCCAGGCCGGGAATCTCGCCCACGCGCTGAAGACGAACCTCGCCGTGCTGGCGAACGAGGCGGAGGGGGAGGCGGCCGCCCGGCGGGTGGCGGAAATGCGCCGCCACATCGACCATCACATGGCCCGCGCCCGCGCCGCTGCCGCCCGCGGCCTGCCCGGCGTCGCCACCCCGGTGGCCGACAGCGCCGGGGCGCTGGCGCGGGTGATGGAGAAACTCCAACTTGGGGGCCGGGGCGGAAGACGGGTGACGGTCACCGTCCGCGTCCCGCGCGAGCATGTCTTCGCCGGGGAGCGCGAGGACCTTGACGAGATGCTGGGCAACCTGCTGGACAACGCCATGACGTGGGCGGGGTCGCGGGTGGAGGTCGCGTCACGGCTGGAGGCGGGCGGGATGCTGGCGGTGGTGGTGGACGACGACGGGCCGGGCCTGCCCGCCGACCGGCGCGACGCCGTGCTCGCTCCCGGCGTGCGGCTGGACGAAAGCACGCCGGGCAGCGGCCTCGGCCTCGCCGTCGTGCGCGACGTGGCGCGGCTTTACGGCGGCGACCTGCGGCTGGGCGATTCGCCGCTCGGCGGGTTGCGGGTGGAACTGGTGCTGCCGGCGGCGGCGCTCTCCTGACCGGCGCAAGAATTCCGTCACATCTCCGCGCTGGCGGCGGACCGTCCCTTGTGGTCTGAATGGGGCCCCTTCGCGTGCTCCGGAGACGACGCATGACCCAGGCGGACAGCGCCAACGCACCCGGTGTGGACACCGCCGGCCACGGGGTGAGCCTCGGCCAGGCCACGCGGGTGTGGGCGCGGATCGCGGCGCTGAGCTTCGGCGGGCCGGCCGGCCAGATCGCCATGATGCACCGCATCGTGGTGGACGAGAAGAAATGGATCGGGGAGGAGCGGTTCCTCCACGCCTTGAACTACTGCATGCTGCTGCCGGGGCCGGAGGCGCAGCAACTGGCCGTCTACATCGGCTGGCTGATGCACCGGACCTTGGGCGGGCTGATTGCCGGCGTCCTGTTCGTCCTGCCCGGCGCGCTGGCCATCATGGCGCTCAGCCTGATCTACGCGACGTTGGGGCACACCGGGGCGGTGCAGGGGCTGTTCTTCGGGCTGAAGGCGGCGGTGCTCGCCGTCGTGCTGGAGGCGGTGGTCCGCGTCGGGCGGCGCACGCTGAAGAACGGGGCGATGGTCGCCCTGTCGGCGGCGGCCTTCCTGGCGATCTTCGCCTTCAATGTCCCGTTCCCCCTGATCATCCTGACCGCCGCCCTGATCGGGCTGGGTGGGGCGCGGCTGGGCGTTTCCGCCTTCCGGCCGCTGCCGCACGGGCCGCATACGTCCACGCACGGGAGCAGCCTGCTGGGCGAGGGGACGCCGGACCATGCGCGCCCCTCCACCGCCTGGTCGCTGCGGGTCGGGGCGGTCTGCCTCGCCCTGTGGCTGGGGCCGGTGCTGGCGCTGCTGCTGACGCTGGGGCCGGACAACACGTTCACCGGCATCGCCGTCTTCTTCTCCAAGATGGCGGTGGTGACGTTTGGCGGCGCCTACGCCGTGCTGGCCTATGTGGCGCAGCAGGCGGTGGAGACCTACGGCTGGCTCCATCCCGGCGAGATGCTGGACGGGCTGGGCATGGCGGAGACGACGCCGGGGCCGCTGATCATGGTGGTGCAGTTCGTCGGCTTTCTCGGCGCGCTGCGCGATCCGGGGGCGCTGCCGCCGCTGCTGGCCGGGGTGCTGGGCGGGCTGCTGACCACCTGGGTGACCTTCGTGCCCTGTTTCCTGTGGATCTTCCTCGGCGCGCCCTATGTGGAGGCGCTGCGCGGCAACCGGATGCTCGGCGCCGCCCTGTCGGCGATCACAGCGGCGGTGGTCGGTGTGATCCTGAATCTGGCGGTGTGGTTTGCCCTGCACACGCTGTTCGCCCGCCTGGAACCGGTGTCCTTCGCCGGGATGAGGCTGGACCTGCCCGTTCTCGCCAGCGTCAACCTGCCCGCCCTGGCGCTGACCGTTGCGGCGGTGCTGGCGGTGTTCCGCTTCAAGGCGGGGATGCTGCCCACCCTGGGCGCCTGCGCGCTGGCCGGGGTGGCGCTGCGCATGGCCGGGGTGGCGTAGGGCGCCGGGTGACAGTCGCCGCAGGCCGCGCCGGTGATGGCGCGGCCTGGGCCCGGTTCAATGCATCTCCTGAACCTGGGCGATGCGTTCGGTGATGCGGTCGAGGCGGCGGGACAGCTGGTCCTCGTCCTCCGGCGCGATCTGGCCCTTGCGTTGCGCAAGCCGCAGGGCCGCTTGCGCCTCCTCCAGGCAATCGAGCGTGTGACGCACGTAGTCGTGTTGGGCCATGCCCCCATCCTCCTCAGCCGTTCTGCAACCAAAGCGAAACAGACCGGTACGGATGGGGTTCCCTCCTTTGGCGGGGCCTATCCCGGTCGGACAGATCGGGCGGCGAGAGCCTTGCCTGAAATTTTCCCGCAAAGATCGTGGGGGAATTCAGAAGTCCAGGTCGGCGTAATGGCGGGGCGGCGGGCAGCCGGGGATGCTGTCGGTCAGCAGGCCGCGGAAGCTGGGGCGCGACTTGATGCGGGCGTACCAGTCCTTGGCCTCCGGCACCTTGTCCCACGGCACGTTGTCCACGTAATCGACGCAGGACAGCGCCGCCGCCGCCGCGATGTCGGCCACCGTGAAGCTGGAACCGGCCAACCAGGGGCGCCGCTCCGACAGGAAGGCGATGTATTCCATGTGGTACTGGATGTTCGCCAGCCCGGCGCGGATCGCCGGGGCGTAGGGATGGCCCTGGCCGGACAGCCTCTTGATCAGCTTCTCGCCGACCAGATTCTCGGTCACCTCGCGGTCGAAGGTCCGGGTGAACCAGTCGACGATCCGGCGCACCTCGGCGCGGGCCGCCACCTCCCGCGGCATCAGGGGCACGTCGGGGTAGGCCTCCTCCAGATACTCCAGCACGGGCAGCCCGCCGGCCACGACGGTTCCGTCCTCCTCCACCAGCACCGGCGGCTCGCCGGCGGGGTTCAGCATCAGGAAATCCTCGCGCCGTTCCCACGGCTTCTCGATGACCGCATCGAAGGGAAGACCCTTCTCGGCCAGCATCACCCGCGCGACGCGGGACAAGGGATGGAGGGGGTGGTGATGGAGTGTCCGCATGCCGGGCCGGACTGTAGCGTATGGGGAGCGTGGAAAACAGTCTGCGCTTTGGCTTGTGACGCCGCTCCTTCGGCTTATGGATTAACCGTGCCGAGGGGGTGTCAAAGGGCGGATTTGCGGTAGACCACCAGGGGTTCCGCATCCCCTCCGCTTTCGGTGGCGGGGACCGGGGTCCAGCCGTTGTGCTCGTAGAAGGCGCGGGCCGCCGCGTTGCGCGAGGCGCAGGCCAGTTCGGCGGAGCCGCGCAGCAGGGTCAGCGCCTCGCGCAGCAACGCGCTGCCGATGCCCCGCCCGCGCCACAGCGGGTCGATGAACAGGTTGTGGATGAAGCGCTCCCCGGCATCGACGGAGATGAAGCCGACCACGCAGCCGCCGGCTTCCGCCACCAGCACCTCTTCTCCGTCCACGCAGTCGTAATAGTCGTCCAGGCCGAAGCGGTCCTCGGGCTGCCAGGAAAAGGCGGCGCGGCGCCCGTGCAGGAAGATGTCGGCGCAGCGCGGCCCGTCGGCCGCCGTGGCGAAGCGAATGTTGATGCGCAAGCCGTCCTCTGCCGGCATGACGCCCTCCCGTGTGGTTGCGGATGCCCCCAGGCGGTCCTAACAACCCGTGCCGCACCAGATTATTCCCAACCAGATTATTCCAGGAAACGGCGCCCTGAAAAGGACGGCCATGCCACCGCCGGCGTGAAAAACGGCGGCCCGGTTGCCCCGGACCGCCGTTTCGCATATGCGCAATCGACCTGAGATTTACGCCGCGGGTTTTACTCCGCCGAGATGGCCTTCGGCAGATGGACCGGCACTTCCAGGCGGTTGAGCATTTCCTTCGGAACCACCTGCCAGAACTTGGTCACCTCACGCGTCCAGTCGTTGAGGATCTCGGCGGCGAAGCGGCTCTGCGTCTCCGCCACATGCTCCTCGATCAGGTGCTTGAGCTGGCTTTCGTAGTGGCCGACCTCGATGCGCTGGAAGATCACGCTCTCGTCGTTGATGTACAGCGGCAGGCTGTCGTCCAGGTCGTAGACGTAGGCCATGCCGCCCGTCATGCCGGCGGCGAAGTTGTCGCCGACGCGGCCGAGGATGACCGCCGTGCCGCCCGTCATGTATTCGCAGCCGTTGGAGCCGCAGCCCTCGACCACCACGGTGGCGCCGGAGTTGCGGACGGCGAACCGCTCGCCGGCCTGGCCCGCGGCGAACAGCTTGCCCGCCGTCGCACCGTAGAGGACCGTGTTGCCGATGATCGTGTTCCTGTTGGTCTCCAGCGGGCTGGAGGTCGTCGGACGGACGACGATGGTGCCGCCCGACAGGCCCTTGCCGACATAGTCGTTGGCGTCGCCCATCACCTCCAGCTTGATGCCCTGCACCGCGAAGGCGCCCAGCGACTGGCCGGCGGTGCCGCGCAGGCGGATGGTGATGTGGCCGGGCTGCAGCCCGAACATGCCGAACTTGCGAGTCACCATCGAGGACAGCCGCGTGCCGATGGCGCGCTGCGTGTTGCGGGCGTTGTAGGCGAGCTGCATCTTCTCGCCCTCCTCGAACAGCGGGCGGGCGTCGGCGACGATGCGGGCGTCCAGCGTGTCCGGCACCTCGTTGCGGCCCTGCAGCGTGCAGTAGCGGGCGTTCTCGCCGGGATCGACCTGGGCCAGCAGCGGGTTCAGGTCGAGGTCGTCGAGATGCTCGGCGCCGCGGCTGACCTGATGGAGCAGGTCGGTGCGGCCGATCACCTCGTTCAGCGAGCGGAAGCCCAGGCCGGCCAGGATCTCGCGGACCTCCTCGGCGAGGAAGGTGAAGAGATTGACGACCTTCTCCGGCGTGCCGACGAACTTCTGGCGCAGCTTGTCGTCCTGCACGCAGACGCCGACCGGGCAGGTGTTGCTGTGGCACTGGCGGACCATGATGCAGCCCATGGCGATCAGGCTGGCCGTGCCGATGCCGAACTCCTCCGCGCCCAGCATCGCGGCGATCACGATGTCGCGGCCGGTCTTCAGGCCGCCGTCGGTGCGCAGCCGCACGCGGTGGCGCAGGCGGTTCAGCGTCAGGACCTGATGCACCTCCGACAGGCCCATCTCCCAGGGCAGGCCGGCGAACTTGATCGAGGTCTGCGGGGAAGCGCCCGTGCCGCCGCTGTTGCCGGAGATCAGGATGATGTCGGCGTTGGCCTTGGCGACGCCCGCGGCAATCGTTCCGATACCGGAACGGCTGACCAGCTTCACCGTCACTTTCGCATCCGGATTGATCTGCTTCAGGTCATAGATGAGCTGGGCCAGATCCTCGATCGAATAGATGTCGTGGTGCGGCGGCGGGCTGATGAGCATCACGCCCGGCGTCGAGTGACGCAGCCGCGCGATCATCTCGGTCACCTTGAAGCCGGGGAGCTGGCCGCCCTCGCCGGGCTTGGCGCCCTGGGCCACCTTGATCTCCAGCTCGCGGCACTGGTTCAGGTACTCGGCGGTGACGCCGAAGCGGCCCGAGGCCACCTGCTTGATGGCGCTGTTCCAGTTGTCGCCGTTCTTGTCCGGACGGAAGCGCGCCGGGTCCTCGCCGCCCTCGCCGCTGTCGGACTTGGCGCCGATGCGGTTCATGGCGACGTTCAGCGTGCCGTGGGCCTCGGGCGACAGGGCGCCCATGGACATGCCCGGTGTGATGAAGCGCTTGCGGATCGCGGTGATGCTCTCCACCTCGTCGACCGGCACCGGGGCCTTGGTGGAGCGCAGCTCCAGCAGGTCGCGGAGCTGCATCGGCGGGCGCTTGTTCACCTGCTCGCTGTACTTCTTGAAGGTGGTGTAGCTGTCGTTGGTCACCGCCTGCTGCAGCGTGTGGATCACGCCGCCTTCCCAGCCGTGGCGGTCGCCCGACTTGCGGAAGCGGTAGAAGCCGCCGACCGGCAGGGCCACGACCTCCTCGTTGTAGGCGGTGGCGTGCTGCTCCAGCACCTTCTTCTGGATGCCGTTCAGGCCGATGCCGGAGATGCGGCTGACCATCGCCGGGAAATGCTCGGCGACGAGCGCGCGCGACAGGCCGATGGCCTCGAAGTTGCCGCCGCCGCGGTAGCTGCTGATGACCGAGATGCCCATCTTGGACATGATCTTCAACAGGCCGTCGTCGATGGCCTTTTTGTAGTTGGCCATGCCCTTTTCCAGCGGCATGGCGCCGAACAGGCCGCGGCGGTGACGCTCGGCGATGGCCTCCTGCGCGAGGTAGGCGTTGACCGTGGTGGCGCCGACGCCGATCAGCACGGCGAAGTAGTGGGTGTCCAGCCCCTCCGCCGTGCGCACGTTCAGCGAGGTGAAGGTGCGCAGGTTGGAGCGGATCAGGTGCGTGTGCACCGCACCGGTGGCGAGGATCGCCGGGATGGCGGCGCGCGCCGGGCCCATCGCCTCGTCGGTCAGGATGACGTGGGTGGCGCCGCCGCGCACCGCGTCCTCCGTCTCCTGGCGGATGCGGCGCAGCGCGTCGCGCAGGGCCTCCGGACCGCCGTCGACCGGGAAGGTCGCGTCGATCTCGGCCGCCGTGTCGCCCATGTAGTCGCGCATGGCGCGGAACTCGGCGGTCGTCAGGACCGGCGATTCGAGCTGCAGCAGGCGGGTCTGCGTCTCGTCCTCGTCCAGGATGTTGCCGAGGTTGCCGAGCCGCGTCTTCAGGCTCATCACCCGGCGCTCACGCAGCGAGTCGATGGGCGGGTTGGTGACCTGGGAGAAGTTCTGGCGGAAGAAGTGGTGCAGGCCGCGGTACTTGTCGGACAGCACGGCGATGGGGCTGTCGTCGCCCATCGAGCCGATGGCCTCCTTCCCGTCCTCCACCATCGGGTGCAGGATCAGCTCCATGTCTTCCATGGTCAGGCCGAAGGCCTGCTGGCGGCGGCGCAGCTCGGCCTTGTCCATGTCCGACGGCTCGCCCTTCAGCGAGGCGGTCTTGACCAGCTCGTCCAGGTGGGTGGTGTTCTGCACCCACTTGTCCCACGGCTTCAGCGTGGCGAGATGGTCCTTCAGCTCGCGGTCGCGGTAGAGCTTGCCGGACTGGAGGTCGACGGCGATCATCTCGCCCGGGCCGAGGCGGCCCTTCTCGATGACCTGGGTCTCGTCGATCTTCACCATGCCCGTCTCGGACCCGCCGATGATCAGGCCGTCGGTGGTGATCGTGTAGCGCATCGGGCGCAGGCCGTTGCGGTCCATGCCGCCGACGACCCAGCGGCCGTCGGTCATGGCCAGCGCCGCCGGGCCGTCCCACGGCTCCATGACGGAGTTGCAGTACTGGATCAGCGCCTTGTGGTTGTCCGGCGTGGTCTGCGAGCTGGTCAGCGCCTGCGGCACCAGCATCATCTTGACCATCGGGGCGGTGCGGCCGGCGCGGACCATCACCTCGAACACGGTGTCGAGCGAACCGGAGTCCGACAGGCCGACGCCGATCACCGGCTTCAGGTCCTGCATGTGGGTGCCGAAGGCCGGATGCTCCATCCGGGTCTCGTGCGCCTTCATCCAGTTGACGTTGCCCTTGACCGTGTTGATCTCGCCGTTGTGGGCGAGCATGCGGAAGGGCTGGGCCAGCGGCCAGGTTGGGAAGGTGTTGGTCGAGTAGCGCTGGTGGTAGATGGCGAAGTCGGACTCGAAGCGCTCGTCCAGCAGGTCCGGGTAGAAGGTGGTCAGCTGCTCCGCCAGGAACATGCCCTTGTAGATGATCGAGCGTGCCGACAGCGAGCAGATGTAGAAGTCGTTGATCTGCTCACCCTTCACCGCCTTCTCGATGCGGCGGCGGATGATGTAGAGGTCCAGCTCGAACTGCTCGTCGGACACGCCCTTGTTGTTGCCGACGATGATCTGCTCGATCTCCGGACGGGTCGCGTTGGCCTTCTCGCCGATGATGTCGACGTTGATCGGCACTTGGCGCCAGCCGTAGATGTAGTAGCCGAAGGCCAGGATCTCGGTCTCGACGATGCAGCGGCAGGCTTCCTGCGCGTCCAGGCTGATGCGCGGCAGGAAGACCTGGCCGACGGCCAGCTTGTTGTCCGGCGCGCGGTGGCCGATAACCTTCACATGGTCCTTGAAGAACTTCTGCGGCACGGCGACGTGGATGCCGGCACCGTCGCCCGTCTTGCCGTCGGCGTCCACGGCGCCGCGGTGCCAGACGGCCTTCAGCGCCTCGATGCCTTTCTCGACCACCGAGCGGCGGGGCTTGCCGTCGATCGCGGCGATGAAGCCGACGCCGCAGGCGTCGTGCTCATCCTCCGGGTTGTAGGCGTTGGCAGTGGTCAGCGCCGCGGCGTTGGCGCGGAAGTCGGCGACGAACTGCTCACCCTGGTTCAACTCGGTGGTCATCGGTGGACCCTTTCAATCAGTCTGTTCGGAAGGGGGACTTCGCCCCTTCACCCCCGCCAGGAGCCGAAATGGACCCCTGGAACCCGCGGAATTATGGATTGCTTAGCTTATTCAGCCGCGACAGCGACCGGCGTCTCGGCCTTCGCCCTGGCGTAGGCGTGGATGCCCTCCGCCGCGTCGCGGCCATCGCGGATGGCCCACACCACCAGCGAGGCGCCGCGCACGATGTCGCCGGCGGCGAACACGCCGTCCATGTTGGTCATCTTGGTGCGATGATCGACCAGCAGCGTGCCCCAGCGGGTGACCTTCAGTTCCGGCTCGTCGAAGGCGTTCGGCAGGTCCTCGGGCTCGAAGCCGAGTGCCTTGATGACCAGATCGGCCTGGACGGTGAATTCCGACCCCTCGATCACCTGCGGGGTCTGGCGGCCGGTGGCGTCGGCGACACCCAGATGGATGCGCACGGCGCGCACGCCGGTCACCACGCTGTCACCGGTGAAGCCTTCGGGAGCGGCCTGCCAGATGAACTCCACGCCCTCCTCCTCGGCGTGGGCGACCTCGCGCTGCGAGCCCGGCATGTTCTTGCGGTCGCGGCGGTACAGACATTTGACCGACACAGCGCCCTGGCGGATGGCCGTGCGCACGCAGTCCATGGCGGTGTCGCCGCCGCCCAGAACCACCACATGCTTGCCCGCGGCGTTCAGGGAACCGTTCTCGTACGCCTCCACCGTGTCGCCCAGGCTGACCTTGTTGGAGGTGGTCAGATAGTCCAGCGCCGCCACGATGTTGCCCAGGCCCGAGCCCGGCGCCTTGATGTCGCGCGCCTTGTAGACGCCGGTGGCGACCAGCACGGCGACGTGCTTGCGGCGCAGTTCCGGCAGGGAGGCGTCGCGGCCGACCTCGAAGTTCGGGTGGTAGACCACCCCGGCGTCGGCCAGCAGCTTCACGCGGCGCTCGACCACCGACTTCTCCAGCTTGAAGCCGGGGATGCCGTAGACCAGCAGGCCGCCCATGCGGTCGTAGCGGTCGTAGACATGCACCTCGTAGCCCTTGGCGCGCAGCTCCTCGGCGGCGGCGAGGCCGGCCGGACCGGCGCCGATGACGCCGACCGAGACGCCCAGCTCACGCGACGGCGTGCGCGGCTTCACCCAGCCCTGATCCCAGGCGGTGTCGTTGATGTACTTCTCGACCGACCCGATGGTGACGGCGCCGTGGGTGGACTGCTCGATGACGCAGTTGCCCTCGCACAGGCGGTCCTGCGGGCAGATGCGGCCGCAGATTTCCGGGAAGTTGTTGGTGGCCTGGGAGACCTCGTAGGCCTCCTCCAGCCGGCCTTCGGAGGTCAGCTTCAGCCAGTCGGGGATGTTGTTGGAGACCGGGCAGTGCACCTGGCAGAAGGGAACGCCGCACTGCGAGCAGCGGTTGGCCTGCTCGTTGGCGCGCTCGTCGCTGAAGCGGGCGTAGATCTCGGCGAAATCCTGGCGGCGCTCCGTGGCCGGGCGTTTGTCGGGCATCCGCTGCGCGGTGTGCACGAAGCCCAACATCCTCTGGTTCGCCATAACGCCTGCTCCTTCTTCCCGTGTCCCGTGCATGGGGACGGCGCCGGCGGCCGGGCGACCCTTGTTCGCGCCTGTGGGGCATGGCGAGGGGCGTGGCCGCAGTGAAAACGAAAGCCCGCGGTCACGCGGTCTGAACGTCATATACCGCAAGAGAAGACACCGTGCGAGCATATTTTCACCGTTAGGACAGTATGGCTGACCAAACCGTGACTCGATGTCGCGGGAGCCTCCGCAGACGGCCGGAGTGCCCGAAAAACAAGCAAGAAAATTAGGACCGATCTGGGACTATCGCCCAATTAGGGGTATCGCCCCATGGGTCGTCGCCTTCGCCATGTTGCGCTGCTATAAGCCGGACATTGCCATCCGCCATCCTGTCAGAGGCCACGCGCCGCATGCTGATCGATCAATATCTGGACGCCGCTCTGCTCGGCCTGATCGAAGGGTTGACCGAATTCCTGCCGGTCTCGTCCACCGGCCACCTGATCATCTTCGACACCCTGCTGGGCTTTGAAGGGCCGCCGGGCAAGGTGTTCGAGGTGGTGATCCAGCTCGGTGCGATCCTGGCGATCTGCACGGTCTATTTCGCTCGCCTGTGGAACGTGGTCACCGGGCTGAAGGACGATCCGGGCGCCCGCCACTTCGCCATGGCGGTGATCCTGGCCTTCCTGCCGGCGATGGTGCTGGGGGCGGCGCTGCACGGCGTCATCAAGGCGGTGCTGTTCAACCCGACGGTGGTCAGCGTCGCGCTGATCCTGGGCGGCGTCGGCATCCTGATGGCGGAACGGCTGGTGCCGGTCGCGCGCTACCACCAGATCGAGCGCTTCCCGGCACCGCTCGCCCTGAAGATCGGCCTGTGCCAGTGTCTGGCGCTGGTGCCGGGCGTGTCGCGCTCGGGCGCCACGATCATCGGCTCGCTGCTGATGGGGGTGGACCGGCGAACCGCCGCGGAGTTCTCCTTCTTCCTGGCGATCCCGACCATGGCCGGCGCCACGGTCTATGACCTCTACAAGAACTGGAGCCTGATGAACGTCGACTCCGCGCTGCTGATCGGGGTCGGCTTCGTCACCGCCTTCGTCGCGGCGGCGCTGGTGGTCAAGGTGCTGGTGGATTTCGTCGGGCGCTACGGCTTCGCGCCCTTCGCCTGGTACCGCATCGCCATCGGCACGGGGATGCTGGCGTTCCTCTATCTTTGAACGAAACCCCTCCCGCGCGCCTCAGCCCTGCCGGGCGACGGCGCGCGAGGAGGCCGCGGCGATGACCAAAGCCAGCGCGGCGACCAGGGCGAAGGAAAAGCCCACCGTGCTGGCCTCCGCCACGAAGCCGAGCAGGGCCGGGCCGGTCAGCACCCCGGCGTAGCCGAGGGTCGCCACCGCGGCGATGGCCTGACCGGCCTCCCCCTCCGCCTTGGCCCCGGCGGCGCTGAACAGCACCGGCACCACGTTCGACAGGCCGAGCCCGGTCAGCCCGAAGCCGGCGACCGCGACCACCGGTCCGCCGCCGGTCAGCGCGACGGCCAGCCCGGCGAAGGCCAGCACCGCCCCGGCGCGGACCAGCAGCGGCCCGCCGAACCGCTGGCGCAGCCGGTCGCCGCAGAAGCGGCCCACCGCCATGGCGCCGGAAAAGACGGCGAAGCCCAGCGCCGCGATCGACGCCGCACCCCCCAGATCCTCGCGCAGATAGACGGCGCTCCAATCCAGGATCGCGCCCTCGCTCATGAAGGCCAGGAAGGTCAGCGCGCCCAGCAGCAGCGTGCCGCGGTCGGGCAGGGCGAGGCCCGACGGCTCCGCCTGCTGATCGGCGCTGCCGGGCAGGAAGCGGCGGTGCAGCGCGAAGAACAAAAGCAGCAGGGCCGCGGCGAGCAGGGACGCCTGGACCGGCGGCGGCAGGACTTGCAGCAGCAAACCGCCCACCCCGGCGCCGAACAGGCCGCCCAGGCTCCACATGCCGTGCAGCGACGACATGATCGGCCGCCCGAGATGGCGCTCCACCAGGGCGCCGTGGGCGTTCATCGCCACGTCCATGGTGCCGCCCGCCGCCCCGAACAGGAACAGCACGGCGCACAGCGACAGCAGGTCCGGCATCAGCGCCGGCAGCGGCAGGATCAGGGCGAAGGCCACGGCGGTGAGCCGGATCACCGGCGCGCTGCCGACGCGGCCGAGCAGCGGGCCCGTGCCGACCATGGCCGTCAGCGCCCCGGCGGCGAGGCAGAGCAGGGCAACGCCGAGCACGCCGGGGCTGAGGTCCAGGTGATCCTTGATCGCCGGGATCTGGGTCGCCCAGACGCCGAAGACCGACCCGTTGACGAAGAAGGCCGCCAGGGAGGCCAGCCGGGCGCCCGGCGCGCGGTCGGCGAATTCCCGTATGGTGAAATCCTGCGTTGCGGCCTGCATGACTCCCCACGCTCCCTCCGTCGCCCCGATGAAGGGGCCAGATGCGGCAGGACGACGCGGGAATCAAGGCCGCGCGCCGCAGGGCACCCTTGCGCGGGGTCGCAAGAACCGAAAACGGCGAAAGCCCCGGCGGCGGGCCGGGGCTTTCGTTTCGATGGTGCGGAACCGAGGACTCAGTGTGCGCCGGAATGGTTGCCGGCGTCGCGCGGCATCGTGTTGGAGCGGCCGCCGACGATGAAGCGCGACAGGTAGGTCGGCAGGACCACCTCGCAGCTCGACAGATTGGTGATGCCCAGCTCCTTGAAGCCCGGCGCGCCGGGAGCGGCGACGTTGTCGGTCCTCAGCATCTCCACCTGATCGCGGGTCAGCGGCGGGGCGACGATCGGCGGCACCTTCTCCAGCAGGCCGCCCAGCGTCTCCGCCACGTTCCAAGGAACCGGGACGAGGAAGCGCTTGCGGCGGATCTCCCGCAGCATGAGCTGCATCAGCTCCTTGACGCTGTAGACGCGCGGACCACCCAGCTCGAAGGTCCGGCCGGTCGCCGAGTCCAGCGTCGCCGCGGCGGCGATGGCATCGGCCAGATCGCCGACATAGACCGGCTGGAACTTCGTCGCCCCGCCGATCAGCGGCAGCGCCGGGGAGACCTGCGCCATGGCGGCGAACTTGTTGAAGAAGCCGTCCTCCGGCCCGAAGACGATGCTCGGGCGGATGATGGTGGCGCCGGGGAAGGCCTGCGCCACCGCCTGTTCGCCCGCCGCCTTGGACTTCGCGTAGGCCGAGGCGGACCTGGCGTCGGCGCCGATGGCCGAGACATGGACGAGGCGGCGCACGCCGCTGGCCTTGGCGATTCGGGCGATGCGCGCCGGGGCGTCGACATGCACGGTCTGGAAGGTCCAGGCCCCGCGCTCGTACAGCGTGCCGATCAGGTTGATGACGGTGTCCGCGCCCTGGATGGCCCGCGCGACGGACTGGTCGTCCTTCACGTCGGCGGCCATCGGCACGATCTGTCCGACCGAGCCGGCGGTCTTCAGGAAATTGGCCTTGTTCGGATGGCGCGACACCACGCGCACGATGGCGCCGGTCTTGGCGAGGCGGCGAATGAGATGGCGGCCGACGAATCCCGAACCGCCGAACACCGTGACCACTTCAGAGCGATAGGACATCGACCTTCTCCCGTGCCGTTGGGCCCGCAAATTCTTCCCTCCGGGCCGCCCGCCGACGGGGCGAAGCGACCGGATCGGGGGTTGCTTATATAGAAACCTCCCTGGGGAGGCTAGGGCCTGACGCGCCGCCCGCCGCCCATTTCGCGCCCGGCAGGGCTTTCGGCGCGAAAGTGAAAAAAGCTGTTGACGGGTCTCCGCCGGACGGCTACATAAGCGGCCCACACCGAGCCCAGGTGGCGGAATTGGTAGACGCGCAGGTTTCAGGTACCTGTGGCAGAAATGTCGTGGAAGTTCGAGTCTTCTCCTGGGCACCATATCTACCCGGCTGCGCCGCATGCTACGGACCTCCCCCAGCGGGATGGACAGGTAGCAGAGCGGCGTTCGTCGTTTCTGGGGTCCGTGGCCGGGGGCCATCCTATTGAGCGGGAAGCCACCCAATGCCCATCGACCTCCATGACGGCGACCTGCCGGACGGTCTCGACCTGAAGTCCTTCGCCCGCGGCGGCGCGGTCGCCATCGACACCGAGACCATGGGGCTGAACCCCCACCGCGACCGGCTGTGCCTGGTCCAGCTTTCCCCCGGCGACGGCACGGTGCATCTGGTCCAGTTCCGCAAGGGCCAGTACGAGGCGCCGAACCTGAAGCGCCTGCTCGCCGACCCCGACGTCACCAAGCTGTTCCATTTCGCCCGCTTCGACGTGGCGGTGATGCGGGCCTATCTCGGCGTCGCCTGTCAGCCGGTCTATTGCACCAAGGTCGCGTCCAAGCTGGTCCGCACCTTCACCGACAAGCACGGGCTGAAGGATCTGGTGAAGGACCTGCTGGGGGTGGAACTGTCCAAGCAGCAGCAGTCCTCCGACTGGGGTGCGGCGGAACTGACCCCGGAGCAGATGAAATACGCCGCCTCCGACGTGCTGCACCTGCACGATCTCAAGGAAAAGCTGGACGTGATGCTGGCGCGCGAGGGGCGGACCCATCTCGCCAAGGCCTGCTTCGACTTCCTGCCGGCCCGCGGCGAGCTGGATCTCGGCGGCTGGGAGCAGCCGGACATTCTGTCGCATTAAGGCTGTCACATTAAGGCTGTCGCGCCGGCGACCGACGCCGTGAGGAACGGCCCGGTGGAATAGGCCGGGCCGTCCGGACGTTGATTTGACCGGACGCGCGCGGGTGGGCATACTGCCCGCGCGACGGCTGGCCCGTTGTCGCGGATACGCGCGTCGCCAGTCGGAGTACCCATTTTCGGCCCCGTGGGCCAACCAGAAGAGGCAAGCACCGCCTTGACGAGCCTGACAGCATCCAGCCTGGCATCCAGCCTGATCGATCGCCCGGCCGACGCTGCGGCCGATCGCGACATCGCGAGCGCCCGGCGCGTCCTGCGGATGGAGGCCGACGCCCTGACCGCGCTGGCGGACGGGCTGGACGGCGCCTTCGTGCGCGCTCTGGACCGGCTGGCCGGAATCGCGGGGCGTGTCGTCGTCTCCGGCATGGGCAAGTCCGGCCATGTGGCGCGCAAGATCGCCGCGACCCTTGCTTCCACCGGCACGCCGGCCTTCTTCGTCCATCCCGGCGAGGCGAGCCACGGCGACCTCGGCATGATCGCCCGGCAGGACGCGGTCATCGCCCTGTCCAATTCCGGCGAGACGCACGAACTGTCGGACATCGTCGCCTACACCCGCCGCTTCGACATCCCGCTGATCGGCATCACCCGGCGCGCCGGCTCCTCCCTGGCCGAGCAGGCCGACGTCGCGCTGGTGCTGCCGCCGGCGCCGGAGGCCTGTCCGCTGGGGCTGGCCCCGACCACGTCGAGCACGATGATGCTGGCGCTGGGCGATGCGCTGGCGGTGGCGCTGCTGGAACGGCGCGGCTTCACGGCGGCGGATTTCAAGCAGTTCCATCCTGGTGGACAGCTCGGCCGGGCCCTGTTGAAGGTGACCGACGTGATGCACAAGGGCGAGGATATGCCCCTGTGCGCCTTGGATACGCCGCTTTCCACCGTCATATTCGAGATGACCGCCAAGCGTCTGGGCTGCGTCGGCGTGGTCGACGCCACGGGCGCGCTGGCCGGGGTCATCACGGACGGCGACCTCCGCCGCCACCTGACGCCGGAGTTGTGGGCGGAGCGCGCCGACAGCATCATGTCGCCGCGGCCCAAGACGATCCGGCCCAAGGCGCTGGTCGAGGAGGCGCTGCGGGAAATGAACGCGAAACAGATCACCAGCCTGTTCGTGGTGGAGGCGGACCGGCCGCTCGGTGTTGTGCACATTCACGATTGCCTGCGCGCCGGGGCGGCGTGACAGGCAACCGGAGGACGGTTGGCGACATGGACAGCGACCTGAAGGATCGGACGGTGAAGACAGAGGAGCGGCGCGCCGATGCGCCTTCCCTCGCCGCGCGGCTCGTGGCGATGCCGGAGGCGACGTCCGACGGCGAGGCGGGCAAGCGCGTCCACCAGCGCCGGAAGACTCGGCCGGTCAGCCGGGTCTACAGCCGATTCGTTACAGGAATGAAGTTCGCGCTTCCGGCGCTGGCGCTGGCGGGGATGGCGCTGATCGCCGTCTGGCCTTCGCTGACCGAACTGCCGACCCTGCGCATCTCCGCCGACAAGGGGCAGCTTGAGATGATCAAGCCGCGCTACATCGCGGTGGACGAGGCCAACCAGCCCTTCTCTCTGGTGGCGGCCAAGGCCGACCGGATCGCCGATCAGCCCGACATCGTCCTGCTCGACCAGCCGGAGGCCGAGATGACCCAGACCGACGGCACCTGGGTGACCATCCGCTCCGACAAGGGCTGGTACAATCAGGTCACCGGCATCCTGAAGATGCGGGGCCATGTCCGCGTCATGCGCGACGACGGCAACGAATTCACCACCGAGGAAGCGGAATCCGATATCCGCAAAGGCACCGCCTGGGGCGATGTCCATGTCGTGGGCCAGGGGCCGCAGGGCGTCATCAACGCCGAAGGCTTCCGCCTGTCCGACCGTGGCAAGACGATGGTGTTCCTGAACCAGTCCAAGGCCGACGTCCAGGCCGCCGAAAGCCCGGGAGGAAAGACGCGTTGAGTTCAGCCACCCTTGCGGCCCCGCTGATGGCCGCGTTCCTTCTGCTGTCGGGGACCGCCGTCCCGGCGGCGGCCCAGGGGCTGCCCGGCCTCGGCGGCGGCCCCAACCCGGTCGAGGTCAACGCCGATCAGGCCATCGAATGGCACCAGGACGTGCGCGCCTATGTGGCGCGCGGCAACGCCTCGGCCAAGCGCACCGACAGCACCGTCTACGCCGACGTGCTGACCGCCTACTACCGCGAGGTGCCCGGCAAGGGGAACGAGGTGTTCCAGCTTCTCGCCGAAGGCAACGTGCGCATCGTCAGCCCGACGCAGGAGGTCTTCGGCGAGCGCGGCGTCTACGACGTGGACAAGCAGGTGGCGGTGGTCACCGGGCGCAATCTCAAGCTGGTCACCCGCACCGACATCGTGACGGCGCGCGACACGCTGGAATATTACGAGGCGAAGAACCTGACGGTGGCCCGCGGCGACGCCGTGGCCGTGCGCATCGCCAACGGCGACCGGCTGCGCGCCGACATCCTGATCGGCCAGCTCAAGAAGATGCCGGACGGCTCGACCCAGATGGAGCGCATCGACGGCGCCGGCAGCGTGGTGGTGACCACCGCGACCGACGTCGCTCTGTCGGACAAGCTGGTCTATTCGGTGACCGACGAGACCGCGGTGCTGCTGGGCAACGTCAAGATCACCCGCAACGACAACCAGCTCAACGGCGAAGCCGCCGAGATGAACATGAAGACCAAGGTCAACCGGGTGATTGCCGGTCCCGCCACCGGCGGGCGGGTGATGGGCCTTCTGATCCCCGGCCAGGAGCCAAGCGCGCCGGGTGGCGCCGCTCCCACCGGCCGGCCCACCGCGCAGACGGGCGCCAAGCCCACCGCCCAATCGGGCGGCACGCCCGCGGTGAAATCGGGCGGTACGTCCGCCGCGAAGCCCTGACGACCCGGCAGCGAATCAATGGCCATGGATATCGAAGACCGGGGCCTCGGCGGCCCGACCCTTTCCGCCCCGAACGCGTCGGGTCACCCGGCGGGCCAACCCGCGGCCGACGCGCGCCCGACCGAAGGGCTGGTGGCCATGCATCTCGGCAAGGCCTACAAGAAGCGCCCGGTCGTCCGCGACGTGACCGTGACGGTCCAGCGCGGCGAGGCGGTCGGCCTGCTCGGCCCCAACGGGGCGGGCAAGACGACCTGCTTCTACATGATCACCGGGCTGATCGCCGCCGACTCCGGCACCATCCTGCTCGACGGGCAGGACATCACGGCGTTGCCCATGTACCGTCGGGCGCGGCTGGGCATCGGCTATCTGCCACAGGAGGCGTCGATCTTCCGCGGCATGTCCGTTGAGAACAACATCCGCTCCGTGCTGGAGGTGGTGGAGCCCAACCGCGACACGCGCGAGCAGATGCTGGACGAGCTGCTGGCGGAGTTCTCGATCACCCACCTGCGCCGCGCCCCGGCGCTGGCGTTGTCGGGCGGCGAGCGGCGGCGCGTGGAGATCGCCCGCGCCCTGGCCTCCCAGCCGCACTTCATCCTGCTCGACGAGCCGCTGGCCGGCATCGACCCGATCGCGGTGAACGACATCCGCGAGTTGGTCAGCCACCTGCGCGACCGCGGCATCGGCGTGCTCATCACCGACCACAACGTGCGTGAAACGCTCGACCTCGTCGATCGGGCATACATCTTGCACGATGGTGTGGTACTAATGGAGGGAGAGCCGGCCGAGATCGTGGCGCACGAGGATGTGCGCCGGGTCTACCTCGGCGACCGGTTCAGCCTCTAGTGCGGTTTCCCTGCCCATGGCGCTCAGCCAACGCCTCGATCTTCGTCAGACCCAGTCCCTGGTGATGACTCCGCAGTTGCAGCAGGCCATCAAGCTGCTGCAGCTGTCGAACATCGAACTGTCGGACTTCGTGGATCGCGAGATCGAGCAGAACCCCCTGCTGGAGCGCGACGGCGGTCCCGGCGAGGGCGGCGGCGAGGCCGGGGGCGACGGGGCCGGTGACGGCGGGGGCGAGCCCGGCGCGGTGGACCTCGCCGCTCCGGAGGAGCGCCAGCCGCCGATGACCGACGGGCGCACCCGCGACACGGTGGAGATGACGGCGTCGGAAACCATGGGGTCGGCGTCCGACGCGCCGCTCGACACCGACTTCGAGAATGTCTATTCCGACGACCGTTTCTCCGACGGAACGGATGGGGCCAGCGACGTCTACGGCTCCTGGCAGGAACGCGGCGGGCGCGGCGGCTTCGAGGACGACGAGTCCAACCTGGAAGCCACGCTGACCGGCCAGAAGAGCCTGCGCGACCATCTGACCGAACAGTTGAAGATCGACCTGCCGGACCTCGGCGACCAGCTCATCGGACTGGCGCTGATCGACATGCTGGACGAGGCCGGCTGGATCACCGGGCTGGAGGTCGAGAGCCTCGCGGGGCAGCTCGGCTGCGCGCCGGAGCGGGTGGAGCGGGTGCTCGCCGCCTGCCAGCGCTTCGACCCGCCGGGCATCTTCGCGCGGTCGCTGAAGGAATGCCTGGCGATCCAGCTGCGCGAGAAGAACCGCTTCGACCCGGCGATAGCGGCCCTGCTCGACCATCTGGAGCTGCTGGCGGCGCGCAACCTGCCGGCGCTGATGAAGGTCTGCGGCGTGGACGCCGAGGACATCGCCGACATGGTGGCGGAGATCCGCAAGCTGAACCCCAAGCCGGCGCTCAGCTTCGACCACACGCCCGCCCAGCTCGTCACCCCGGACATCCTGATGCGCGCCAATCCCGGCGGCTGGCTGATCGACCTGAACCCGGACACATTGCCGCGGGTCCTGGTCAATCACCGCTACTTTGCGCGCATCTCCGGCACCGCCCGCAACAAGGCGGACAAGGAATACATCACCGAGCGCTTCCAATCGGCCAACTGGCTGGTCAAGTCGCTGCACCAGCGCGCCACCACGATCCTGAAGGTGGCCAGCGAGATCATTCGGCAGCAGGACGCCTTTTTCATCCACGGCGTCTCGCATTTGAAGCCGCTGATCCTGCGCGATATCGCCGAGGCGATCGGGATGCACGAGAGCACGGTCAGCCGGGTCACAACCAATAAGTTTATGGCGACGCCGCGCGGCGTGTTCGAGTTGAAGTATTTCTTCACCTCCGCCATCCAGGGAGCGGATGGCCAGGCGGCCCACTCGGCGGAAGCCGTGCGCTACCGCATCAAGGCGATGATCGACGCCGAGAAGCCCGACGACGTGCTGTCGGACGATAAAATCGTCGAAATCCTTCGTGGTGAAGGGATCGACATTGCGCGCCGGACGGTCGCGAAGTATCGTGAAGCGATGCGCATTCCGTCATCGGTGCAGCGACGCCGTGCCAAGATGTCACGCATGTAACCGGGCCGGGAGGGGGTCGTCCTTGATTGACAGCCCGTACCGCCGTCACTATGGTCCCCGTCCGCACGTGGCGGCCTTCCGTCGTCCTATGTCTATCGCGGACCAGATTGGAAACATCCCAAAATGCAACTGACCGTCAAAGGCAAGCAGCTTGACGTTGGCGACGCTCTGCGCAGCCATGTCGCGGACAGCCTGAACAGCATCGTCGGCAAGTATTTCAACAAGCCGATCGAGGCCAACGTCGTCCTGACGCGCGAAGCGCATCTGTTCAAGGCCGACATCCAGGTTCATGTCGGTCGTGGGATCGTCCTTCAGAGCGCGTCAGACGCCACCGAGCCGTACCCCGCCTTCGACACCGCGTGCGAGAAGCTGGCCAAGCGCCTGCGCCGCTACAAGCGCCGCCTGCGCGACCATCACAGCGTCGAAGCCCCCGCGCAGGAAGCCTTCCCGGCCCGCTACCAGATCCTGGAAGCGGAGAAGGACGAGGCCCATGTGGAGAGCGACGAGGCCGCCGCCGAAGAGGCGCAGCCCATGGTGATCGCCGAAATGGAAACCACCATCGCGACCCTGGCGGTCAGCGAGGCGGTGATGCGCATGGAACTCGCCGACGCTCCGGCCCTCATGTTCCGCAACGGCGCCCATGGCCGCCTGAACCTGGTCTACCGCCGCGCCGATGGCAACATCGGTTGGGTGGACCCGGCGGAGAAGGCCGGCGCCTGAGTCCGGTCTCTGTTCCAACCACACCCATAGCGTCATGCTCGATCTCATCACGCCGCACGCCATTCTCCCGAACCTAAAGGCCGGCAGCAAAAAGCAGGCCCTGCAGGACATGGCGCGCAAGGCGTCCGAGCTGACCGGCCAGCACGAACGGGCGATCTTCGACGTCCTTCTGGAGCGCGAGCGGTTGGGCACCACCGGCGTGGGGCATGGCATCGCCATCCCCCACGGCAAGCTGCCCAACCTCGACCGTGTCCACGGCGTCTTTGCCCGGCTGGAGCGGCCCATCGACTTCGATGCGATCGATGAGCAGCCGGTCGATCTGATTTTCCTGCTGTTGGCTCCGGATCATGCCGGCGCCGACCATTTGAAGGCGCTGGCCCGTGTGTCGCGCCTGCTGCGTGACCAATCGATGTGCGAGAAGCTGCGCGGTTCGGACTCGGCGGACGCGATCTACGCGCTGCTGACCCAGCACGAAGCCAGCCACGCGGCGTAAGACGCGTTTCCTGCGGACATGAAGAACGGGAGGGCCGGCGGCTCTCCTGCTTTCACGTCCTTCCATCCCATGTTCCGTCTTTCGGGCCGATGGCGGACCGTCCCGGGGTGCGCTACACTGCACGGATGCCGAACGCGCTCCGCAAGCTGTGGATTTCGCCACAGGATTACCTCGCCGCCGAGCGGCTGTCCGAGGTGCGCCACGAGTATGTGGACGGCGAGGTGTTCGCCATGGTCGGCGCCAGCCGACGGCACGCCGACATCGTCGCCAACATCGGCTTGGCGATCCGCGCGGCGGCGCGCCGCCGCGGCTGCGACGCCTATCTGAACGACGTTAAGGTGCGGGTGGAGCCGGCCAACGCCTTTTATTA
The DNA here is from genome assembly GCF_042657465.1 of Azospirillum himalayense. Classification (NCBI taxonomy): domain Bacteria; kingdom Pseudomonadati; phylum Pseudomonadota; class Alphaproteobacteria; order Rhodospirillales; family Azospirillaceae; genus Azospirillum; species Azospirillum himalayense. The sequence goes on along the minus strand of NZ_JBHSLC010000045.1, from coordinate 90,332 downwards.
CCCGGACGTCGTGGCGACCTGTGCGCCAGGCGACGACGATCCCTATGTGGTGCACAGCCCGGTGCTGATCGTCGAGGTCCTGTCGGAGAGCACCGAAGCCGTGGACCGGCGGGAAAAGCGGGTCAACTACCAGAAGATTCCATCCCTGCGGGAAATCGTGCTGGTCGCCCAGGCGGAGCGGCGGGTGGAGATCTACCGGCGTCAGCCGGACGGCTGGGCCGCCGAAACGGTGACCGGTGGAGACCTCCTGCTGGAAAGTCTGGACTCCCTGATCAGCCTCGACGACCTGTACGCCGGCTGACCGCGCGTACGTTCGTACGTACGCGCGACCTGCCCTCCGCTTCTCAACGTACGTTCAGGCCCGCTCGGCCCAGCCCATGTAGTTCACGTCGAGATCGCGCGGGTTCAGCCGGAACTCGTCGGACAGCGGGTTGTAGGTGATGCCGGTCAGGTCGCGGATCGCCAGCCCCTCCGCGCGCACCGCGGCGGCCAGCTCGCCGGGGCGCAGGAACTGGCGCCAGTCGTGGGTGCCGCGGGGCAGCCAGCGCAGGATGTACTCCGCCCCGACGATGGCCAGCGCGAAGGACTTCGGCGTGCGGTTCAGCGTCGCCAGGAACAGCGCGCCGCCCGGCGCCATCAGCTCCGCGCAGGACTTCACGAACAGCGGCACGTCGGCGACATGCTCGATCACCTCCATCGCCAGCACGGCGTCGAAGCGCTCGCCACTGGCGGCCAGCGCCTCGGCGGTGGTGGCGCGGTAGTCGACGGGGGTGCCGGTCTCCGCGGCATGGGCGGCGGCGGTGCGGATGTTGCGCTCCGCCGCGTCCACGCCCACCACGGTGGCGCCCATGCGGGCGACGGGTTCGGACAGCAGACCGCCGCCGCAGCCGATGTCGACGATGCGCAGGCCCTTCAGCGGCTCCGCCGCCAGCGGGTCGCGGCCGAGGCGGCGGCACAGCGTGTCGCGGATGTAGGCGAGCCGCAGCGGGTTCAGCCGGTGCAGGGGCCGGAACTTGCCGGTGGGGTCCCACCATTCCGCGGCGATGGCCGAAAAGCGGGCGATGTCCTGGGGGTCGACAGTGCCTGCGGTGCCTGCGGTTCCGGCGGTCGCGGTCATGAAAGAAATCCCGTATGCTTGGATTGCGAGAACAATTGCGGGGCGAACTTGCCTCGCTGTGAGCGACAGAGTATGGATACGCCGCCCCGCGCCGGCAACGGTAGAGCGGGGGCGCGGACTGCCGGCTTTTTTGCCGGCCCAGACATGGTGTGAGGTATGGCGCGGATCGTCCTCAAGTTCGGCGGCACGTCGGTCGGCGACATCGACCGCATCAAGAACGTGGCCCGAAAGGTCGAGCAGGAAGTCAAGGCGGGGCATCAGGTCGCCGTCGTCGTGTCGGCGATGTCCGGCGTGACCAACCAGCTCGTGAAATACTGCAACGACATCGACAAGCTGCACGACGCGCGCGAGTACGACGCCATCGTCGCTTCGGGCGAGCAGGTGACCTCCGGTCTCCTCGCCATCGCGCTGCAGTCCCTCGGCATCCAGGCGCGGTCCTGGCTCGGCTGGCAGATTCCGATCTACAGCGACGAGACGCACGGCAAGGCGCGCATCGTGTCCATCGACACGGCGGAGCTGGACAAGCGGATGAACACCGGCGAGGTCGCCGTGGTCGCCGGCTTCCAGGGCGTGACCGAAAGCGGCCGCATCACCACGTTGGGCCGCGGCGGCTCCGACACCTCGGCGGTCGCCCTGGCGGCGGCGCTGAAGGCCGACCGCTGCGACATCTACACCGACGTGGACGGCGTCTACACCACCGACCCGCGCATCGTTACCAAGGCCCGCAAGCTCTCCAAGATCACCTACGAGGAGATGCTGGAGCTGGCGTCGCAGGGGGCGAAGGTCCTGCAGACCCGCTCGGTCGAGATGGCGATGAACCACCGCGTGCGCGTGCAGGTTCTGTCGAGCTTCGAGGAGGCCGCCGGCAGCGCGCTTCCCGGTACCCTTGTTGTTGACGAGGACGAGATCGTGGAAAAGGAAGTTGTGAGCGGCATCGCCTACAGCCGCGACGAGGCGAAGATCACCCTCATCGGCGTCGCCGACCGTCCGGGCGTGGCGGCCAGCATCTTCGGTCCGCTGACCGACGCCGCCGTCAATGTCGACATGATCGTCCAGAACGTGTCGGAAGACGGCAAGTCCACCGACATGACCTTCACGGTCGGCAAGGCCGACATTGCCCGCGCCGTCAAGGTGCTGGAGGACGCCCAGGCCGAACTGAACTACAAGCGCATCGTCTCCGACGCCAACGTGGTGAAGGTGTCGGTGATCGGCGTCGGCATGCGCAGCCACGCCGGCGTCGCGCAGCGCATGTTCAAGGCGCTGGCCGACAAGGGCATCAACATCCAGGTCATCTCCACCTCCGAGATCAAGATCTCCGTCCTGATCGCCGAGGAGTATGCGGAGCTGGCGCTGCGCGCGCTGCACACCGCCTACGGGCTGGACGCGGCCTGAGCCGGGTGAAGGGGGAGGGGCGGCGATGACCGACGCCAGGTCCGACTCCAGGTCCGACGTGGTCGCAGGCGCCCGACTCGACCGGCTGTGGGAGCGTGGCTGCGCCTTCCTCGGCACGCGCACCGCCATCATGGGCGGTGCGATGAGCTGGGTGTCGGAGCGCCACCTCGTCTCCGCCATCTCCAACGCCGGCGGCTTCGGCGTGCTGGCCTGCGGCTCGATGCCGCCGGACCTGCTGGCGGCGGAGATCGCCGCCACGCGGGGGCTGACCGCGAAGCCCTTCGGCGTCAACCTCATCAACATGCACCCGGACCTCGACCGTCTGATCGACGTCTGCCGGGAGCTGGCGGTGAGCCATGTGGTGATCGCCGGGGGCTTCCCCAGCGGCGCCACCATCAAGCGGATCAAGGACGGCGGCGCCAGCGCCATGGCCTTCGCCCCGACGCTGGTCAGCGGCCGGCGGATGGTCAAGCTCGGCATCGACGCCCTGGTGATCGAGGGCACGGAGGCTGGCGGCCACATCGGTCCCGTCTCCACCACCGTCCTGGCGCAGGAGATCCTGCCCGACCTGCGCGAGGTCCCGGTCTTCGTGGCCGGCGGCATCGGGCGCGGCGAGGCCATCCTGTCCTATCTGGAGCAGGGGGCGGCCGGCGTGCAGATCGGCACCCGCTTCGTCTGCGCCACCGAGTCCATCGCACACCCGCGCTTCAAGCAGGTCTTCATCAAGGCCTCGGCGCGCGACGCCCAGGCGTCGGTGCAGATCGATCCGCGTTTCCCGGTGATCCCGGTGCGGGCGCTCGCCAACGCCGGGTCGAAGCGCTTCATGGAGCTTCAGCGCGAGGTCATCGCCCGGGTGGACCGCGGCGAGACGACGCGCGACGCGGGCATCCTGGAGATCGAGCATTTCTGGGCCGGCGCGCTGCGCCGCGCGGTGATCGACGGCGACGTGGAAAGCGGCTCGCTGATGGCCGGGCAGAGCGTCGGGCTGGTCACGCGCGAGCAGCCGGTGGCCGAGATCATCGGCGACCTGATCGCCCAGGCCGAATCGGCGCTGGCCGCCCGCTGCCCGCAGACGGAAGCCGGCGACTTACCGGCCATCGGTCAATCGGCTATCCTGGGGGCGGCGTGAGATGAACGGCGTCGTGGGCGACATCCCCGCCGCTTCGCCGGGCTTCGACGGCGCCGCCTCGCGCCGCCTGCTGGCGCGGCTGCGCGACGTCATGGCGGGCTCCGGCTCCGGCCAGGAGCGGCTGGACAAGATCGTCACCCTGATCGGGATGGAGATGGGGGCGGACGTCTGCTCCTGCTACGTCATGCGGGCGGGCGAGGTGCTGGAGCTGTTCTCCACGCTCGGCCTGAACCAGGACGCCGTGCACAACACCCGCCTGCGCGTGGGCGAGGGCATCGTCGGCGACATCGCCGGCCACGCGCGGCCCATCGCGCTGGACAACGCGCCGTCGCACCCCAGCTTCGCCTACCGCCCGGAAACGGGGGAGGACCCGTTCCTGTCGCTGGCCGGCGTGCCGATCCTGCGCGGCGGCAAGGTTCGCGGCGTCCTGGTCATCCAACACAAGGACCGCCGCCGCTACACCGAGGTCGAGGTCGAGACGCTCCAGACCATCGCCATGGTGGTGGCCGAGCTGGTCGCCCAGGGCGAGCTGGTCAACCCGCAGGAGGTCGCCTCCACCGGCGATCCGGCGCTGCTGCCGGCCCGCCTGTCGGGCACCTCGCTGGCCAGCGGCCTGGCGATGGGGCTGGCGGTGATCCACCGCCCGCAGCTGACCATCCGCCAGATGGTGTCCGAGGACGCGGAGAGCGAGCTGGCGCGGCTGAACGCCGCCATCGCCACCATGCACAGCGCCATCGACGACCTGCTGAACGCGGCGGCGCTGGCGGGCTTGAGCGAGCCCAAGGACATCCTGGAAACCTACCGCATGTTCGCGGAGGACCGCGGGTGGCTGTCGCGCATCCGCGAGGCGATCCGCATGGGTCTGACGGCGGAAGGGGCCGTGCAGCAGGTGCAGAACGACACCCGCGCCCGCATGAGCCACCTGACAGACCCCTACATCCGCGAACGTCTGCTCGACCTGGAGGACCTGACCAACCGGCTGCTCCAGCACCTCGCCGGGCGCAAGTCGGAGGCCGACGGCGGCACGCTGCCGGAGGACATCGTCCTGGTCGCGCGCTCCATGGGGCCGGCGGAGCTTCTCGACTACGACCAGCGCCGCCTGCGCGGCGTGATCCTGGAGGAAGGCTCGCCGTCCAGCCACGTCTGCATCGTGGCCCGCGCGCTGAACATCCCGGTGGTGCAGGCGCCCGACGCGCTGAACCGGATCGAGCCGCTGGACCCGGTGATCGTCGACGGCGACCACGGGCAGGCCTTCGTCCGCCCGGCGGAGGACATCCAGATGGCCTTCGCGGAGGCCGTCGCCCTGCGCGCCCGCAAGGAGCAGATGTACGAGGCGATCCGCGCGCTGCCCTCGGTGACGCGGGACGGCGTGCCGATTTCCATCCAGCTCAATTGCGGCCTGCTGATCGACCTGCCGCACCTGAAGGCCAGCGGGGCGGAGGGGATCGGCCTCTACCGCACCGAAATCCCCTTCATGGTGCGCTCCACCTACCCGGACGTCCACGCGCAGACCGACCTCTATGCGCGCATCCTCGACCAGACCGACGACAAGCCGGTGGTCTTCCGCACGCTCGACGTCGGCGGCGACAAGATGCTGCCCTACATCGCGGCCAGCGAGGGGGAGGAGAACCCGGCGCTCGGCTGGCGGGCCATCCGCATCGGGCTGGACCACCCGTCGCTGCTGCGCCAGCAGCTGCGCGCCCTGCTGCGGGCGTCGGCTGGGCGTCCGCTGTCGGTGATGTTCCCGATGATCGCCGAGGTGGCGGAGTTCGACGCCGCCCGCCGCCTGCTCGACCTGGAAATCGCCCGGCTGGAAGGCCAGGGCGGCGAGCCGCCCAGCCGTGTGCGCGTCGGCACGATGATCGAGGTGCCGGCGCTGCTCTGGCAGTTGCCGGCCCTGCTGCCGCGGGTGGATTTCCTGTCGGTCGGCTCCAACGACCTGACCCAGTACATCTTCGCCAGCGACCGCGGCAACCCGCGCACCTCCGGCCGCTACGACCCGCTGTCGCCGGCCATGCTCAGCCTGCTGCGGCGGCTGGTCGAGGCCTGCGGCGACGCCAACGTCCCGGTCAGCATCTGCGGCGAGATGGCCGGCCGGCCGCTGGACGCCATGGCGCTGATCGGCATCGGCTTCCGCACCCTGTCGATGTCGCCGCCCTCGGTCGGGCCGGTGAAGACGATGCTGCGCTCGCTCGACGTGGCGGCGCTGCGCCAGTACATGAACGGGCTCTACCTGCGCGGCGACCACAGCCTGCGCGACAAGCTGCGCAGCTTCGCCAAGGACCACGGCGTCCTGATCTGAGCCCCGCCGGAGGCCGCGTCCTCCACCCCAGAGCCATATCCGGCGCCGTGCTGTGCCGCGGCGGCGTTTTGTTACAGCGGTTTGGACGAAGGGCGTATACAAGATGGCAGGATCACGGTCGTTCCCGGTTGCGCCGATCCCGCGGCTGGCGTACCCATGCCGGGGGTGCGACCATAAGTCATCCGAGGCGACGGTACGGTTGAGATGATGGGCAAGCGCAAGGTTTTCGGCTCTTACGACCCCGCGCAGGACGGACCGGCGCAGACCGGCCCCAGCGTGTCCGACACCCTGCGCGAGACGCGCGAGAGCCTCGGCTACGACCTGCGCGAGGTCGCGACGATGCTGCGCATCCGCTACCCCTATCTGCAGGCCATCGAGGCGGGCCGGTTCGAGGATTTGCCCGGCACCACCTACGCCGCCGGCTTCCTGCGCTCCTACGCGGAATGCCTGGGGCTCGACCCGGACACCATCCTCACCCGCTACAAGGACGAGGCGGCGGGCCGCACGCGCAGCCAGCAGCTCTATTTCCCGACCCCGGTGCCGGAAGGCCGCATCCCCGGCGGCACCGTCCTGCTCGGCACGATGGTGCTGGCGGGCATCGTCTATGGCGGCTGGTACTATCTGTCGGCGACCGACCGCTCGATGGTCGATCTGGTCCCGACCCTGCCCGACCGGCTGGTCTCGCTGCTCGACACGCTGCCCTTCAACGCCAGCCAGAATGGTGGCGGGCAAACCGCGCCGGTGCCGGTTCCCTCCGAAACGCCCGCCGCCCCGGCGTCCGTCCCGACCGTGATGGCGGAGGCTCCACCCGCACCGGCGGCTCCATCGGTGGCCACCGCACCTGCGGCTGGTGGAGCGTCCACGGCGGTGCCCGCCCCGTCAACGTCTGCTCCGATAACATCGGCTCCCGCCGCTCCGGCCCCGACCGCCCAGCCTCCCGCCTCTTCGGCTCCGGCGAAGCCCGCCCCGGCCCCTGCGGCGGTGGTCGCCCAGCCGGCTCCGGCCGCTCCCGCCAAGCCGAGCGCTCCCACGGCGGCTCCCGCTCCGGCCGCCGCCCCGTCGGCCATGGTGAACGTCCCGCCGCCCCCGGCCGAGGACGACGAGTCCGAAGGCGCCGCGCAGGAGCCGACCCCGCTCACCCCCGCCGCCCCGGTCATCGCCAGCCTGCCGCCCGCGGCTCCGGCGGCGCCTCCGCCCGCCGCGGACGGGGCGCTGCCGTCGAAGGTCTACGGCACGCAGAACGCGGCCTCGCGCATCCAGCTCCGCGCCACGCAGGACAGCTGGATCCAGGTGCGCGACAACAGCGGTGAGATCATCTTCACCCGCGTGCTGAAGCCGGGCGACGTCTACCGCGTGCCCGACCGCTCGGGCATCCGCGTGCGCACCGGCAACGCCGGCGGGCTGGTCGTCGTCACCGACGGGGTGGACGGAGCGCCGATGGGAGCGGTCGGGCAGGTGCTGCGCGACGTGTCGCTGGACCAGCACGCCCCGACGCTGCGCGGCGCCGCTCCTGCCCACTAGGACGGGCCATCGACGGCTTTTTCCCTTGAATCCGGCGCGGCGGACCGCACTTCAGGCGTGACGCCGGCTGCGCTATAAGACGCGCCGGACCCGATTCATGCCCCGAGGCCTCAGCCCATGAGCAGCGTGCGCGCCTACCGCCAGATCCTTCGCCGCAAGTCCCGCCAGATCCGGGTGGGCAACGTGCTCGTCGGCGGCGATGCGCCGATCTCGGTGCAGACGATGACCAACACGCCGACCGCGGACGTGGCGGCGACGGTGGCGCAGATCCAGGCGGCGGAGCGGGTGGGCGCCGACATCGTGCGCGTCTCCTGCCCCGACCAGGAATCGGCGCTGGCTCTGAAGCAGATCGTGCCGCAGGTCTCGGTGCCGATCGTCGCGGATATCCATTTCCACTACAAGCGCGCCATCGAGGCGGCGCAGAGCGGGGCGGCCTGCCTGCGCATCAACCCCGGCAACATCGGCTCGGCGGAGCGGGTGCGCGAGGTGGTGAAGGCGGCCAAGGACTACGGCTGCTCCATGCGCATCGGCGTCAACGCCGGCTCGCTGGAGCAGGATCTGCTGGAGAAGTACGGCGAGCCCTGCCCGGAGGCGCTGGTCGAGAGCGCGCTCAACCACGCCAAGATCCTGGAGGACCATGACTTCACCGAGTTCAAGATCTCGGTGAAGGCGTCCGACGTGTTCCTCGCCGTCGCCGCCTACCAGGGGCTGGCCGAGGCCTGCGACTACCCGCTGCACATCGGCATCACCGAGGCCGGCGGCCTGCGCGCCGGGACGGTGAAGTCGTCCATCGGGCTGGGCATGCTGCTGTGGTCGGGCATCGGCGACACCATCCGCGTGTCGCTGTCGGCCGAACCGGCGGAGGAGGTCCAGGTCGGCTATGAGATGCTGAAGTCGCTGGGCCTGCGGCGGCGTGGCGTCACGGTCATCTCCTGCCCGAGCTGCGCGCGGCAGAACTTCAACGTCATCAAGACGGTGGAGACGCTGGAGGCGCGGCTGGCCCACATCACCACGCCGCTGACCCTGTCGGTCATCGGCTGCGTGGTCAACGGCCCCGGCGAGGCGCGCGAGACCGACATCGGGCTGACCGGCGGCGGCAACAACACCCATCAGGTCTATCTGTCCGGCGTCACCGATCACCGGCTGAAGGACCAGAACATCGTCGACCACCTCGTCGGGTTGGTCGAGAAGAAGGCCGCTGAGATCGAGGCCGCAAAGGCCGCCGAGAAAGCGGCGGAGAAGGCCGCCGAGTGACGGAACCCGCGCGGGCGGACAATTTGAACTAGGGACGCTCCGTGCCATCCGTGCTTAAATCCGCGGCAACCGTACCATCCTTGTCGGCCGTGCCGCGGCCTGGGCCAGAGTCAGAGTGACCGCTTCCTACTTCGTCATCGGCGCCAGCCATCGGACCTGCTCCGGCGCGATCCGCGACCGTCTGACGACGGAGGAGGCGGAGGTGCCGGCGATGCTGGAGCGGCTGAGCGCCGCCGGCATCGCCCAGGCGATGTGGCTCAGCACCTGCGACCGGGTCGAGGTCCAGGCGGTGCACGAGCGCCCGAACGAGGCCGCGCTGACCATCGCCGGGATCATGGCGGAGCGGGTGGGGCTGGGCGAGCCCGACCTCGCCGGGCAGCTCTACACCCTGACCGGCGCGGCGGCGGTGCGCCACGTCTTCGCCGTCGCCTGCTCGCTCGACAGCCAGATCGTCGGCGAGCCGCACATCCTGGGCCAGGTCAAGGCCGCCCACCGCCACGCCGCCGCCGCCGGCCTGTCCGGGCCGGAGCTGGAAGGGCTTCTCCAGGCCGCCTACGGCGCCGCCAAGCGGGTGCGGCGCGAGACGCCGATCGCCGAAGGCGCCACCTCGCTGGTCGCCGCGGCGGTCCAGGTGGCGCGCGACCTGCACGGCGACCTGAGGCGCTGCACCGGCCTGCTGATGGGGCTGGGCGACATGGGTGCCCTGGTGCTGGAGGGGCTGCGCGAGGCGGGACTCGGCCGGCTGATCGTCGCCGCCCCGGTGGACCGCCGGGCCGAAGCGGCGGCGCGGCGGATGGACAGCCACTTCGCGCCCTGGGCCGATCTCGATTCGGCGCTGACCAGCGCGGATATCGTGGTGACCGCGGCGGGCCTGGGGCGCTATATCCTCTCCGCACCGCAGTTGGGGGCGGCGTTGAAGCGCCGCCGCCGGCGCCCGGTGTTCGTGGTGGACGCGGCGATCCCCGCCGACGTCGATCCGGACGTCGCCGGGCTGGACGAGGCCTTTGTCTACGACCTCGCCGACCTGGAGCGCGTGGCGCTGCAGGGGCGGGTGGGGCGCGAGGCGGCGACCCAGGCGGCCTGGGCCATCGTGGACGAGGCCCTGGCGGCCTTCGCCCGCCACCGGGCCGAGCGCGCCGCGGTGCCCGCCGTGGCGGCGCTGCGGACGCATTTCGAGACGGAGCGGCGGCGCCTGCTGGACGAGCAGCGGGGGCTGGACGCGGCGTCGGCGACGCGGCTGCTGGTCAACCGGCTGCTGCACGGCCCGTCGGAGGCGCTGCGCGCCATGGCGGCGGACCCGGACGGGGCCGGGCTGGCGGAGCGGGCGGCGGCGGAACGGCTGCTGTTCCGGCTGTTCCGGCTGGACGAGCCCGCCGGCAACGGCGCCGGAAGCGATTTGGATAAGGACGAGCGACGTGAGCCTGGACGAGAAGTTCAATAGGGTCGTGGCCCGCCATGACGAGCTGCGGGACGCGATGGCGGCGGGGACGGTGGACCCGGCGGACTTCGCCCGGCTGTCGAAGGAATACGCCGACCTGACCCCGGTGGCCGAGGCCATCGCCGAGTTGAAGAAGGCGAAGGCGGAGGCCGCCGACCTCGCCGGCATGATCGCCGACCCGGCGGGCGACGCCGAGATGAAGGCGCTGGCAGAGGAGGAGTTCGCCGAGCTTACCCGCGGCATCCCCGCCCTGGAGCGCCGGGTGCAGATTTCCCTGCTGCCCAAGGACGAGGCGGACGAGAAGAACGCCATCCTGGAGGTGCGCGCCGGCACCGGCGGCGACGAGGCGGCCCTGTTCGCGGCGGAGCTGTTCGAGATGTACCGCCGCTACGCCGGGCTCCAGGGCTGGCGGTTCGAGACGATGGAGGTCAGCGAGACCGGCATCGGCGGCTACAAGGAGGCCATCGCCAACATCACCGGCCGTAACGTCTTCGCCCGACTGAAGTTCGAATCGGGGGTCCACCGCGTGCAGCGCGTTCCGGCGACCGAGACGCAGGGGCGCATCCACACCTCCGCCGCCACCGTCGCGGTGCTGCCCGAGGCGGAGGAGGTGGACATCCACATCGACGAGAAGGACCTGCGCATCGACGTGTTCCGCTCCAGCGGTCCCGGCGGCCAGTCGGTGAACACGACGGACAGCGCGGTGCGCATCACCCACCTGCCGACCGGCCTCGTGGTCAGCCAGCAGGACGAGAAGAGCCAGCACAAGAACAAGGCCAAGGCCCTGAAGGTGCTGCGCGCCCGCCTCTATGAGCGGGAGCGCGCCGAGAAGGACAAGGCCCGCGCCGCCGACCGCAAGAGCCAGGTGGGCTCCGGCGACCGCTCGGAGCGCATCCGCACCTACAACTTCCCGCAAGGGCGGGTGACCGACCACCGCATCAACCTGACGCTCTACAAGATCGAGAAGGTGATGGCCGGCGAGGCCTTGGACGAGCTGATCGACGCGCTGACGGCCGAGGACGAGGCGGCGCGGCTGTCGGAGTTGCAATAGGGCGGGTTGCTCAATCCCCCTCCACCGCCAACGGCGGGGGAGGGTCGGGGACGGGGCCGAGCGCGTCGCCGATCATGCGCGCCACCCCCTCCGGGTTGTTCAGCACGTCGTTGTTCCAGAAGTGTAGGACCCGCCAGCCATGGTGCCGCAGATGCTCGTCCCGGGTGGAGTCGTAGGCGGAGTCGGCGTGCTGGCCGCCGTCGACTTCGACAACCAGCTTGGCCTGGATGCAGGCGAAGTCGGCGATGTAGGGGAGAATGGGGTGCTGACGGCGAAATTTCCATCCGCTGAGCTGTTCACTGCGCAATTGGCGCCAAAGTGCTCGTTCGGCGTCGGTGGGCTGAGTGCGCAGGTCACGAGCGCGGTATTTCAGCTTGGAGTTTCGCATAGGCGGTTGCGTGGCAACACGGGCCCCCACCCTAACCCTCCCCCGCTGCGCAGGGGAGGGAACAGGATGTCGCATCGATCGCCCTCCCCTGCGCAGCGGGGGAGGGAGGGGACCCATGCAGCGCATGGGGAGGGTGGGGGCAATTCATGACCATCACGCTTCACCAACTCCGCCGCACCGCCGAGGCCCGCCTGCGCGAGGCCGGGGTGGACACCCCCGACCTCGACGCGCGCCTGCTCGTCGAGCACGCGCTGGGCGTTACCCGCCACGACCTGTTCACCCGGGCCAACGATCCCGTCCCCGAGCCCGACGCCGCGCGCCTCCTCGCCCTGGTCGAGCGGCGGGCGGCGCGGGAGCCGGTGGGGCGCATCCTCGGCCATCGCGAGTTCTGGACGATCGACCTTGCCCTCAACCCCGACACGCTGGAACCCCGGCCCGACACCGAGACGCTGGTCGAGGCGGTGCTGAAGGCGCTGCCGGACCGGAGCGCCCCGCTGCGGCTGCTCGACCTCGGCACCGGGACCGGATGCATCCTGCTGGCCCTGCTGGCGGAACTGCCCAACGCCAGCGGCCTCGGCGTCGACCTCAGCCCTGGTGCTGTGGCCGCTGCCACCGAGAACGCGGCGCGCAACGGGCTGGCGGAGCGGGCGCGCTTCCAGACCGGCAACTGGGGCGCCGGGCTGGAGGAGCGCTTCGCCGTCGTCGTCTCCAACCCGCCCTACATCCCCAGCGCCGACATCGCCGCGCTCGATCCGGAGGTGCGGGAGCACGACCCGCTGCGGGCGCTGGACGGCGGCGCCGATGGGCTGGACGCCTACCGGATCATCGCCTCCCAGCTTCCGGACCTGCTCCAGCCGGGCGGTCTGGCCGGGCTGGAGGTCGGGCAGGGGCAGGCGGCGGACGTGGCGGGGCTGCTGGTCACTGCGGAACTCGAGCCGGCGGGCGTCTTCCGGGATCTGGGTGGCGTGGAACGCTGCGTCCTGGGGTGGAAGCGGTCGTGATTTCGCCCCATCCCCCCAAAAAAAAGGTTGGATTGACGCGCGGTCCCCAGTAGGGTGCAAGGACGACGATGGCCCGGGGACGATCATCCCAGGGCGTACCCATGGCCTCCGGAAACCCCGCGCGGTTGGGCGGACGTCCGAGAAGGCAGACCGGTTGATCGGTTGGGCGCGTCGATTTGATCCCTGCGACCCATCCGCGGTTGGTTCCGCGGCGGGCCCGGCGACCGGATGGTCAGCCAGGGCGTTCGCGGGATTGCACTTCTCTTACATGGGGCCATAAGAGCCAAATGAGACAAGGACCGAACTCCAGGCGCTCGCGCGGTCGTGGCAACGGCGGCGGTGGTGGCGGAGGTGGCGGCGGCGGAGGTGGCGGTGGCAACCGCCGGCAGAACGTTCCGCTGCGTCACCAGACCTTCGACAGCAATGGTCCGGACGTGCGCATCCGCGGCAACGCGTGGCAGGTCCATGAAAAGTATCTGGCGCTGGCCCGCGACGCCTCCTCGTCCGGCGACCGCGTCCAGGCGGAAAACTACATGCAGCATGCGGAGCACTATTTCCGCATCATCAACCAGATCCAGGAATCCGAGAACCGCCAGCGTGGCAACGTCGGCGCCGCGGGCCTTGGTCCGCAACCCAGCATGGGCGGTTCTGCGGAGGACGAGGACGGCGGCGAAATGGGCGACGAGTCCGAGGCGGCCGCCGACGAACGCACCCCGATGAGCGCCTGACGTCCGTTTGATGACCGTCGGTCCTGAGGCCGGGGAGTTCCGGCTTCAGGACCGATGGGTTTCAGGCCTGACGGGTTTCAGAATCGCGCGTTTTTTTCAGGCCGGCAGGTCGTCGGCCAGCGCCACCGGGTCGCCCACCGCGATCCGGCCCCCATGCACCACCCGGGCATAGACGCCGCACTGCGTGTGGTCGTAGCCACGCTCCAGAATGGGGAGCGTGTTGAGGTCACGCGCGCCGGTCGCCGGGTTGACCTCGCTGGAGGGCCGGCAGTCCTTGTGGTCGCAGATGCGCAGGGTGACCTCGCCGACGGTCAGCAGCGCACCGATCCACTGGCGCTCCACCCAGGGCTCCAGCCCGTCGATCATCAGGTTGGCGCGGAAGCGCCGCGGATCGACCGGCTGCTTGGCCACCCGCTCCTCCAGATCGCGCACGCTGGCGAGGTTGAGGATGGAGACCGCCGCCTCTTCCCGGTCGGTGAAGGAGAAACCGCCGCCCTGCGTCGGGTTTCTGGCCTCGGCCAGCTTGGGCAGGCCGGGAGCCGCGCCGGCCAGATAGGCGGCGAAGAACTGCTCCACCAGCATCCGGCCCATCGGCTGGTCCAGACGCCCGCGCGACACCTGCTTGCCGCCGCGCCGGATGATCAGCGACTGGGTGGCCTCGTCGAACTCGGAGTCGAGCAGCGCCAGCTTCTCGTTCCGGTCGAGCGTGAAGAAATCCTCGTTCGGGCGCCAGCCCTCGACATCGGGGGTCAGGGCCGCCGGGCCGTGCAGCAGGCCGAAGCGCCGGTCAAAGGGGATGGGTTGGCCGGTGACGAGGTCAACGGCGGGAAGATCCTGGCCGCTCAGCCCCTTCACGGGGTAGCGGCGTATGGCGGCGACGATCGCGGGCATTGCATCGCACAATGGTGGGACCGGTTCGCTTCTGTCAACCGTCGCAATCGAAAACCGTCACCAGCGCTCGGCCAAAGGCTCCCGACCCTGGAACTCGGCGATTCGCCGCCGCGTCGCGGGGGAGGTGTCGTCCGGCAGCCGGTCCAGCGGGAAGAAGCGCGCCTCCAGGATCTCCACCCCGTCGGCCCGAGGCGTTCCCGACCATCCCCGCGCGACGAAGACCGCCACATGATCGCTCGCGCCGTGCCGGAAGCGGGCGTAGACGCCGAACGGCTGGGGGCCGCTTTCCACGGTCAACCCGACCTCCTCCCGCACCTCGCGGCGCATGGCCTCCACCAGCGTCTCGCCTTTTCCGACTCCGCCGCCTGGAAAATGCCAGCCGCCGACGTAGCTGTGGCGGATCAGCAGGACCGAGGCCGCACCGCTTCCGGCGCCCGAGTCGTCCAGGATGATCCCCCGCACCCCCATGGTCAGCGGTCGCGCCACCCAATGCCACATGTTGCGGCCGTGCCAGGCCAGCCGCATCAGGGGGGTGGTCAGGGCGGGCCGCAGGGCCGTGGGCGAGGGGTTGCGCGGGGTGCTGGTGGGCGTCGCCGTCATGAAAAAAGCATTCCGTGGCTTTGAGTGAAAACCCTAGCCCCTTCCGGCGGGCCGCGGAAAGCCACCCTTTCGGCGCGGGTCCGATAAAAGCAATAACCACGCACCCTGGGGGGTCTTGCATACGGATGGGGCTCTCCCACATCTACGGCGACGCATGCATCCTTGCGGATCGCACTGGGAACGTGGATCGGACTGACCGGGCTGCCTCGCGGACGGTCGGCGATGAAGGGAGCACATTATGGACTTCGAGAAATACACCGAGCGCAGCCGTGGCTTCGTGCAGGCGGCGCAGACCCTGGCCCTGCGGCGCGGCCACCAGCGGCTGACGCCGGAACATCTGCTGAAGACCCTTCTGGACGACAAGGAAGGCTTGGCCGCCAACCTGATCCGGGCGGCCGGCGGCGACCCCGCCCTGGCGCTGTCGGGTGTGGACGCCGAGCTGGACAAGCAGCCCAAGGTGGAGGGCGCCGGCGCCGGTCAGGTGTACCTGACGCCGGAGCTGTCCCGCGTGTTCGAGCAGGCCGAGACGGTGTCCAAGAAGGCCGGCGACAGCTACGTCACGGCGGAGCGCATCCTGCTGGCGCTCGCCATGGCCGACGGCACGCCGTCCGCCGCCGTGCTGAAGCGCGCGGGGGTCACCCCGCAGGCGCTGAACACCGCGATCAACGAGGTCCGCAAGGGCCGCACCGCCGACACCGCCAGTGCCGAGCAGGGCTACGACGCGCTGAAGAAATACACCCGCGACCTGACCGAGTCGGCGCGCGAGGGCAAGCTCGACCCCGTCATCGGGCGCGACGAGGAGATCCGCCGCACCATCCAGGTGCTGGCGCGGCGCACCAAGAACAACCCCGTCCTGATCGGCGAGCCGGGCGTCGGCAAGACCGCCATCGTCGAGGGCCTCGCCCAGCGCATCGTCAAGGGCGACGTGCCGGAGGGGCTGAAGAACAAGAAGCTGCTGTCGCTTGATCTCGCCGGGATGGTGGCCGGCGCCAAGTACCGAGGCGAGTTCGAGGAGCGGCTGAAGGCCGTTCTCCAGGAGATCCAGGCGGCGGCGGGCGAGATCATCGTCTTCATCGACGAGCTGCACACGCTGGTCGGCGCCGGCAAGGCGGACGGCGCGATGGACGCCTCCAACATGCTGAAGCCGGCGCTGGCGCGCGGCGAGCTGCACTGCGTCGGCGCGACCACGCTGGACGAGTACCGCAAGCACATCGAGAAGGACGCGGCACTCGCCCGGCGCTTCCAGCCCGTCTTCGTGCCCGAGCCGACGGTGGAGGACACCATCTCCATCCTGCGCGGCCTGAAGGAGCGCTACGAGGTGCACCACGGCGTGCGCATCACCGACGGCGCCATCGTGTCGGCGGCGACCCTGTCGAACCGCTACATCACCGACCGCTTCCTGCCCGACAAGGCCATCGACCTGATCGACGAGGCGGCGAGCCGCCTGCGCATGGCCGTGGACAGCAAGCCGGAGACCATCGACGAGCTGGACCGCCGGATCATCCAGCTCAAGATCGAGCGGGAGGCGCTGAAGCGCGAATCCGACGAGGCCTCGCGCGCACGGCTCGCCAACCTGGAAGGCGAGCTGGCCGACCTGGAGCAGGAATCCGCCGAGCTGACCGCCAAGTGGCAGGCCGAGAAGGACCAGCTCCAGGGCGCCCAGAAGATCAAGGAGGACCTGGAGAAGGCCCGCACCGAGCTGGAGCAGGCCCAGCGCGACGGCAATTGGGGCCGCGCCGGCGAGCTGGCCTACGGCGTCATCCCCGACCTGGAGAAGCGCCTGAAGGAGGCGGAGGCCCACGCCGCCAACCGCATGCTGAACGAGGAGGTGCGCGACAGCGACATCGCCGCCGTGGTCAGCCGCTGGACCGGCGTGCCCGTGGACAAGATGCTGGCCGGCGAGCGGGAAAAGCTGCTGGCGATGGAAACCCGCCTGAAGACCCGCGTGATCGGCCAGGACGAGGCCATCGTGGCCGTGTCCAACGCGGTGCGCCGCGCCCGCGCCGGCCTGCAGGACCCCAACCGGCCGATTGGCTCCTTCCTGTTCCTTGGCCCGACCGGCGTCGGCAAGACCGAGCTGACCAAGGCGCTTGCCGAGTTCCTGTTCGACGACGAGACGGCGATGGTCCGGCTCGACATGTCGGAATATATGGAGAAGCACTCCGTCGCCCGCATGATCGGCGCGCCTCCGGGCTATGTCGGCTATGAGGAGGGCGGGGCGCTGACCGAGGCGGTGCGCCGCCGGCCCTATCAGGTCGTGCTGTTCGACGAGGTCGAGAAGGCCCATCCCGACGTCTTCAACGTGCTGCTCCAGGTGCTCGACGACGGGCGGCTGACCGACGGGCAGGGGCGGACGGTGGATTTCCGCAACGTGGTCATCATCATGACCTCGAACCTCGGCTCCGAGGTGCTGGCGGCCCAGCCGGAAGGCCAGGACAGCGGCGCCGTGCGCGACGAGGTGATGGAGGTGGTGCGCGCCCACTTCCGGCCGGAGTTCCTGAACCGGCTGGACGAGATCCTGCTGTTCCACCGCCTGGACCGCAGCCACATGGGCGGGATCGTGACGATCCAGCTCGGCCGGCTGGTCCGCATGCTCGCCGACCGCGACATCACGCTGGAGGTGGACGAGGCGGCGACGCAGTGGCTGGCCGAGGCCGGCTACGACCCGGTCTACGGCGCGCGTCCGCTGAAGCGGGTGATCCAGCGGGAGCTTCAGAACCCGCTGGCCACCATGATCCTGGAGGGCCGCGTCGCCGACGGCCAGACGGTCAAGGTGGGGGCGGAAGGCGGCGAGTTGACCATCAACGGCCTGCCCGTCTCCGCCCAGGTGCGCAGCGCGGCGACGCAGCCGGTGACCACCGTCCATTGACGGCCGTGCATTGATGATGCAGGCGGGGGGCCTTTCGCGAGGCCCCTCGTTTGTCATGTCACCACGAACTCCCGCGCCACCGCGGCGAAGTGGCAGGAGGCCGCGACGACGACCAGTGCGTGCCAGACCGGGATGTTGTAGGGCAGGCGGTCCAGCGTGTGGATGAAGGCCCCCACCGTGTAGACCACCCCGCCGACCGCCAGCAGAAGCAGCGTCGTCGGCGACAGCGACCGCCACAGCGGTTCGGCCACCGACAGGATGGCCCAGCCGAGCCCGAGATAGAGCACGAAGCCCAGCCGTTCGTACCGCCAGGGGGCCAACAGTTTCAGCGCGACCCCGCCCAGCGCCACCACCCACACCCCGATCCCCAGCGCGAGCCCGGCGCCGCCGTCCAGCCGGTTCAGGGTGAAGGGGGTGTAGCTGCCGGCGATCATCACATAGATCATCGCGTGGTCGACCCGCCGCAGCACCGCCTTGCGCCGCCCCGGCGGGGCCAGGTTGTAGGCGGCCGACGCGCTCAGCATGCCGACCAGCCCGGCGCCGTAGGCGACCAGCGACACCATCTCAGTCGCGGAAACATGGCCCGCCGTCACGGCCAGCAGCCAGGACGCGCCGATCAGGCCGGCGATCACGCCGATGGCGTGGATGACCACGTCCGCCGCACGTTCCCCCGCCGTGTGGACGGGAAACTCGAAGCAGGAATCGGGTTTCATGGGACCAGCCTGCCGGAAAGCCGGACGGATGGAAAGCCCTCCCCCCGGCACACCAGCCCCATCGGAATCGTTAACTCCGCAGATAGACCCGGTTGATGTAGGGATCGTAACAGCGGTCCGGATTCGGCAGCACCGGCTGGAGCGGG
Organism: Azospirillum himalayense; assembly: GCF_042657465.1. Classification (NCBI taxonomy): domain Bacteria; kingdom Pseudomonadati; phylum Pseudomonadota; class Alphaproteobacteria; order Rhodospirillales; family Azospirillaceae; genus Azospirillum; species Azospirillum himalayense. The sequence goes on along the minus strand of NZ_JBHSLC010000045.1, from coordinate 71,792 downwards.
CCGAAGCGGTTGCGCAGCAGCGTGTATTCGGTGACGACGATCAGCCGGTCGCTGTGCGTCGGCTGGAGTGCCTTGTGCATCCCGATGTTGTCGGCCAGGAAGCAGTCGCCCGCCCGCCCGGTCAGCGCGACGGGCGCCGACGCGCCGTAGACCGCCTCGACCTCGGCGTCCGAATGATTGCGCCGCTCCAGCAGTTCCTGTCCGTGCTGGGAGGCAGGGACGTAGACATGCGGCCCGCCGCCCATGTCGGTGTCCGTCAGGTACAGGAACATCTTGAAATGGCGGACCTGGTTGTAGTCCCGGTGGTAGTTCTGGGTGCTGATCCGCGGGTTGGGCCGGGCCAGCGACCACCAGACCGACATGCCGTCGATTGTCGGCTTGCAGCCATGGAACGCTTCTGCGACCTGCAGGACGAGCGGGTGGTTGATGGTGTCCAGCAGGTGGGGCGCGGCCAGGAACTGCTCCTCCACATAGCGGGCCATCTGGATGTCCGGTGACGGCACCTTGTCGATGGTGAAGGAGCCATGTTGCCGGTGGCCGCCGTCGAAGCAGGGCTGTTCCTCGAAATAGCGCCGCATCGCCGCGACCTGCTCGTCGGTCATCAGGCGGAAGGCGTCGGTGTAACCGCGCGTCTCCAATTGGGTTTTGAGGCTCAACGCCCGTTCGGACGGCCTGAAGCCGGGGGTGCGGGGCCGGAAGGGCGCGACCAGCGACGCGGCGAGCTTGCGCCGCGGCTCGATCTTCAGGCGCGGGATCTGATGCCAGACGACGTCGTCGATCCAACGGGCCTTGTTGTTGAACGGTACCTTCACGCGAATGGGCTCCCCGGCAGGTGCGGTGGGTGCGAGAATTCCGAAAAAATACTCTAAATACGGGAAATTTTCATCGCTCGGTCGCATGCGGCATTTTGCGCGGGGTGGGGTGGATGGACTTGTCTCCCGGACAATAAAAGGCGGGCGGCGCGCTCGTCGCAGCGCTATGGTCCGCAACCCGACGCTGTTCCAAGGAACGGTTCAAGAAGACGCATCAGAACGATCATGACCAGACGATCCAGCTTCGCCGCCGGCGCCCGCGACACCCTGCCGATGGTCATCGGCGCGGCGCCCTTCGGGGTGATCTTCGGCACGCTGGTGGCCGCCGGGCCGCTGGCGGCGTGGCAGGGACAGCTGATGTCCCTGTCGGTCTATGCGGGGTCTAGCCAGTTCATCGCGCTGGGTCTGGTGGCCGGGCACGCCGGGCTGGCGGTGATCTGGCTGACCACCCTGATCGTGAACCTGCGCCATGCCCTCTACGCCGCCACGCTGCTGCCGCACGTCGCCCATCTGCCGGCGCGCTGGCGTTGGACGCTGGGCTTCTTCCTGACGGACGAGACTTTCGCGGTGATGGCCGGCTACTACGCGCGGCATCCGCGGGCGCCGCTCGGGCACTGGTACTTCCTGGGCTCCTGCCTGTCGATGTACGCGAACTGGCAGTTCTGGACCCTGGTCGGCCTGCTGTTCGGCGCGGCCTTCCCGCAGCTCCAGTCGCTGGGGCTCGACTTCGCGATGGTCGCGACCTTCATCGCCATCGTCGTCCCGCAGCTTGCCAGCCTGCCCAACTTCGCGGCGGCGGTGGCGGCGGGCGCGGTGGCCTTTCTGGGGCAGGATGTGCCCTACAAGCTGGGGCTGATGGCCGCCGTGGTGGCCGGCGTCTCCGTGGGGATGGCCCTGCAACGCTGGCGCTCCGGCGGGCTGGAGGCCGGACGGCGGGAGGAGGAAGCGGCATGACCGGGACCGTCCTGACCAACACCGTCATGATCCTCGGCATGGCGGCGGTCACCGTCTTCGTAAAGGCGGCGCTGTTCGTGCTGGGCGACCGGGTGGTCTTCCCGCCGCTGCTGAAACAGGCGCTGGGCTTCGTCCCGGTGACGGTGCTGACCGCCATCATCGTGCCGATGATCCTGTCCCCGAACGGAGAGGGGCTGGAACTGAGCTGGACGAACCCGCAGCTGGTCGGCGCGCTGGCCGCCGTGCTCGCCTGCGTGGTGACGGGCAAGCAGCTCCTCACCATCGCCGTGGGGCTGGGGGTCTTCTTCGCCTGGCAGCTGGGCGTCCTCGCCTGACGGCGCGATCTGGCGGCGCCACTTTCCTGCCACAAACAGTGCATAGCGGTTTTGCCGCGGCGCGGTGGCGCAGGTGGGGGCGCATCCTGTATGGTCGTCCGATCGAAAGGGCTACCCAACAGAGTCCGTGATGACCAGACGCCTGCGCCTCGTTCCCGTCTCCCTCGCCGTGGTCTGCGCGGTGATGCTGACCGCCTGCCAGACGGGCGAGCGGACCAACCGCGCGCCCGTGGTGCAGGGGACCGCCAGCGCCTCCCCGGCCGGGTTCGACACCGTCTCCGGCGAGTGGGAAACCGACAAGACCACCGCGCTGCGCTCGCAGCCGAGCAACGGCGCGCCCATCATCGCCACCTTCCCGCCCGGCCAGCCATTGAAGGTGCTGGGCCGTGCCCGCGGCACCGACTGGGTGGCGGTGCAGGCGGTTGGCTCGACCGCCTATGTGCGGATGCATCTGCTGCGCCTGCGCGGCAGCGGGCCCATCCAGACCGCCCGTGGCACGACGACGACGGTCGCCAAGCCGGAGGACAACGCCGGCCCCTCGATCAAGGCCGCCCCGCGCCGCAAGATCGAGGCGACGCCGATCGCGAATTAAGCGCGGGGGGGGCGGCTTGCCCCCACCCTAACCCTCCCCCGCTGACGCAGGAGAGGGGACTGCCGCCGCTTCGCAGAAATCTCCCTCCCCTGCGACAGCGGGGGAGGGCCGGGGTGGGGGCAATGATGACTTTGGCCCTCAGAACTCCTTCCAGTCGTCGTCCTCGCTGACGTTGCGCTTGAGCGCGGTGCCCGAATGGGACTCCGCCCGAGCCGCCGGCTTCGCCGCGGCTCGGGAACGGGACGCCGGAGCGGTCGGACGGGCCACTGGTGCGACGTGCCGCGGAGCCGCAGCGGTGGTCGCAACCGCGACCGGAACGGCCCGCGGGTCCAGTTTGAAGAAGCCGATCAGCCCCTTCAGGTCGTTGGCCTGACCGGCCATGGCCTGCGCCGCGGCGGTGGTTTCCTCGACGAGTGCGGCGTTCTTCTGGGTCATCTCGTCCATCTGCGAGACGGTGGCATTGATCTCGTCGAGCGCCGCCGCCTGCTCGCTCGACGCCGAGGCCATCTCGGCGATCAGCCCGGCGACCTGCTGGACGCCCGACACGATGCCCTCCAGCGCGTCGCCGGCCTTCTTGACCAGCTCCACGCCGTCCTTCACCTGGGCGTCGCTGTCCAGGATCAGGCCCTTGATCTCCTTGGACGCCTGGGCGGAGCGCTGGGCAAGGTTGCGCACCTCCTGGGCCACCACGGCGAAGCCGCGCCCGGCGTCGCCGGCCCGCGCCGCCTCCACCGCCGCGTTCAGCGCCAGCAGGTTGGTCTGGAATGCAATCTCGTCGATCACCCCGATGATGTCGGTGATCTTGCGGCTCGACGCCTCGATGCGCTTCATCGCGTCGATCGCCGAATCCGCCACCGTCCCGCCGGACTCCGCGGCGGTGCGGGCGTCGGCGGCCATGCCGTTGGCGCGCTGGGCGTTGTCGGCGTTGGAGCGCACCGTGGCGCCCAGCTCCTCCATGCTCGCCGCCGTCTCCTCCAGCGAGGAGGCCTGCTGCTCCGTCCGCTCCGCGAGGTCGGAGGAACCGATGGAGACCTCGCCCGCCGCCGAGGCGATGGTGTCCGCCGCCTGGGTGATCTGGCCGACGATCTCCGACAGCTTGGCGGAGGTGGCGTTGACGTCGGTCTTCAGGGTCTGGAAGGCCCCTTCGTAGTCGCGCTGCACCCGCTTGTTGAGGTCGCCCTGGGCGAGCGCGCTGAGCACCGCGCCGAGGTCGGCGATGACCGCCTCCACCGTGTCGGTCAGGCGGTTGATGCCCGCCGACATGCTCTTGTAGAAGCCGTCCTTGCCGGTCAGGTCGAGGCGGCGCGACAGGTCGCCCTTCGACACGCCGTCGATCAGCGCGGCGATCTCCTCGCCGATTGCCGCCTCGCGGGCGCGCTGCGCCTCGTCGGCGCGGCGTTCGGCCTCCAGGCGGGCGCGCTCGGCCTCGTCCATCGCCTTCTTCTGGATGGCGTTGTCCTTGAACACCTGCACCGCCTGGGCCATCTGCCCGATCTCGTCGCCACGGTCGAGGCCGGGAACGGCGACGTCCAGCTTGTCGGCGGCAAGGTCGTGCATGGTCGCGCTCATCGCCCGCACGGCGCCCATCTGGCGGCGGACCAGGAAGAAGCTGACCAGACCGAAGGCCAGCGTGACCAGCGGCGCCACCACCAGGATGGCGCGCTCCACCTCGTCCACCACCCTCATCACGTCGGCCCGCTTCAGCCCGACGAACAGCACGCCGACCACCGAGCCGGAGGCGTCGAGCAGCGGGTCGTAGGAGGTGAAGTAGCGCTCGCCCAGGATGTCGGCCTCGCCGCGGTAGGGCTTGCGCTGCATGATGACAGCGTCATAGACCGGCCCGGCGCCCAGCTTGGTGCCGTTGGCCCGGCTGCCGTCGGGGTTCTGCACGGTGGTGGCGACGCGGGTGTCGCCGCGGAACACCGTGGCCGCACCGCCGGTCAGCTCGCGGATCTGATCGACCATGCGGGTGTCGCCGTCGATCCGCACCGATCCGACGTAAAGCGCGCCGTCGCGCAGGCTGTAGTCGGCGCCGTTCTGCTTCAGCAGCATGTGGGCCAGCGCCATGCTGCGTTCCCGCTGCTCCTGCGCGGAGGCGGCGCTGCGGTCGCTCAGCACCTGGCTGGAGGCCAGAGTCAGCACGATGGCCAGGATGAACAGCCCCAGCACGTTCAGCAGGGACAGTTTGGCGGTCAGGGAGAGATTTTTCAGCACGTTCGGCCCTATGCGGCAATCGCTCCGCAGCCCTCGCCGTCGGAGATAGACAATAAGTCTAATACGGTTTTATCCATTCGTCCGCGTGCAATTTTTCGGTGATCGATTCCCGTAAGCCGTGTGGAAAAGCTCCGACGGACCGCCATGCAGCCGGCGCACGGCCCGTCTTCCTTGGTTGGCGGCGCATGCGGCCCTAGGTTAGGGCAGCCGCTTTTGGCAACCGACCCCTGCCCCGGACCTTCCATGCGCCGCCGCACCAGCAACCCCAGCCCGGCCCCGTCCTATGCGGAGGCCGCGTCCAGCACCGGCGACATGGCGGCGCTGCGCTCGCTCGTCCCCTATCTGTGGCCGCGGGATTCCTTCGAGACGAAGCTGCGCGTGGTGGTGGCGCTGGTCCTGCTGGTCGGCGCCAAGGTGGCGAACGTCTGGGTGCCGATTTTCTACAAGCGGGCGGTCGACGCCCTGTCGCCGGGGGACGCCGGGGCGCTGGTGACCATCCCGCTGGGGCTGATCGTCGCCTACGGGCTGGCGCGCGTGATGTCGCTGGTCTTTGCCGAGTTGCGCGACGCGGTGTTCGCCAACGTCGCCCAGCGCACGATCCGCAAGGTCGCCCTGTCGGTCTTCCAGCATCTGCACGCCCTGTCGCTGCGCTTTCATCTGGAGCGCCAGACCGGCGGGCTTACCCGCTCGCTGGAGCGCGGCACCCGCGCCATCGAGACGCTGCTGCGCTACGCCCTGTTCTCCATCGTGCCGACGCTGGTCGAGATCACACTGGTCTGCGTGATCCTGTGGCGGATGTTCGACGGCTGGTTCGCGCTGGCGACCTTCGCCACGGTGGGAAGCTACATCGCCTACACCTTCTTCGTGTCGGAATGGCGCATCCAGTTCCGCCGCGCCATGAACGAGACCGACAACAAGGCCAACACCAAGGCGGTGGACAGCCTGCTGAACTACGAGACCGTCAAGTATTTCGGCAACGAGGGGCACGAGGCCCGGCGCTACGACCAGGCGTTGGCCTCCTACGAGCAGGCGGCGGTCAAGAGCCAGCGCAGCCTGTCGCTGCTGAACATCGGCCAGTCGGCGATCATCTCGCTGGGGCTGGCGGTGGTCATGGGCATGGCGGCGCGCGGCATCGTCAACGGCACGATGACGCTGGGCGATTTCGTGCTGGTGAACACCTACCTGCTCCAGCTCTACCAGCCGCTGAACTTCTTCGGGGTGGTGTACCGCGAGATCAAGCAGGCGCTGATCGACGTGGAGTCGATGGTGACGCTGCTGTCGGTGGACCGCGAGGTGGCCGACCGGCCGGGCGCTCCCCCGTTGGCCATCACCGGGGGCGAGCTGCGCTTCGACGGGGTGGAGTTCGGCTACGACCCGCGGCGTCCGATCCTCAAGGGGGTGAGCTTCACCGTGCCTGCCGGGCGGACGGTGGCCATCGTCGGCCCGTCCGGGGCGGGCAAATCGACCATCGGCCGGCTGCTGTTCCGTTTCTACGACGTGTCGGGCGGCGGCATCCTGATCGACGGGCAGGACATCCGGGAGGTGACCCAGCAATCGCTGCGCGGCGCCATCGGCATCGTCCCGCAGGACACGGTGCTGTTCAACGACACGGTCTACTACAACATCGCCTACGGCCGCCCCGGGGCCAGCCCGGCGGAGGTCGAGCAGGCGGCACGGCTGGCCCACATCCACAACTTCATCATGGCGCTGCCCGACGGTTACGAGACCACGGTGGGGGAGCGCGGGCTGAAGCTGTCCGGCGGCGAGAAGCAGCGCGTCGCCATCGCCCGCACCATCCTGAAGAACCCGGCGATCCTGCTGTTCGACGAGGCGACCTCGGCGCTCGACACCCACACCGAGCGGGAGATCCAGGCCAATCTGCGCGAGGTCAGCCGGGGCCGCACCACGCTGGTCATCGCCCACCGCCTGTCCACCGTGATCGACGCCGACGAGATCCTGGTGATGGAGGCCGGGCGTGTGATCGAACGGGGACGCCACATGGAACTGCTGTCGCGCGGCGGCGCCTATGCCGCATTGTGGGCGCGGCAGCAGGAATCCTCCCAGGGGCCGGAACCGGTTCCGGAAGTCCTCGCCCCCACTTAACCTCATCATCACGACGGAGCATCCCTTTGGGACCGGTAAGGCAGGCGCTGCGCGAGGCGACCCGCGACATTCATGAACGGCTGGACCGCGCGGCGGTGCTGCGCCCGCTGACCAGCCCGTCGATCACGGCGGACGAGTACCGCGACGCCCTGATCGCCCTGCACGGCTTCAACGCCCCCATCGAGCGGGCGCTGGGCGAGCGGGCGCTGGGCGAGGGGGCGCTGGGCGAGGGGGCCGAGCGGCTGGACCTGCTGCGCGCCGATCTCGCCGATCTGGGGGTGGACGTGGATTCCCTGCCAGTGGCCGGGTCGCTGCCGGCGTTGGACAGCCTGCCGGCGCGGCTGGCGGCGCGCTACGTGCTCGACGGGTCCGCCCATGGCGGGCGGGCGATGCTGCCCAACGTCACCCGCGCGCTGGGCTTCGACGCCACGCGCGGGGCGCGCTTCCTGGCCTCGGCCGGGATCGACATGGCCGGCCGCTGGAAGGCGCTGCTCGCCCGGCTGGAAAGCGATCTGGACACGCCCGAGTCGGTGCGGACGGCCTGCGCCACCGCGGTCGCCCTGTTCGCCGCGCTGGAGGTCTGGCTGGACGGGCTGGCCGCGAAGGCGGCGTGACGCTTATAGGGGCCGGCGGATCGACGCAGCGGATCGACGCGGGGGCTTCACCGCGCCCGCCGCTCCCGCTAGGTTCCCTGCATGACCACCGCTCCCGCCCTCAACACCCCCGCCGCGCTCGCCGACGCGGTCCTGCGGGGTGACCGCCGCGCGCTCGCCCGCGCCATCACGCTGATCGAATCGACCCGGCGCGACCACCGCGCCCAGGCCGACGCCCTGCTGGAGACTCTGCTGCCCCACACCGGCAATTCGGTGCGGGTGGGCATTTCCGGCGTGCCGGGGGTGGGCAAGTCGACCTTCATCGAGGCGTTCGGGCAGCACGTCATCGCGCGGGGGCACAAGGTGGCGGTTCTGGCCATCGACCCGTCGTCGCAGCGCACCGGCGGCTCCATCCTGGGCGACAAGACCCGCATGGTGGACCTGTCGCGCGAACCGAACGCCTTCATCCGCCCGTCGCCCGCCGGCGCCACGCTGGGCGGCGTGGCCCGCCGCACGCGCGAGGCCATGCTGATCTGCGAGGCGGCGGGCTTCGACGTGATCGTCGTGGAGACGGTGGGCGTCGGCCAGTCGGAGACGGCGGTGGCCGACATGGTCGACCTGTTCATGCTGCTGCTGCTGCCCGCCGGGGGCGACGAGCTTCAGGGCATCAAGAAGGGCATCGTCGAGCTGGCCGACCTTGTGGTCGTCAACAAGGCGGACGGCGACCTCGCCAACACGGCGCGGCATACCGTCGCGGACTACCGCCACGCCCTGACCCTGCTGCGCCACGGCGACTGGCGCGTGCCGGTGCTGAGCTGCTCGGCCATCACCAGGGCCGGCATCGATTCGGTGTGGGACACCATCGGGGAGCACAAGGCGATCACCGAGGCGTCCGGAGTCCGCGCCACGCGCCGCGCCGAGCAGGCCCGCGCCTGGCTGTGGAGCGAGATCCGCGAGACGCTGGTGGACGCCTTCAAGGGGCATCCCGCGGTGCGCGCCGATCTGTCCGCGCTGGAGTCCCGCGTGACCGGCGGCGCCATCACCCCCACCGCCGCTGCACGCGTTTTGCTTGAAAAGTTCCTCGGGCGCCCGGTGGAGTAGGTCCTTTCGGGTATGCTGCACCGCAACATTTCTTGTTGCGCCGCGATTCTCCCGTGCCTATGGTGGCCTGGGCGGGAAAGGAGCGTCTTCGCGGCGCTTGGGCGAGAGGTTTGCCCGCAGTCTCCTGGGGTATGAGCCGGAGTTGACTTGTCCGACACCGCCTCCGCGTCGAGTCGTCAACGGGAGACCTTAGGACATGGCCGCCAACTTTCTGGATCTTTTCGAGCGCTTCAATCCCCTGACCAATGGGCCTCTCGCCCTGTCGCCGCTGGGCAAGGCGAACGCCGAGACCTACGCCGCCCGCGGCACGCGCGTCGCCGGCGTGATGCAGGACGGCTGCCGCCGCCTGCTCGACGGCGTCACCGCCGGCATCGGCGAGACGACCCAGTTCGCCAGCGAATTCGCCAAGGTGCGCAGCCCGGCGGACCTCGTCGCCGTGCAGCGCGAATGGGCGACCGTTGCCCAGGCCCGCGTCGTCAACCAGGTGCAGACCGTCCTCGACGTCTCCTCGAAGATCGCCGCCGAGCTGGGCGTCAGCCCGGTGGCCCTGTCGCCGGCCGCACCGGCGTCCAAGGTTGCTCCGGTCGCCGCGCCGGCTCCGAAGGCGGACGCTCCGAAGGTCGAGGCGCCCAAGGTCGAAGAGAAGAAGGCCGAGGTGAAGGCGGAAGCGAAGGCCGAGCCGGCTCCCGCCCCGGCGCCGAAGAAGGCTCCGGCGGCCCGCAAGGCTGCTCCGGCCAAGGCCGCCGCTCCCAAGGCTGCCCCGAAGGCCGAGGCGCCCGCTCCGAAGGCGGAGCCGGCGAAGGCTGAAACGCCGAAGGTCGAGGCGGCTCCCGCCCCGGCGCCCAAGGCGGAGGCCCCGAAGGCCGAGGCGGAGGCCCCGAAGGCCGAGGTGAAGGCCGATGTGAAGGCCGCCCCGAAGGTCGAGGAGAAGAAGGCGGAGACCCCGAAGGTCGAAGCCCCCAAGGCCGAGGCTGCCAAGCCGGACGCGCCGAAGCCGGAAGCGCCCAAGGCCGCTCCGAAGGCCGAGGAGAAGAAGGCCGCCGCTCCCGCCGCCCAGTGATTCCACCGGATCGCGGTCCCCGCCGGCCCGGGGACCGTCGATCGGCGCGCGCCCGTCTCTTCCTTCCTTGACGGGCGCGCGCTTGTTCGACTATAACGCCGCCTCCTTCGGGCGGTATGCTGCCCGGGACCGGGTTTCATTTGCTAAAATAAAGGATCACTCCGATGGCACGTCGGTGCTCCGTGACCGGCAAGGGCACGCAGTTTGGCAACAACGTCAGCCACGCCAACAACAAGACCCGCCGCCGTTTCCAGCCGAACCTGCAGGAAACCGCGCTGCTGAGCGACGCTCTGGGTCAGATGGTGCGCCTGCGTATCTCCACCAACGCGATCCGTTCGATCGAGCACAAGGGCGGCCTCGACGCCTTCCTGCTCGACGCGAAGGACGATGTCCTCAGCCTGGAAGCGCGCCGCCTGAAGCGCCGCATCGCCAAGGCCCAGGACAAGCAGCAGGCCGTCGCGGCCTGAGGCTGACCGCCTGGAGGCGCCGGAGCGCATCCAGGCGATTCTGGTGATGTCACCGCGGGGCAGCAAACTCCGCGGCCGGGTGCTGAGCCCCACACCAGGACGACTCCGACTCTCGGTTGCACCGAACCCCGGTTGAGAGTGCCGCGCGCATCGCCGAAAGGCTTTGCGCGCGTTTTGTCGTTTCCGGGGGGCGGCTTCAGAACGATCGATGCACGCCCAGCAGCAGGCGGTAGCGCGGCGAATCGGGGCCGAACCCGACGCCGACACCGGCACCCACGGCGAGGTCTTCGCCGACGAGATGCCGGACGCCGGCCTCCACGAAATTGTCGGCCTTGCCGCGCTCCTGCGACTGCTCGCGCACCACGTCGAAGGCCACCGCGGTGGCGGGGCCGACCGGCGCGTTCATTCCGGCGGCCATGATGAAGCGGTTGTCGCGCTCGCCCGGTTCCGGATCGAACAGATGCCGCCAGGACAGGTTGGCGTGCAGGCGCGGCGCGCCGGCGGCGGTGCCGAGCGGCTGGGTCAGGCGCCCGGTGAGCCCGGCCTCCGTCGTCTTGCTCCCCGACCCGTAGGGGATGCTGACCAGTGGCTCCACCGACAGGCCCAGCCGTCCCTGCGACGGTTCACGGATGTTGTATTCGGCGGACAGCTTGACGTCGCCCTGCTGCGCGTCGTCGGCGTTGCCCACGCGGTAGCCGGGATTGACCTTCAGCGCCAAGCCGTTGGCCACGCCGACCTGGAGTTCCGGGTCGAAGGACAGGCGGTTGCGCCCGCCGTCCCCCTTCAGCCGGTCGAAGAAGGCGCGGACCTTCACGTCGACGCTGCCCTTCTCGATGGCGGCGGCGTCCTCGACGGTGATCGGCAGCTCCGACGACAGCGCCATGCGCTCGTCGTCCTGCGCGCGGGCGGCCCCGGCGGCTGTGAGCAGCCCGGCGGCGAGGGTGAGGCCCGCGAGGGCGGCGTGGCGCATGTCTGCTGTCCCGAACCGGTGGCGTTTGCCGAACAACAGCCGGACGGGGCGAACGGGCTGCGGAGGGGAGGGGATTACTCCACCGAGTCGGGGTCTTCGGCGTCCACCACCCGCCGGGCGATGTCGTAGGCGAAGCCGGCGCGGCCCAGCGCCGCCAGATCCTTATCGCGGAACTCCGCGCGCTTCTCCGGCAGGCGGTAGGGGCCGAGCCGGCGGCGGCGGGCCAGCGCCAGGGCGGCGGTCAGGTTCAGGTCGCCCTCCACCTCCTCGTCCAGCGACTCCAGCGCACGGTCGGCCTCGTCGCGGCCGATGCCCTTGGCGGACAGCTTCTCGCGGATGGCGCGGGTCGAGGTGCCGCGGCGGTGCAGACTGGCCGCCCGCATCTCCGCGTAGGCCGTGTCGTTGAGCAGGCCGCTGCGCAGGTAGCGGGCGATCAGGTCCTCGACCCAGCGCGCGCCCTCCGCCGGGTCGGTGCCGTGGGCCTGGGCGGAGCGGTCGACCTTGCGCATCAGCACGCGGCGCAGGCTGGCCGAGGAGCTGGCGAAGCGCTGGAGATAGTGCAGGGCCGCGTTCTCCAGATACTGGGCGGTGACGCGGCGCGGCGGCTTGCGGGCCGGCGGCTGGTCGCGGGTCATGGCTGTCTCCCGTCCGGGGGCGGTTGCCGGAACGGGCGGCGCGCCCTAAAGTCCGGTCCATTCCTGTTGATCGTGGTGCGATGACTCATCCTCTCCCTCCCATGCCCCGCCAGGTCGGCGCCGTCAACTGGGTCGGCCTGTGGACCCTCTACGCGCGCGAGGTGCGCCGGTTCCTGAAGGTGCACCAGCAGACCGTCTGGGCGCCCGTGGTCACCACCCTGCTGTTCTACGCCGTCTTCGCGCTGGCGCTGGGCGGTGCGGTGCGGATGATCGGAACGGTGCCCTATCTGGAGTTCCTGGCGCCGGGCCTGATCATGATGGCGATGGCCCAGAACGCCTTTGCCAACACCTCCTCCTCCGTGGTGATCGCGAAGGTCCAGGGCAACATCGTCGACATCCTGATGCCGCCGATGGCCCCGCTGGAGCTGGCCTTCGGCTTCGTCATGGGCGGGGTGACGCGCGGCCTGCTGGTCGGGCTGGTCACCGGGCTGGCCATCTGGGCCTTCGTCCCGGTGCGCATCGCCCATCCGGAGTTCGTGATCTTCCACGCCCTGATGGCCTCCATGCTGCTGTCGCTGCTCGGGCTGGTCGGCGGCATCTGGTCGGAGAAGTTCGACAACATCGCGGCGGTGACCAACTTCGTGGTGACGCCGCTGTCCTTCCTGTCCGGCACCTTCTATTCGGTGGAGACGCTGCCGCCGGTGTTCTGGTGGATCGCCCATTTCGACCCGTTCTTCTACATGATCGACGGCTTCCGCTACGGCTTCATCGGGCGGTCGGACGGCACGCTGGGGATCGGGATTCTCGTCATGCTGGCCGTCAACGGCGGCCTGTGGTGGCTGGCTTGGCGCATGCTGAAAACGGGTTACAAGCTGAAGGCGTAAATCCGCCGGAATTCGGCCGGTCGGCGTAGCCAATCCGTTGACAGGCTGAAGTGACATCTTGATATTCGACGGTTCCCGGCGGGCGAGGGTGTCCGCCGGGCTTTCCTCATTTGGAGGTTTTCGCTGTGATTCCGGTCGTCATGCCCACATATGCCCGCGCCGACATCGTGTTCGAGCGCGGCGAAGGTCCGTATCTGTACGCGACCGACGGGCGACGATTCCTCGACTTCGCCGCCGGTGTGGCGGTGAACGTCCTCGGCCACGCGAATCCCTATCTGGTCGAGGCGCTGACCGCCCAGGCGCACAAGCTGTGGCACACCTCCAACCTGTTCCGGGTCGCCGGGCAGGAGAGCCTCGCCAAGCGGCTGACCGACGCCACCTTCGCCGACACCGTGTTCTTCACGAACTCGGGCGCCGAGGCGTGGGAGTGCGGCGCCAAGCTGATCCGCAAATACCATTATGAGAAGGGCGACAAGGCCCGCACCCGCATCATCACCTTCGAGCAGGCCTTCCACGGCCGCACGCTGGCGGCGGTGTCGGCGGCGCAGCAGGAGAAGCTGATCAAGGGCTTCGGCCCGCTGCTCGACGGCTTCGACCTCGTGCCCTTCGGCGATCTGGAGGCGGTGCGCGCCGCGATCACCGACCGCACCGCGGCCATCTGCCTGGAGCCGATCCAGGGCGAGGGCGGCATCCGCGCCGGCTCGGTCGAGTTCCTGCGCGGCCTGCGCGACCTGTGCGACCAGCACGGGCTGCTGCTGTTCCTGGACGAGATCCAGTGCGGCATGGGCCGCACCGGCAAGCTGTTCGCCCATGAATGGGCCGGCATCACGCCGGACGTCATGGCGGTGGCCAAGGGCATCGGCGGCGGCTTCCCGCTGGGCGCCTGCCTCGCCACCGAGAAAGCCGCGTCGGGCATGACGGCCGGCACCCACGGCTCGACCTACGGCGGCAACCCGCTGGCCACCGCGGTCGGCAACGCCGTGCTGGACAAGGTGCTGGAGCCCGGCTTCCTCGACCATGTGCAGCGCATCGGCGGCCTGCTCCAGGACCGGCTGGCCGGGCTGGTGGCCGAGAACCCGTCGGTCTTCACGGGCGTGCGCGGCAAGGGGCTGATGCTCGGCCTCGCCTGCGGCCCGGCGGTCGGCGACGTGGTGGCGAAACTGCGCGCCAACGGCCTGCTGTCCGTTCCGGCGGGTGACAACGTAGTCCGGCTGCTGCCGCCGCTGAACATCGGCGAGGCCGAGGTCGAGGAGGCCGTGGCCATCCTCGCCAAGACCGCCAAGGAGCTGGTGTGATGTCCGCCGTCCGTCATTTCCTCGACATCGACCGGCTGGACAAGGCGACCCTGCGCCAGATCCTCGCCATGGCCGCGACCATCAAGAAGGACATCCCGGCCTACCGCGCGCTGTTCGCGGGCCGCACGCTGGCGATGATCTTCGAGAAGCCGTCCACCCGCACCCGCGTCTCCTTCGAGGTGGGCATGCGCCAGCTCGGCGGCGACGTGGTGGTGCTGAAGCCCGACGACATGCAGCTCGGCCGCGGCGAGACCATCGGCGACACCGCCCGCGTGCTGTCCCGCTACGTGGACGCGGTGATGGTCCGCACCATGGGCGAGGAGCGCGTGCAGGAGCTGGCCGAGTTCGCCTCGGTGCCGATCATCAACGGCCTGACCGACCAGTCGCACCCCTGCCAGATCATGGCCGACGTGATGACCTTCGAGGAGCACCGCGGCCCCATCGAAGGGCGCACGGTGGCCTGGATCGGCGACGTGAACAACGTGGCGGTGAGCTGGGTCCATGTGGCGGTGCGCCTCGGCGTGGAGATCCGCCTCGGCTGCCCGGAGGTCTACGGCCCGGCGCCGGAGCTGCTCGACTGGGTCAAGCGCGAGGGTGGGCGGATCACCGTCACCACCTCGCCGGAGGAGGCCGTGCGCGGCGCCGACTGCGTGGTCACCGACGCCTGGGCCTCCATGCACAACACCGACGTGGACGAGCGGGCGGCGGTCCTGGGTCCCTATCAGGTCAACGAGGCGCTGATGGCGCTCGCCGCCCCCGACGCCCTGTTCATGCACTGCCTGCCCGCCCACCGCGGGGAGGAAGTGACCGACGGGGTGATCGACGGCCGGCATTCGGTCGTCTGGGACGAGGCGGAAAATCGTCTGCACGCCCAGAAGGCCATACTGGCATGGTGCCTTGGCGCCACTATCTAAGAGCACTTGTGGGGCTGAGAGCCCTTGGAATTGGAGTCATGGCCCGGCGCCGCCCCCCGCGATGAGCGGGATGGCGGCGCCGGGCCATGGCCTATCGTAACTTCGAGGACATCATGGACGATCCTTCCGTCCAACCGATCACCGACGATCTCGTTCTGCCTTTCCAGATCGAGGCGTCGCGCCTGCGCGGCCGCATGGTGAAGCTGGGCCCCGCGCTGGACGAAATCCTGACCCGCCACGCCTACCCGGAGCCGGTCGCCCGCTTCCTGGCCGAGACGATGACGCTCGCCATGCTGCTGTCCAGCATGCTGAAGTACGACGGCATCTTCACGCTCCAGACCAAGGGCGACGGTCCGGTCCGGCTGATGGTGGCGGACATCACCTCGGTCGGCGACATCCGCGCCTACGCCCAGTTCGACGAGGAAGCGCTGGCCAAGGCCGCCGACGACGTGGCGATCGCCCCGGCGCCGGCCCTGCTCGGCAAGGGCCACATCGCCTTCACCGTGGACCAGGGGCCGAACACCGAGCGCTACCAGGGCATCGTCGAGCTGTACGGCAAGACGCTGGCCGACTGCGTGCAGCACTATTTCCGCCAGTCGGAGCAGATCGACACCGGCCTGACCGTGTCGGTGGACCAGGAAACCCTGCCGGACGGCAGCAAGGGCGCTTGGCGGGCCGGCGGCATCATGATCCAGCGCCTGCCGCAGGACGCCACCGAGAAGGTGCTCGGCTCCGGCGACGAGGACGCGTGGCGCCGCGCCATGGTCCTGCTGTCCAGCACCACCGGCGACGAGCTTCTCGACCCGGATCTGCCGCTCCGCGACCTGCTGTTCCGCCTGTTCCACGAGGACGGCGTGCGGGTGTGGCAGCCCAAGGCCCTGCGCTTCGGCTGCCGCTGCTCGCGCGAGCGGGTGTCGGACATGCTGTCCCGCCTGCCGCGCGACGAGGTGCAGAGCCTGAAGATCGACGACGGGCGGGTCGAGGTGGTCTGCCAGTTCTGCTCCACCGCCTACCACTTCGACGACGCGGACCTCGACCGGGTCTACGGGACGGCGGAGTAGGGGGCTCCAGGTTCCGGATGCGCTCATGAGGCGGCGCGGCTATAGTGCCGCGCCGTTTTTCCGTCTCACCGGAGCGATCATGCCCACCCGCCGTTTCGTTCTCGCCGCCGCTCTCGCCACCGTGGCCCTGACGGCCTGCCAGAGCACGCCGCCGCGTCCGGCGGTCCGGCCCATCGACTATTCCAACTTCGGCCCGATCGTCCTGAACGCGGGCGGCGTCGACGTGGTGGACGCCCACCGGCCGGCCGGCACCGCCGTCGACCAGCGCATCCCCCTGCCGCCCGCCGAGGCGGTGCGCCGCTGGGCCAACGAGCGGCTCCAGGCCGCGGGCGGGCCGGGCCGCGTCCGCGTCACCATCCGCGACGCCAGCATCGTCGAGGTCCAGCTTCCCAAGACCGGCGGGGTGAAGGGCTACTTCACCAACGATCAGGCCCAGCGCTACGACGGGCGGATAGAAGTCGAGGTCAGCGGCGAGTTGCCCGGCGAGACGACCTTCCGCGGCATGACCAAGGCGACGGTGACCCAGTCCACCACCGTGCCGGAGAACATCTCGGTGGCTGACCGCGAGGCGACGCTGCAGGACCTCGTCCGCCGCATGATGGACGACCTGAACGCCCGGCTGGACGCCGGCATCCGCAAGGATCTGGCGCCGATGGTTCGGCGGTAGGGAAGTCTTGCCCCCTCCCTGACCCTCCCCCGCTTCGCAGGGGAGGGGACTTTATTCCCTCTCCTGCGTCAGCGGGGGAGGGAAGGGGCCCGCGGCGTCAGCCGTGGGAAGGGTGGGGGCACCGCCGTCCCACCCCCAAACGCAAAAAGGGCCGCCCCGTTGGGCGGCCCTTTCCGTTCCGATCCGTCCGGACCCGCTGATTAGTAGCGGTAGTGGTCCGGCTTGAACGGGCCTTCGACCTTCACGCCGATGTACTCGGCCTGCTTGGCGGACAGCGTGGTCAGCTTGGCGCCGATCTTGTCCAGATGCAGGCGGGCGACCTTCTCGTCCAGGTGCTTCGGCAGGACGTAGACCTTGTTCTCGTAGCTGGCGGCGTTGGTCCACAGCTCGATCTGGGCCAGCACCTGGTTGGTGAAGCTGGCGCTCATCACGAAGCTCGGGTGGCCGGTGGCGCAGCCCAGGTTCACCAGGCGGCCCTGGGCCAGGACGATCAGGCGCTTGCCGTCGGGGAAGACGACCTCGTCGACCTGCGGCTTGACCTCTTCCCACTTGTAGTTGCGGAGAGCCTCGATCTGGATCTCGCTGTCGAAGTGGCCGATGTTGCAGACGATGGCGCGGTCCTTCATCTGGCGCATGTGGTCCAGCGTGATGACGTCCACGTTGCCGGTCGCGGTGACGAAGATGTCGCCCTGCGGGGCGGCCTCGTCCATCGTGACGACCTGATAGCCTTCCATGGCGGCCTGCAGCGCGGTGATCGGGTCGATCTCCGTCACCAGCACGCGCGCACCCTGCGAGCGCAGCGAGGCGGCGGAACCCTTGCCCACGTCGCCGTAGCCGGCGACCACGGCGACCTTGCCGGCCACCATGACGTCGGTGGCGCGCTTGATGCCGTCCACCAGCGACTCGCGGCAGCCGTAGAGGTTGTCGAACTTCGACTTGGTGACGCTGTCGTTCACGTTGATGGCCGGAACCTTCAGCGTGCCCTTCTTCATCATCTCATAGAGACGATGGACGCCGGTGGTGGTCTCCTCCGACAGGCCGCGGACCTCGGCCAGCATCTCCGGATACTTGTCGTGCATGATCTGGGTGACGTCGCCGCCGTCGTCCAGGATCATGTTCGGGGTCCAGCCGGCATATTCACCGGTGGCGGGACCGCGCAGGGTCTGCTCGATGCACCACCAGAACTCCTCCTCCGTCTCGCCCTTCCAGGCGAAGACCGGGATGCCGGCGGCGGCGATGGCGGCGGCGGCCTGGTCCTGGGTCGAGAAGATGTTGCAGGACGACCAGCGGACGGTCGCGCCGAGAGCGGTCAGCGTCTCGATCAGCACGGCGGTCTGGATGGTCATGTGCAGGCAGCCGACGATGCGGGCGCCGGCCAGCGGCTTCGTCTCGCCGAACTCCGCGCGCAGCGCCATCAGGCCGGGCATCTCGGTCTCGGCGATGGTGATTTCCTTGCGGCCCCACTCGGCGAGGCTGATGTCCTTGACCTTGAAGTCGGTGAAGTTGGCGGGCGCGGCCATCGGGGGGTCTCCTGGGCGGCTGTTTGTTGAACAGCAATGAAAAGGGGCGGGCGCACCGGCCCGCTGTGGCGTTGGTGTAGCAGCGCATTCGGAACCCCGCAAGCATAAAGATATCTTTATGTTTGCGGGCTAAAGGGTGAGGCCGGCCGCTTGGCCGCAGCCGTTCCGGCCCGGTGGACCTTTTCCGTGCGGGCCGGCGTTCCCATAACCGTTCTGCGACGGACGGGAGGCATGGGGCGGTCGATGGCGCTGGCAGGATTGAGGGCACCCGGCTTCTGGACAAGGCTCGGCCGGCACCAGTTGCGGCTTCTCGTCGGCATGGCGGTCAGCGCCGGGCTGATCCTGACCTTCGCCCTGCTGGCCGGCGAGGTGATCGAGGGCGAGACGGCGGCCTTCGACCGCGCGGTGCTGATGGCGCTGCGGGTGGCCGGCGATCCGGCGATGCCGCTGGGGCCGCCCTGGCTTCACAACGCGGCGCGCGACGTCACGGCGCTTGGCAGCATCACCGTGCTGTCGCTGATCACCGCGGTGACGGTGGGTTTCCTGCTGCTCCAGGGGAAGCGCGGGGCGTCGCTCCTGGTGCTGCTGTCGGTCGGCGGCGGCATGGCGATCAGCGGCCTGCTGAAGAACCAGATCGGGCGGGAGCGTCCGGACATCGTCCCCCACGGCGACATCGTCTTCACCGCCAGCTTCCCCAGCGGCCATTCGCTGCTGTCGGCGGTCGTCTTCCTGACGCTGGGCGCCATGCTGGCGCGCTTCGTCGAGGGGAAGCGGCAGAAGGCCTATGTGCTCGTCGTCGCGATGGCGGTGACGCTGCTGGTCGGGTGCAGCCGCGTCTATCTGGGCGTCCATTGGCCGACCGACGTCCTGGCGGGCTGGTGCGTCGGGGCGGGCTGGGCCGCGCTGTGCTGGCTCGTCGCCCTGTGGCTGCAAAGACGCGGTGCCGTCGAACCGGAGGGTGAAGCCGGAACGGTGCCGGATCGCACTTGACCCCGCCCGGGCTCAGCCGATATTTCGGGTGATCCCACCGTTCAACCCACAGCATGTCGATGCCCGAAGGCCCATTGGACCGTGAAACCCTGCAAGCCGTCGGCGTGCTGAAGCGCGCCGTGGACGAGGCGCGGGTGCCGGGCGTGCTGGAGTTCCGGCTGCTCTCCAGCGCGCTGGACCGTACGCTGGAAACGGAAGATTTGCATGAACTGAACGAGGCCAAGCGCGTTTACGAAACGCTGGACGGCGAATGCCGGACGCTGGTCGTGGAGCGCGCCACCTCTCTGGCCCATGCCGAGGCCGCCGAACGGCGGGCGCCGCATGAGGAGGTGGAGGTCGACGCCGTCCCCGCCCGCGTCCCCGTCGCCGCGGCGAAGCCGCAACCCCAGCCGGCGGCCCCCTCGGCGCCGCCGGCTGGGCCCCCGCCCGGCCTGCGCGGCGGCAGGACGATGCGTCCGGCCACCGGCTTCCTGGCGGCGTTGAACGGCGTGCGCTCCGCCTCGCGGAGCCTGCCGCAGGGCCAGCCCAAGCCGGGACAGGCTACGGCGGGTGGCGCGCCGGACAGCCGCGCCACCGCGAAGTCGCGGCTGATGGCGGCGGTGGAGGAGCGGCGCGAGAGCGACCACGGCGTCCGGCTCCATTCCGGCGGGCCGGTGTCGGACAGCGACTGACTGAGAGAGGATGATCACAGAATGACAGCGTTCAGGGTCGGGGATCAGGTGACGATCCACAACAGCCAGACCGGCCCGGAGAGGATCGCCACCGTCGATGCCTTCACCGAGGGCAACCGCTGCATGGTGCTGTCCGACGGCACCAAATGGCGGGCGGACGGGCAGCGCCAATGGCGCGTCGGCAGCGGCTACTACAAGGGCCCGGTGGTCGAGCGGACGCGGCCCGGCGACGTCGACATCGTGACCCGGCGCCGCGCCATCGGCGTGATCCGCAAGTTCGCCCAGGACCTGAACATGGACAGCCCCCTGGACGCGGCGGCGCTGACCCGCATCGTCGAGCGGATTCAGGCGGAGCAGGCCGCGGCCCCCAAGCCCGTGGAGTCCGAGGACTAAAGCGAATTTCCATTCGCTTTAGCTTCATACGGCCTCATTTGCCGGCCGGGCTTCGGCCGCACTCGCGGCCGGGACCGCAGTCGCGGTCCAAAGCGGATTGAAATCCGCTTAAGGAGCACAAGCCTCCGGCCCCGTCCGTCGCGGAGCCGGGGGGCGGACCAGCCGTGTTGCGTTGGCATGCAAATGCGTATCATTATCATGGTATGCAGCCGTGAACCGGCCAAGCAACCGCATTCGGGCTGAAATCACATGACGGTCAAGAGGAAGGGCGCCGCCGCGCGTCCGGAGCCGGAGACGTCCGGTCCGCGCCAGACGGATCCCGGCGGCCAGGAGAACCGGCTGTCGCGTGGCCGTCTGATCGTCGCGCTGGACGCGCTGCTGTCGAAACGGAACGTCACGCTGGCCGCCCGCGACCTTGGGCTTCAGACCTCGGCGCTCAGCCGGCTCCTGGCGCAGATGCGCGAAGAATTCGGCGATCCCCTGTTCATCCGCTCGGGCCGCGGTCTGGTGCCGACGCCCTTCGCCGAAGCGCTGCGCCCGCGCGTCCAGGCGCTGGCCCGCGGGATCGACGCCCTGTTCGAACCCTCGGTGGACCGCCCGGCGCTCGACGAAACCTTCGATCCCCGCTGGAACGTGCCGACCGCCATCGACGCGCCGCCGCTTCAGGTGCGTCCCGCCGGCCTGCTGGAGGGACAGCCGTCCCCGGCCCAGATCGACGCGAAACTGGAGAGGATCGCGCCGGACGCGACCGCGCAGGACCGTCTGGCCCGCCACATCGGCGTGCTGGGCATCGCCGGGGGCGGCCACGGGCGCCCGCTGACCGCCGAGGAGGCGGAGGAGGCGATGACCATCATCCTGGCGGGCGAGGCCGATCCGGTCCAGGTCGGTGCGCTTCTCGGGATGATGCGGATGCGCGGCTCCACCGCGCCGGAACTGGCCGGACTGGTGCGGGCGATGCGGGCGCACGTCGCCGCCGGGCTGGGCCGGACGATCCAGGCGGACATCGACTGGCCCTGCTTCACCTCGCCCAACTACCACAACCCGCCCTGGTTCTTCCACGCGGCGCGGCTGGTCGCGCAGGCCGGCCACCGGGTGCTGCTGCACGGCAGCACGGGCTGCAGCGCGGCCTCCGGCCGGTACGAGTTCATCGCGCCCACCGTGGGCATCCCGGTCTGCACCAACGCGCGGGAGATCGCGGCGGCGCTGGCGGCGCAGCGGATCGCCTACGCGCCGCTCGCCGCCTTGTCCCCGCAGATCTACCGGCTGATCGGGCTGCACCGGCTGACCCAGACCCGCTCCGCCGTGTTCGAGGCCGTGCATCTGCTGAAGCCGTCCAAGGCCAAGACTTCCCTGTTGGGCGCGGCCAAGCCGACCTACCGGGAACTCCACCGCGACGCCGCCCGCATCCTCGGCTGGAAGCACATGGCCGTGCTGGGCAGCGTGCGCGACGTCGCCCAGTTCACGCCCTTCCGCCCTTCCTCCATCCACCGTCTGGTCAACGGCGAGGCGGAGGACCTCATCCTGCCCGCCTGCATGGACGAGCCGCCGCCCACGCCGCGCCCGCGCGGCACCAGCCTGGAGTACTGGCAGGGGGTGTGGACCGGTGCCGTGCGCGACGCGCGGGCCGAGCGGATCATCATCGGCACCGCGGCCTTCGCCCTGTTTGCCCTTCCCGGCGCCACCGGACCAGCCTTCACCGACGCCCTGCGGCTGGCCGAACAGCTCTGGAAAGCCCGTCTCGGGCAGGGCGCGATGGCTGTGCAGATTCCGCCCTGACGTAGAAAAGACGTTCGGCATGCGGCGCTTCTGCATATTGCGAATAATTCTTATTATCGGCGTTGCTGCTTTGCAACAGTTCGGCTTCGCCCGCCCCCCGCGTGCCTCCCAACGCCTCTGCGCAGGAAACTAAGTCGTTGTATTCCAACAAGGACACTTGTTCCGGTGGGGCTCCTTGCGAGCCGCCGGAGGGCCTCCCACGGGCTTCCGCCGAACTGCATATCCCTGCATGCACTGGGGCTGAATGACGGTGATTTTGCAATTTAGAATTATTCTGAATGATCGCCGTTGAAGGGGGTGCCTCCCCGATTGGTAGATACCCGCCGCTGATCGGCGCATCCGCCACGACGACTTCTTGGGAGAGCCTCATGTTGCAATCGAATGTCCCCGACCGCCTCCGACCCATCATCGCCGGCGCCGCCGCGACGGCGGGGCTGGCGATGTCCTTCTCCACCCTGGCGACGGTGGCCGAGGCGCAGACGGCCGGTTCGGGGACCGGGACGGCGCCCGGCACCGCGGCCGGCGACGCCACCGTCCTCGACCCGGTGCGGGTCGGCGCCGACCGTCCGGCCGACACCGGGAATGTGAACGCCAAGCCCACCGGCATCTCCCGCCTGCCCGACACCGTCAAGGACACGCCCCGCGTCGTCAACGTCGTTCCGGAAGAGATCATCGAGCAGCAGCGCGCCACGACGCTGGAGCAGGTCCTGCGCAACGTCCCCGGCATCACCATTTCGACCGGCGAGGGCAACGGCGGCCAGAACGGCGACCAGTTCCGCATCCGCGGCCTGACCGCCCGCGGCGACATCTACACCGACGGCCTGAAGGACTTCGGCGTCTACACCCACGACGTCTTCAACACCGAGACGGTGCAGGTCTTCAAGGGGCCGTCGGGCAACGGCTTCGGTGTCGGCAACTCCGGCGGCGTCATCAACCAAGGCACCAAGAAGGCCGGGCTGGACAAGCGCTACAAGGTCGAGCAGTCGGTCGGCTCCGGCCCCACCTACCGCACCACGGTGGACGTGAACCAGCCGATCAACGAGACGACGGCGCTGCGCATCAACGGCCTGTACCACGACCAGGACGTCGCCGACCGCGACGAGGTCGAGGCCAAGCGCAAGGGCATCGCCGCCG
Organism: Azospirillum himalayense; assembly: GCF_042657465.1. Classification (NCBI taxonomy): domain Bacteria; kingdom Pseudomonadati; phylum Pseudomonadota; class Alphaproteobacteria; order Rhodospirillales; family Azospirillaceae; genus Azospirillum; species Azospirillum himalayense. Next base: position 48,651 of record NZ_JBHSLC010000045.1, on the reverse strand, counting down.
ACCTCGGCGTCGGGCTGGGCACCCCGACGACCTGGCACCTGAACTACTCCTACCTCGACGGCGATAAGATCCCGGACATGGGCGTGCCCATGATCCGCGGCCGTGACGGCACGTTCCGCCCGGCGCCCGAGTTCGGCCTCGACCGGTCCACGTCCTACGTCCGCAACCACGACCGTGACGACACCGACAACCATGTCGTGACCTCGACCCTGGCCCACGAGGTCAGCAAGACCCTGTCCTTCTACAACGACAGCCGCTACAGCCATTACGAGCGCGATTTCGTCTCCACGGCCCCGGCGGCGCTGACCGCGGCAAACAGCGCGCTCTTCCTGAACGGCGGGAACCCGGTGATCGCCTACGGCGCCGGCGGCGGCCTGGCCTTCAAGCAGAAGGGCTGGGGCGTCCAGAATGTCGCTGGCGCGAAGGCGGAGGGCAACTTCCTCGGGCTCTACCACAAGGTCAACGGCGGCCTGGACCTCAGCTACCAGAAGGACGAGCGGCGCGGCGGCAGCTGGGTCAACCGCACCAACACCCAGACCATCCGCAACCCCAGCCACAGCTACCCGGCCAACGCCTTCCTCACCTACCCGGCGACCGGCGTGCGTGAATCGAGCGTCGCCAACACCGGTCTCTTCATCACCGACCGCGTGTGGCTGTTCGAGCAGCTTTCGGTGCAGGGCGGCCTGCGCTGGGATTACTTCCGCAGCACCTTCCGCGCCTCCGACCCGGCGGTGGCGGGCGGCAGTGCCAGCACCCGCACGCTCAGCCCGTCGGCCAGCCTGATCTACGAGCCGACAAAGGACGCCTCTCTTTATTTCTCCTACGCGCGTTCCAACAAGCCGATCGGCGTGGACATCGCCGCGCAGCTCACCAACGGCACGGCGGAGACCCCGCGCAACGGGCGTGATTTCGATCCGGAAAAGACCGACCTGTACGAGATCGGCGGCAAGGCCGACTTCCTCGGCGGGCGGCTGGGTCTGAACGGCGCCCTGTTCCAGATCGAGAAGAGCAACACCTACTCGGTCGATCCGGCCACCGGCACGGTCACCGACGGCTTCTCCGAGGCCGGTCTCGGCACCCGCATCCGCGGCTTCGAGGCCGGGGTGAGCGGCAAGGTGGTCGAGGGCTGGAGCGTCTACGCCAGCTACGCCTACCTGGACGGCGAGATCAAGGAGTCGCGGACCAACGCGGCGGTCGTCGGCAACGAAGCCCCGAACGTGCCGAAGCACAACGCCAGCCTGTGGTCGACCTACGAATTCGCCCCCGGCGTCGTGCCCGGCAAGGTCATGGTCGGCGGCGGCATCCAGTACGCCTCGGAATACTGGGCCGACAGCGCCAACACCGGCCGCGTGCCGGAGACGGTCTCGCTGGACAGCGTGGTGTCCTACGAGATCAACAACCTGTCCCTGGCCCTCAACGCCTACAACCTGACCGACCACCGCAACTACGCCTCGGCCTTCAACGCCTCGCGCGCGGTGCCGGCCTCGGGCCGCACCTTCATGCTGACCGCCGGCGTCACCTTCTGATCCCGGCCAGGCCGGACTGCGCCTCTGGACCATCCTCCGGGGGCCGGTCCGGCCTCTTTTCATTCAAAGGAACCCTCCCCGTGCTTCTGCAAATCCCCGACGTTCTGACCGCCGACGAGGTCGCCCACTGCCGCGCCGTGCTGGAGGCGTCGCCCTGGGTCGATGGTCGCGTCACCGCGGGCTCCCAGGCGGTGCTTGCCAAGAACAACCTGCAGATCCCGGAGGAGAGCGACACCGCCCGCGAGCTGGGCGTGGTCATCCTGAAGGCGCTGGGCCGCAACCCGGCCTTCAATTCCGCGGCCCTGCCGCTGCGCGTCCTACCGCCCATGTTCAACCGCTACGACCTGGACATGACCTACGGCAACCATGTGGACAACGCCATCCGGGCCATTCCGGGCACCGGCGGCATGCGCATGCGGGCCGACGTCTCCACCACGATTTTCCTCAGCGATCCCGGCGAGTATGACGGCGGCGATCTGGTCGTCGAGGACACCTACGGCACCAAGGGCGTGAAGCTGCCGGCGGGGCACGCGGTGGTCTACCCGTCCAGCAGCCTGCACCGGGTGACCCCGGTGACGCGCGGCTCGCGCTGGGCCTCCTTCTTCTTCACGCAGTCGCTGGTCAAGGACGACGGGCTGCGGGCGATGCTCTACGACCTCGACGTCGCGATCATCGACCTGCGCCGGGAACTGGGCGACCAGCACCCGTCCGTGCTGGCCCTGGTCAACCACTACCACAACCTGCTGCGGCGCTGGGCGGAGGTGTGATGGCCCAAGCCATGGGGGACGCGGCTACCCTGCCGACGGCGGGGCCGGACATCATCGACGTGCAGCTCGCCCTGGGGCAGCAATGCCTCGACCGCGGCGGGGCCGGGCGGGCGCAGGCGGTGGAGTGGTTCCGCATCGCCGCCCGCAGCGGCGACGCCCGCGCCGTCAACATGCTGGGCCGCTGCCACGAGCACGGCTGGGGCGTGCCCGCTGATCCCGTCCTGGCCGCCGCCCATTACCGCCGGGCCGCCGATCTGGGCGATGCATGGGCGCTGTTTAATCTGGCCGACCTGCATTGCCGCGGCCTGGGCGTTCCGGCGGACGACGCTGAGGCCTACCGGCTCTACGCCGCCGCGGCCCGTCGGGGCAACGTGAAGGCGCTGAACATGCTGGGCCTGTTCCACGAGGCCGGGCGTGCGGTGGCCGAGGACGGGGCGGGCGCCCGCCAACTCTTCCAGGCCGCCGCCGAGGGCGGGGACTGCTGGGGCCGCTTCAACCACGCCCGGCTGCTGCTCCAGGACGGGCGGACGGAGGCGGCGCTGGCGTGGTTCGCTCGGGCGCTGGAAACCGGCTTCCCCGACTTTTACTTCGGCATGGCCGCCGCCCTGGCCGACCAGCCCGACCCGCGCCTGCGCGCGCTGGCGTGGCGGGCTGGCGAGTTGGCGGGGGGCAGCTGTCCCTCTCCCGTCCCGGGAGAGGGAAGGGGCCCGCGCAAAGCGCGGGAAGGGTGAGGGTACAGCCAAGGATCGGCTCTTTGATTCTCGGCTTTACCCTCACCCGCCCGCTTCGCGGGCACCCTCTCCCGGGACGGGAGAGGGGTTTGGCGGCACATGCGTTTGAAGGACATCCGCGATGAGCATTCCCGCCGACACCGTCTCGCTCCATGACTACGAGCGCCACTTCACCGCCCGCGTCGATGCGGCGACCCGCGCCTACATCGCGGGGACCGGGGCGGACGGCATCACCCGGCAGGCCAACCGTGACGCCTACGACCGGATGCGCCTGATGCCGCGGGCGTTGCGCGACCTGTCGCAGGCCAGCGCCGCCACGACCCTGTTCGGGCAGGCGATGCCCTATCCCGTCCTGATCGCGCCGATGGCCTTCCACCGGCTGGTCCACCGCGACGGGGAGCGGGCGACCGCGCAGGCGGCGGGCCTCACCGGCACCTGGATGACGGTCAGCACCCAGTCCAGCGTGACGCTGGAGGAAGTCGCGGCGGCGGCCGGCGGGCCGCTGTGGTTCCAGATCTATACCCAGCCGCGATTTGAAGACACGCTCACCCTGGTGCGGCGGGCAGAGGCGGCGGGCTACCGCGCGCTGGTGCTGACGGTGGACGCGCCGGTCAGCGGCCTGCGCAACATCGAACAACGCGCCGGCTTCCGACTGCCGGACGGCATCGCACCGGTCAATCTGGCCGGTCTGACGCCGGACAATTTCACCCCCTCGCACCCCGGCAGCCCGGTCTTCCAGGGCATGCTGCACGCCGCCGCCACCTGGGATACGGTGCGTTGGCTGTGCGCCGAGACGCGGCTGCCGGTGCTGCTGAAGGGGATCATGAATCCCGACGACGTCGATCCCGCCATCGCAGCCGGGGCGGCGGGAATCATCGTGTCGAACCATGGCGGGCGGACGCTCGACACGCTGCCCGCGGTGGCGGAGGTGCTGCCGCTGGTCGCCGCCCGCGCGGCGGGCCGCCTGCCGATCCTGGCGGACGGCGGCATCCGGCGCGGCACCGACATCCTTAAGGCCCTCGCTCTGGGCGCCGACGCGGTGCTGGTGGGCCAGCCGGTGCTGCACGCCCTGGCAGTCGGCGGCATGGCGGGGGTGGCCCACATGCTGACCATCCTGCAGACAGAGCTGGAGGTCGCCATGGCGCTGAGCGGACGGGCGCGGCTGGCTGACATCGACCGTTCGGTGATCTTCGACCCGCCGCGTTGGTGACTGGATTTCCCTCTCCCGCCCCGGGAGAGGGAGGGGCCCGCCCGGAGCGCGGGAAGGGTGAGGGTTCCGGCAAGGATCAGGGCTTTGATCCTCGTGCGACCCTCACCCGCCCGCTTTGCGGGCACCCTCTCCCGGGGCGGGAGAGGGGAATTGGTGCTCTTTACTGGTAGTACAGCGCGATGCGCTGGCCGGCGTTCTCCATCACCTGGGCCTCGACGCCGTAGACGTCGCGGATGACCTCGGGCGTGATGATGACCTCCGGCGGTCCCTGGTGCACGACCCGCCCGTCGCGCATCGCGACGATGCGGTCGGAGTAGCAGGAGGCGAAGTTGATGTCGTGCAGCACCAGCACGATGGTCTTGCCGAACTCGTCGGCGGTGCGGCGGAACAGCTTCATCATCGCCACGGCGTGCTTGACGTCGAGGTTGTTCAGCGGCTCGTCGAGCAGGATGTATTCGGTGTCCTGGCACAGCACCATGGCGATGAAGGCGCGCTGGCGCTGGCCGCCCGACAGCTCGTCCAGGAAACGGCCGGCCAGCGGCTCCAGGTCCAGATAGCGCAGCGCGTTGCGGATGTGCCCGCGGTCGTCTTCGGTCAGGCGGCCCTTGCTGTGCGGGTAGCGGCCGAAGGCGACGAGGTCCTCCACCGTCAGGCGGGACATGATCTGGTTGTCCTGGCGCAGGATGGACAGGCGGCGGGCCAGCACCTCGCCCGGCGTGGTGGTCACGTCCAGCCCGTCGATTTCCACCGTGCCCGAGGACATCGGCAGCAGGCGGCTGATGATCGACAGCAGCGTCGATTTCCCCGCCCCGTTCGCCCCGATCAGCGAGATTACCCCGCCCGCCGGCAGGGACAGGGACACCCCGTCGACGACGACGGTGCCGTTGTAGCTCTTCGTGATGTTCTTGACGTCGATCATCGGGCCGAACCCCGCACCAGGATGAACAGGAAGGCGAGACCGCCCACGAACTCGATGACGATGCTGAGCGCGGCGTTGTAGCCGAACACCCGCTCCAGCACGAGCTGGCCGGCGACCAGCGTCAGCACGGCGAGCAGCACCGCGGCCGGCAGGATCAGCGCGTGCCGGTGCGAGCGGACCACCAGATAGGCGAGGTTGGCGACCAGCAGCCCGAAGAAGGTGACCGGCCCGACCAGCGCCGTGGACACCGACACCAGGATGGACACCATCACCAGCACCGCCATCACCGCGCGCCGGTGCTCCACGCCGAGGTTGATCGCGGCGTCGCGCCCCAGCGCCAGCACGTCGAAGGTGCGCCGCCACCGCCAGCCGACCAGCGACACCGCCAGCACGACCAGCGCCGACACCGTCAGCAGCTCGACATCCACCCGGTTGAAGTTGGCGAACAGCCGATCCTGCACGGTCAGGAACGCGTTGGGGTCGAGAATGCGCTGAAGGAAGCTGGTCAGGCTGCGGAACAGCACGCCGAAGACGATGCCGACGAGAAGCAGCAGATGCAGGCTGCGCCGGTTGTCGCCCCGCCCCGCGCCGTTGAACAGCCACCAGTAGAGCAGGCCGGAGAAGACGACCATCGACGCCACCTCGATGCCAAAGCGCAGCCGCGGGTCGAGCGACGCCACCAGCCCGCTGCCGAACTGGAAGACCAGCAGCGTCTGGATCATCCGGTAGAGATGGTCGAAGCCCATCACCGACGGGGTGAGGATGCGGTTGTTGGTGATCGTCTGGAACAGGACGGTCGACACGGCGACGGCGTAGCCGACCAGCACCATCGCGGCGATCTTGGTGCCGCGGAAGGTCAGGATGAAGTCCCACTTGCCCCGCGCACCCAGCGTCATGAACAGCGCGATCGACAGCAGGGTCAGCGCCGAGAGGCCGCCCAGGACGACCATCGGCGAGAGGATGCGGCGGTCAGCCGGCATGGCCGCTCCTCCGCAGCAGGAGATAGAGGAACAGGGCGCTGCCGATCACCCCCATCATCGTCCCGATCGGGATCTCGTAGGGATGGATGACCAGCCGCCCGGCGATGTCGCAGGCCAGCACCAGCCCGGCCCCCATCAGCGCGACCCAGGGCAGGGACCCGCGCATGTTGTCGCCGCGGACGAGGCTGACGACGTTGGGAACGATCAGCCCGAGGAAGGGGATCATGCCGCAGGTCGCGATCACCGCCGCGGTGGTCATCGACACGATGACCAGCCCCAGCGCCATCACCTTGCGGTGGTCGATGCCCAGGTTGGTGGCGACGTCCCGCCCCATCCCGGCGACGGTGAAGCGGTCCGCCGCCAGATAGGCGACGCCGGTCAGGACGGCGCTCAGCCACAGCAGTTCGTAGCGGCCGAGCAGGATGGCGGAGAAGTCTCCGGTCTCCCAGCCGCGCACCGACTGGATCAGGTCCTGGCGGTAGGCGATGAACTCGGTCATCGCCGTGATGACCCCGCCCAGCATGATGCCGACCAGCGGCACCACCAGCGGCGAGCGCAGCGGCACCTGCCGCAGGATCGCCAGGAACAGCCCCGTCCCGGCCAACGCGCACAGGCTGGCGACGGCCATGCGCCCGAACACCGGCATCCCCGGCGCCAGCAGCGAGACCATCATCATGCCGAAGATGGCCGATTCCGCGGTCCCGGCGGTGGAGGGCTCCACGAAGCGGTTGCGCACCAGCATCTGGAGGAGCAGGCCGGACACCGCCATGGCGGCGCCGGCCAGGATCAGGGCCAGCGTCCGGGGCAGACGGCTGACCAGCAGGACCTGCGCGGCCTGGTCCGGGGCGCCGCCGAGCAGCGTCGCGAGGCTGACGTCGCTGACGCCGACGAACAGGCTCCACACGGCCAGCAGGCCGATGCCCACGGTGGCAATCGGGAGCGTGGCGAATGGGAGGGTCTTCACGGATCAGGACTTCTTGGACAGCGCCGCCAGGAGATCGTCCACGTCCTGCTGGAGCGCCGACAGCCCGCCGCCGACCATGTACCAGTTGCCGCCATTCAGATAGACGACCTGATTCTTCTGCCAGGCGGTGGTGCGGCGGACGATGTCGTTGTCGAGGAACTGCCGGGCCGGCTTGCCGTCCTGCCCGATGGCGGCGTCGCGATCGATCACGAACAGCCAGTCGGGGTTGGTCTCCAGGATGAACTCGAAGGAGATGGCCTGCCCGTGGTTGGCGGTCTTCAGGTCGGAGGCGGCGGGCTGCACGCCGAACTCCGTGTGCAGGATGCCGAAGCGCGACCCCGGCCCGTAGGCGCTCATCTTCCCGCCGGTGGTCATCACCAAAAGGCCCTTTCCGGCCTTGCCCGCCACCGCCTTCAGCTCGGCGATGGAGGCGCGCAGCCGGTCCACCTTCTGCTTGACCAGGGCGGTCTTGCCGAAGATGCGGCCCAGCGTCTCGGCGTTGGCGATGGAGCTGGTCAGGAAGTCGGTCTGGTCGGTCGTCATGTCGAGCGTCGGCGCGATGCGCGACAACTCGGCGTATTTCGGGGCCGACCGGCCGCCGGCGATGATCAGGCCGGGCTCGGCGGCGTTCACCGCCTCGTAGTCGGGCTCGAACAGCGTGCCGATCTTCGCATAGGACGGCCCGTCATACTTGGCGAGGTGCGGCGGCTTCAGCCCCGTGGGCACCCCGGCGATCGCCACGCCCAGCGCGTCCAGCGTGTCCAGTGCGGTCATGTCGAAGACCAGGACGGGGTCGAGCTTCGGGGGAAGCCGGGTCTCGCCCTGCGCGTGCCGCACCGTCATGTCCTGGGCGTAACCGGGGATGGGAGCCAGGGCGGCGAGGCCGACCACGACGGCGGTCATGGCGAGGGCGTGGCGTCGGGTCAGCTTCATCCTTGAATCTCCTTCAACTTTGCCGGGACGGCCTATGCCGGAGGGCGGGCGCACTGTGGTCCGGATTGCTGCGGATCGTCAATGCGAATTGCTCGCATTCGCAGTATGTTGGCAGGGCGTGGCTCGGGGCTGCTGCGTTCCCTCTCCCGGGGCGGGAGAGTGAGGGACCCGCCGCGACGCGGTGGGAGGGTGAGGGTACCGGCAAGGATCAGCGATTTGATCCTCGCGCAACCCTCACCCGGCGCCTCCGGCGCCACCCTCTCCCGGGGCGGGAGAGGGGAAAAGCGTCTTGGGTACTTGTGTCTCGATATGTCACGATATATCTTAGACCTATCGAAACACAGTGGAGCCCCTGTCATGAGGTTTTTTCCGAATCCCTTTTGCGGCCGGATGCGCCGCCATCATCCCGGCCCGCACGGTGATGGACCCCATGGCGGCGGTCCCCGTCACGGCGGCGGCCGTCACGCCGCGGAGGGCGGCTGGGGCCATGAGCATCACGAGCGGCGCGGCGGGCGCGGCGGCCGGCGCGGCGTTTTCGAGGCGTCGGAACTGCGGCTGGTCCTGCTGCGGCTGATCGCCGACGAGCCGCGGCACGGCTACGACCTGATCCGCGCCGTCGAGGAACTGACCGGCGGCGGCTATGTGCCCAGCCCCGGCGTGATCTACCCGACCCTGTCGCTGCTGGAGGAGATGGGGCACATCGCCAAGGCCGACGCCGAGGGCGCGCGCAAGCCCTTCGCCGTGACCCCGGAGGGCACCGCCCAGCTCGCCCAGGACGCAGCCACCGTTGACGCCCTGTTCGCCCGCCTCGCCGCCCTGGCGACCCGGCGGGCCCACACCGACGGCGCCCCGATCCGCCGCGCCATGGAGAATCTGAAGGCCGTGCTGATGCACCGGCTGGGGCGCGAGGGCGTCGACGCGGACACGGTGCACGCCACCGTCTCGATCCTCGACGAGGCGGCCCAGCGCATCGAACGTCTTCCCTGAACACACCGTCACCGCACCGAAGGATGATCATGAGACACGCCAGCAGCGTCCGCGTCCCGACCCCGAACGGCAGCCGCTATCTCCAGCAGCTCTGCAAGCACTGGGCGCACAATCTGACAGTGGAGTACACGCCGGAGGCGGGAAGCGTCGTCTTCCCGCACAACGCCCGCGGCGCCGATTGGCCGGGCGACGCCACCCTGACGCTCCAGGCCCGGCCGGACGCGCTGGATTGCCGTCTGGACACCAGCTCCACCGAGCATCTGACTGCCCTCAAGGGCGCGCTGGAGCGCCACCTCGACCGCTTCGCCTTCCGCGAGCTTCCGCTGTCCTACCCGTGGCAGGACGAGGCGGTCTGATCCCGCCGTTCCCCTTTGTCCTTGTTGCGGCAGGGGATTTTGTCACCGGAATGTTCCCCGGCATGCATGGATATGCCTTGAACTCCACCGCCCGAATACGGGAAGAACCATCCTGAAGGAACAGGGATGGCAGGAGGGGGCAACCATGCCGAAGCGCGGCAATGGGGAGACGGGGCGTTTCATCGGCTGGCGTGCCGTTGCGGCCGCCTGCGCCGTCGCGGCGCTCGGCACCGTCGCGCCGGCCGCGTCGGCGGCGGAGCTGTCGATCGTCTTCACCTCGACGATGGCCGACATCGAGCCGGTGGAGGGCGAGGGCGGCCTGGCCAATCTCGCCACGCTGCTGCGCACCAAGCGGGCGGAGGGCCACACGCTGTTCCTGCACGGCGGCGCCTCCCTGACCGCGGGCGTCCTGTCCACCTTCGACCGCGGCGCCCACATGATCGACCTGCTGAACGAGCTTCAGCCCGACATGATGGCGGTGACCAAGCGCGACCTCGGCTTCGGCAAGGACGAGCTGACCCTGCGCAGCTACGAGGCGCGCTTCCCCTTCGTCAGCGCCACCACCATCGACCGCAACACCGGCAAGGTGATGGAGGGGCTGGAGCCGTCGGCGCTGCTCGACACGCCGGTGGGGAAGATCGGCGTGGTCTCGGCGATCTCGCCGGAACTGACGGTGCAGTACATCGTGCCGGACATCGAAGTGCGCCCGCCCGCCACGATCGCGGCGGAGGCCCGCGCGCTCCGCGCCCAGGGGGCGGAGTATGTGGTCGCCATCCTGGACAACGCCCCGGAGGCCGTGGAGGCGCTGCGCGGCGAACCCGCCATTGATGCGCTGCTCCAGCTCTCCGCCACCGGCAAGGACGTGCTCGAGACCGATAAGGGCAAGCTCTTCGGCGTCCACGTCAACGTGAAGGGATCGGCCTTCGTCCTGCGGCTGGACGGCGACGGCAAGGCGCCGCCCGCGCTGGCCGGTGCCGACATCGTGCCGCTCGCCGGGCTGCCGCCGGACCCGGCGATGGAAAAGCGGGTCGGCGTCTATCTGGCCCGGCTGTCGGAGCTGCTGGACATCACCATCGGGACGACGGCGACCCCGCTCGACACCCGCCGCGCCGCCGTGCGCACCGGCGAGAACGCCTTCGCCTCGCTGATCGCCGACGCCATGCGCGGCCATTTCAACACCGACGCGGCCTTCATCAACGGCGGCAACATCCGCGGCAACCGCCAGTACGAGGCGGGGACCGTGCTGACCCGGCGCGACATCCAGCGCGAACTGCCCTTCCGCGACACCATCATCGCCGTGACGCTGCCCGGCAAGGCCCTGCGCGAGGCGCTGGAGGTCAGCGCCGCCGGGGTGGACAACCAGAAAGGCAGCTTCCTCCACCCGTCCAACATGGCGGTGGTCTACGATCTGAAGCAGCCGGCGGGCAGCCGCGTCGTCTCCGTCACGGTGGGCGGCAAGCCGCTCGACCCGAACGCGTCCTATTCGGTGGCCCTGCCCAACTACCTGGCCCAGGGCGGCGACGGCTACGGCATGCTCAAGTCGCCCGGCGCCTCCCCCGGGAGCGGCGGCAAGCTGCTGTGGGAGATCATGGCCCAGCACCTGACCGACCGCGGGACGGTGTCGCCCCGCATCGACGGCCGCATCACCGAGCGTTGATGACGACGGAGCCCGCCTCGACCGCGCCGGTCCCGCGCGCGCCCTTCCGGGGCGGCGTCGGGCGGCGCGTCGGGCTGGGCCTGCTGGTCATGGTGGGGGTGCTGCTGGGCGTGTCGGGTGCCGCGCTCTACGACCTCGCGCAGTTCCGCCACGCCCTGTCGGACCTGTCCAACGGGGCGCTGCCGCGCATCACCACCGGGGCGGTGCTGAACGGCGGACTCCAGCAGGTGCTCTCGCAGGCGACCCGGCTGGGCGGGGCGACGAGCCATCCCGAACGGCGGGTCACCCTGGCCGAGCTGACCGCCAACCTGACGGCGGTCACCCGGTCGGCCCAGGCCCTGTCGGACATCGAGGGCGGCGCCACGCTGGCCGGCGTCCTGGGGACCCTCGTCCCGACGCTGGCGGACCTCGACCGGCTGGTCGCCGAGCGCATCGACGCGGCGGCGCGCAGCGACGACGCGCTGGACGAGACCCGCCGCCTGTCGGCGGAGGCCGGCGCCCTGGTCGCCGCCGTGCTGCCGACCCTGCCGGCGGACCGGCTGGGGCCGCTGACCGCCTGGACCAACACGGTCAACCGCGTGCTGAACGAGAGCACCCACGCCGGCAACAGCCGCTTCCAGCGCGAGATCGCGCGCGCCCAGCGGGACGCGGCGGCGGCGCTGTCGGCCCTGCCGGCGCTCCACGCCGGGCTGCCGCCGGAGCAGGCGGAACGCTTCGCCGCCCTGCACCAGCGGCTGGAGACGGCTCTGCTCGGCCCCACCGGCCTGCTGCCCAGCCTGATGGAGCGGCAGGCGGCCATCGCCCGCAGCAAGGCGCTGACCAACCAGGTGCTGGTGATGGTCGAGGAGGTCGTGAAGATCGCCCACGCGCTGTTCGAGCGGATCAACGCGGCGGCGGCGGACGAGGCGGACGGGCTGTCCGAACTGGCCGCCACGCAGAACCGCATCCTGATCGGTCTGGGAGCGCTGGGCTTCCTGGTGGCGCTCGGCGTGTATCTGTATCTGCGCCGCTTCCTGACCCTGCGTCTGGTCCGGCTGAACGACGCGGTGCTCGACCGGGTCGAGGGGCGGGAGACGCCGCTGCCCGACGGCGGCACCGACGAGATCGCCACCATCTCCCGCTCGATCCGCCATTTCCTCGACGAGATCGCGCGCCGCCAGCAGCAGGTGGAGGAGGCCCGCCGCCGCGCCGAGGAGGCGTCGCGCGCCAAGGGCGATTTCCTGGCGAACATGAGCCACGAGATCCGCACGCCGATGAACGCCATCCTCGGCCTCAGCCACCTCGCCCTGCGCGCCGGGCCGCCGCCGCGCCAGCGCGGCTACCTGACGCGGATCCGTGCCTCGGCCACGGCGCTGCTGGGGATCATCAACGACATTCTCGACGTCTCGAAGATCGAGGCGGGGATGTTGACGCTGGAGCGCGTGCCCTTCGACCTGTCCGCCGTGCTCGACATGGTGGCCGGCACCGCCGCCCTCTCCGCCGAGGAGAAGGGGCTGGCCCTGCGGCTGGAGGTCGCGCCGGATGTGCCCACCGCCCTGCTGGGCGACCCGCTGCGGCTGGGGCAGGTGCTCCTCAACCTCATCAACAACGCGGTGAAGTTCACCGAGAGCGGCAGCGTGGTCCTTGGCGTGACCGTCGCGGAGCGGACGGAGGGTGAAACCGAACTGCGCTTCGCCGTGCGTGACACCGGCATCGGCATGTCGGCGGAGCAGGTGGCCCGGCTGTTCCAGCCCTTCGCCCAGGCCGACAGCTCGACCACCCGCCGCTACGGCGGGACCGGGCTGGGGCTGGCGATCAGCCGGCGGCTGGCCGTCATGATGGGCGGCGGCATCGCCGTGGACAGCGCCCCCGGCCTGGGCAGCACCTTCCGCTTCACGGTGACGGTCGGCGTGCAGGACGGCGCCGCGACGGCGCTGCCCGCCGCCTTGGCCGATCCGGGGCTTGCGGGCTTGCAGGTGGACGAGCCGCTGCGCGGCCTGCGCGTGCTGGTCGCCGACGACAACGCCGTGAACCGGTTGGTCGCGCGGGAACTGCTGGAGGACGCCGGGCTGGCCGTCACCGCGGTCGGCAGCGGCGGGGAGGCGGTGCGGCTGGCGCTGGAGCCGGGGGCAGGCTACGCCGCGCTGCTCACCGACGTCCAGATGCCGGACATGGACGGCTTCGCGGTGGCGCGGGCGATCCGCCGTCAGTGCGGCCCCGACCGCCTGCCGATCATCGCCATGACCGCCCATGCGTTGGAGGAGGAGCGGCGGCGCTGTCTGGACGCCGGCATGGACGACCACATCGCCAAGCCGGTGGAGCCGCATCGCCTCGTCGCCGTGCTGAACCGCCGGCTGAAGCCGTTCGGGCGGCGGGAGGCTTTGCCGGTTGCCAAGGGCGCGGAGATGGATGCCGTGCTTCCTGACGGCTTGGAGGGGTTCGACCTTGCCCCGGCGCTGGCGCGGATGAATGGGCGTACGCGCACGCTGCGCCGGGCGATCCTCGACTTTCTCGACCGCTACGGCGACGCGCCGGTCCGGCTGGAGCATCTGCGCAGGGCGGGAGACGGGCCGGCGCTGGAACGCTTCGCCCACGGGCTGCGCGGCAGCGCCGGAACGGTCGGCGCGATGGCCGCCAGCGCCGCCGCCGCGGCGCTGGAGCTGGCGGCGCGCGAGGAGCGGTGGGACACGATGCCGGGGCTCGTGGCCGACCTGTCCGCCGCCCTCGGTCCCGCGCTGGCTTCGGCGGAAACACTGCGCAGCGCGGAGGCGCCCGTCGAGGTCGTGCCGGAAATCCCGGCGGTTCCTCTCGTCGACCCGGACAAGCTGGAGGAGGCGTTGCGCGCGCTGGAGGAGGCGTTGCGCAGCGGTAGCCTGTCGGCGGCGGCCCGCTTCGACGCTGTGCGCGGCCTGTTGGCCGGGCGCGGCCATGACGAGGCGGTGGACAAGGTGGGGCGGGCCGTGGAAGCGTTGGATTTCGCCGCGGCCCGCGCGGCGCTGGAACGGCTCGCCGCCGCATGGACCAGGGAACGGGACCGGGAGACGACGCCGTGAGCGGTGGTCACATTCTGATCGTCGATGACGACACGGCAAACATCCGCGCGCTCGCCAGCGTGCTGGAGGACCGGCACGAGGTGCGTTTCGCGACCTCCGGCCGCCGCGCGCTGGAGCTGGCCTCCGCCGATCCGCCGGAGCTGGTGCTGCTCGACGTGATGATGCCGGGGCTGGACGGCTACGCGGTGTGCCGGCTGCTGAAGACCGACCCGGCCACCGCCGACGTCCCGGTGATCTTCATCACCTCCCTGTCCAGTCCGGAGGAGGAGGCCTTCGGCCTGGAGACCGGGGCCGTCGATTACGTCACCAAGCCCTTCAGCCCGGCCATCGTGCGCGCCCGCGTCGCCACCCACCTGTCGCTGCGCCGGGCCAACCGCAGCCTGAAGGACGAGAACGAGCATCTGGAGGCCCTGGTCCGCGAGCGCACGCGCAAGCTGGCCCAGGCCCAGCGCGAGAAGATGGCGGCGCTGCGCCAGATGGTCGCCGGCGTGGCCCACGAGATCAACACGCCCATCGGCGTGGCGCTGGGCAGCGCGTCCCACCTCGGCGACCGGGTCGCCGCGATGACGGAGCGGCTGGCCGCCAACCAGCTCCGCCGCGCCGAGCTGGAGCGCTTCCTGGCGAGCGCCGGGGAGCTGGCCGCCCTTCTGTCCGGCACCGTCGCCCGCGCCGGGGAGATCGTGCGCTGTTTCAAGGGGGTGGCGGCGGACCATGGCGGCCTCCGCCAGTCCATCGCGCTCAAGCCCTTCCTGGAGCAGGTGACGGAGAGCCTGCGCCCGCAGTGGGAGCCGCCGGGGCACCGCATGACGGTGGACTGCCCCGCCGACCTGCGCATGGTCAGCAACCCGGCGATCCTGTCCGCGGTCCTGGAGCAGCTCGTCCGCAACGCGCTGGAACACGCCTTTCCGGCGGGGCGGCATGGGTTGGTGACGGTCGGGGCCGCGGCGTCGGGGCCGGAGACGGTTTTGCTGTCCGTCGCCGACGACGGCGCGGGCATCGCGGAGGGGAGCGCCGGGCGCATTCTGGAGCCCTTCTTCACCACCCGCCGCGGCACCGGCTCGGTCGGGCTCGGCCTGAACATCGTGGACAATCTGGCGTCGGACCGGCTGGGCGGCTCCTTCACCATCGCCTCGCGCACCGGGGGCGGCACCCTGGCGACGCTGCATCTGCCGGCCCGCACGCCGCCGGATTTGTAGGCGAACTTTGCCCCCTCCCTAACCCTCCCCCGCTACCGCAGGGGAGGGGACTGTTCTCCCTCCCCTGCGAAGCGGGGGAGGGCCGGGGTGGGGGCAGAGAGGGGCGCCCTCACTCTGGCACCAGCACCACCCCGCCCGGATTGTCGGTGACCGCAAAGGTCTCGAAATACTCGATCTCCGGATCGGTGCCGTAGCGCCGCCGGATGCCGTCCAGCCATGGCCCCTGATAGAAGCGGTGGGCGTCCTCCCGCTTTTCCCACTGGTAGACGCCCCCGGCGATGCCGCTCCCGCTCCAGATGAATTGCTTCCGGATCAGGCCCGGCACATCGCCGAAACCCGGCGCGATCGACAGGAAATGCGCCCGGCATTCCTCCCGTCCGATCGCGGCGGGCAGGCGGTAGCGGACGATGGCGGTGATCATGGCAGCCCTCCGTGCGTTGTTTCTCTACTTCATAGGTTGACATTATAACGCAAGGCCGTTGAATATAGTCCATGAAAATCATGTATTCACATTTTTGATAAGTGAATACGTCTCGATCGAAGGACGACGACCATGAGCACGCATCGGAACGGTTCGGGCATATCGACGCTGGCGCCCTCGCGGCGCGGGCTGCTGAAGCTGGCGGCGGCAAGCGCGGTGGCACTGCCCTTCGCGGGCGTGGCGTCCCGGCTGGTCGCCGCCCCGACGCCGGCCGCGCTGAAGCCGCTGAAGCTCGCCTGGAACACCGGCGCGGTGTGCGGTGCTCCGGTGGCGGTGGCCAAGCACAACGGCTTCTTCGAGAAGCATGGGCTGGACGTGGAGTTCGTCAACTTCGCCGGCACGACCGAGCAGCTTCTGGAGGCGCTCGCCACCGGCAAGGCGGACATCGGCCACGGCATGGCGCTGCGCTGGCTGAAGCCGCTGGAGCAGGGTTTCGACGTGCGCATCATCGCGGGCGTGCATGGCGGCTGCATGCGCCTGCTGGCCGCCAAGAACGGCGGCATCACCAGCCTTGCCGGGCTGAAGGGCAAGACGGTGGCGATCAGCGACCTGTCCAGCCCGGCCAAGCACCTGTTCTCCATCCAGCTCGCCAAGCAGGGGATCGACCCGAACAAGGACGTGGAATGGCGCGTCTTCCCCGGCGACCTGCTGGCCATCGCGGTCGACAAGGGCGAGGCGCAGGCCGTCGCCCACTGGGACCCGGTGACCTACAATTTCCTGAAGTCCGGCAATCTGGTGGAAATCTCCACCAACCTGTCGGGCGAATTCGCCAACCGCGTCTGCTGCGTCCTCGGCGCGCGCGGCAGCCTGCTGCGCGAGGACAAGGCCGCCGCCGCCGCGGTGACCCGCGCCGTTTTCGAGGCGCAGCATTATTCCGCCGCCAACCCGGTGGAGGCCGCCAAGGTCTACCAGCAATACTCGCCCAAGAGCAGCATCGAGGACCTCGCCGCCCAGCTCAGCAGCCAGACGCACGATCACAACCCGGTGGGCACCGACATCAAGCGCGAGATCGCGCTCTACGCGGAGGAGCTGAAGAGCGTGCAGGTCTTCAAGCCGGGTACCGACACGGCGAAATTCGCCGACCGTGTCTATGCCGACGTGCTGGGCTGAGATGAGCAGCCTGGATGACGCAGCGGTGCTGGAGGGGGAGCGCAACCATTCCTCCACGGCCCCGCGCCTCTGGCTGGGTGGGCTGGCGGCCAGCGCCGCCTGGCTGGCTGCCGCCGCCCTGACCGCCCTGTGGCCGGAAGGCGAGGAATGGGTGCGCACCGGCGAGTTCGCCAGCCTGCTCGCGGTGGTCGGCGGTGCGCTGGCTTTCGCCGTGCCGCTGCTGCGCCTGTTCGGCGCGGCGGGGGAACGGCTGCGCGCCGCCGCCCCCTGGCTGGTCGTGCTGGCGCTCGGCGTGATCGGCTGGGAGCTGGTCACCGCCAAGCTCGACCTGCTGCCGCGCCCCTTCTTCGCGCCGCCGCAGGCGCTGCTGGAGGTCTATCTGGATGAGTGGCCACGCCTGCTGGAATGCACCGTCGCGTCGCTGCAACTGCTGCTGCTCGGCTACGGGATCGGCGCCTTCGTCGGCTTCGTCACCGGCGTGTCCATCGGCTGGTCGCGGGCGGTGGGCTATTGGGTGCATCCGGTGCTGCGGCTGATCGGGCCGCTGCCGGCCACGGCGTGGCTGCCCATCGCCTTCTTCGCCTTCCCGTCGAGCTGGAGCGCCAGCGTCTTCCTGATCGCGCTGGCGACCGGGGTGCCGGTGACCATCCTGACTTGGTCGGGCGTGGCCGGCGTCAACCCGGCCTATTACGACATCGCCCGCACGCTGGGCGCGTCCTCGCGCTTCCTGGTTCTGAAGGTGGCGGTGCCGGCGGCGATGCCGCACGTCTTCGTCGGCCTGTTCATGGGGCTCGGCGCCTCCTTCGCGGTGCTGGTGGTGGCGGAGATGATGGGGGTCAAGGCCGGGCTCGGCTGGTACCTGCAATGGGCGCAGGGCTGGGCGGCCTACGCCAACATGTACGCGGCGCTGCTGGTGATGGCGCTGGTGTGCTCCAGCCTCGTCACGCTGCTGTTCAAGGCGCGCGACCGGCTGCTTGCCTGGCAGAAGGGATTGCTGAAATGGTAGCGCTGGAACAGGATCTCCCGTCCGGTCTGGAACTGGAGGTTCAGGGCGTCAGCCATGCCTTCGACCTGCACGGCGCGCCGTTGCCCGTGCTGGACACGGTCGGCCTGCACGCCAAGCCGGGCGAGTTCGTGGCGCTGCTCGGCCCGTCGGGCTGCGGCAAGTCTACCTTGTTGCGGCTGGTCGCCGGGCTGGAGCCGCCGCGCTCGGGCCGGATTCTGGCCGACGGCCTGCCGATCACCGGGCCGCACCCGTCGCGGGTGGTGGTCTTCCAGGACCCGACGCTCTACCCCTGGCGCACCGTCTGGGACAATGTGGCGCTGGGGCTGGAGGCGCAGGGCGTGCTGCGCCAGCGGCGCAATCGGGTGGACGAGGCGCTGCGGCTGGTCGGGCTGGACGGTTTCGCCAAGGCCTACCCGCACCAGCTCTCCGGCGGCATGGCGCAGCGCGCGGCGCTGGCCCGCGCGCTGGTCAACGACCCGCGCCTGCTGGTGCTGGACGAGCCATTGGGCAAGCTCGACAGCCTGACGCGCATCCAGATGCAGGGCGAGATCGTCGCGCTGTGGCGGCGCGCCGGCTTCACCGCCCTGCTGGTGACCCACGACGTGGAGGAGGCTCTGCTGATGGCCACCCGCGTCATCGTGTTCAGCGAGCGCCCGGCCCGCATCAAGGCGGAGATCGTCGTCGACCGCCCCTATCCCCGCCACCGTGACGACCCGGTGCTGGTGGAGTTGCGCCACAAGGCGCTGGAACTGCTGGGCCTTGCCGGGAGCTGGTAGGTGGGCGCGTGTTGCCCCCTCCCTAACCCTCCCCCGCTGGCGCAGGGGAGGGGACTGATTTCCCCTCCCGCGTGAGCGGGGAGGGCCGGGGTGGGGGCAACGTTGACGGAACTTGCGCTCAGGAGCGGCGGAGGAGCGTGCGCTCGACGGCGTTCGCCCCCCAGACCGACAGCGGGATCATCACCGCCGCCGCGACCAGCAGACCGACCGTCATGTTGCTGCCGAGAATCCAGCTGGCGGCGCGGTGGAACGTTTGCCAGGACGGGTCGGCGCGGCAAGCCTCCAGCCAAGCCAGATCGAGGCCCAGCCGCTCCAGCCCATAGCCGACGTTGAACCAAGCCAGCGGCTCGCCATGACGGGTCCAATGCGGCCATTGCGCCATGACGCTCCACAGCAGCAGCGTGGACAGCGTGCCGATGGACAGGGTGGTCAGGCCGAAGCTCACGGCGGGGGCGATGCGGGACATCGGGGCGCGCATGGGTCGCTCACGTAAAATCTACTTTCATAGTATAGTTTACAGCTTGGGCATGTAGCTCGAAACTGTTTTTTGCTGATTTCCACATGTTTGGCCGGGCATACCGCCGGTGCTTTCTTTCAAGAGAATGCGAGTTATTCGCATTTCTGTGGACCTCCACCGTATTTCCACGATGATGACCAGCGAGCGTGACGCGGGGGCCGGATCGGACCTCCGCTCGCCGCCGGAGCAACCCTGACGCCACGCGGCGGACCGTCCTGAACGCAGGGGTGATTCCTTTGATGACGTCTCTCCCTCCCCGACTGAGGTTCGGGCCGGACGGGCTGCGCCGCCCAGACGTGGCGTCCCGCAGCCTCGCCGGCATCGTCGGCGGCTACGCGCTGGCGGCGGTGGCGGCGATGTTCCTGGCCCTGACGCTTCCGATGCCGCGGGCGGAGGCGGTCTACACCGCCACCATGCTGTCCTTCGCCATCCACGCCGGGGCCTTCGTCTGGGCCTTCTCCGTCCGGACGCGGCGGGTGTGGCCCGGCCTGCTGGCGCCGACGCTGCTGCTCCCCCACGCGCCGCGGGCGGCGTTGAGGCTCGGTCCCGCGGCGCTGCTCTGCACCCCGTTCCCTGCACTTCTTGGATGAGGACGCGGTTTTTCCGCAACGCCGCCTTGCGTCCGGCGCCTGTGCGCGAAGCCGATGAAATGTTTCACCATTGTGAAATTATGGGTATTCTGCACAGCCATGGAATGCCCCCGGCCGTGTGCGCGGACCGCGGCTGACGCAGGAGAACGGGCAATGACCGGACGGACCTCTCCCATCGCATCGGCGGTGCCCGGGCGCATCCGCGTGCGCCACCCGCTGCTGCGCCGGACGGACCGCTTCCAGGAGGCGTTGGGCCGCCTGGAGACTCTGGATGCCGTCCGGGTAACCGGGAGCAACCCGGCGGTGGGCAGCGTTCTGCTGAGCTACGACCCCGCCGTGGTGACGCCGGATGACGCCCGGTCCCAGGTGGAGGCGCTGCTGTCGGCGGTTCTGCACCCCGCTGAGGCCCCGCCGTCGGCGGAGGCGCCCGCCCCCGTCGTGGAAAGCAAGCCGGCCACTCCTGAGCTGAAATGGCGGATCAACCGCGCGGCCAAGATCGGGATGATGGGCAGCATGGCGGCGACCCTGGCGGCGCTGGGGGTGGGCAAGCGCGTCCATGCCGGCTTCGGCACGCTGTTCGTCGCCTTCATGCTCGTTCACATGACCGTGCAGCGAAAACGCCTCTTCCAATGACCGACCACGACGCGAGCATGCCCAACGAATTCCTCAGCCGGTTGGCCGCCGCCCTGACCATCGCGCACCACATTCCGGGCCGGGTGCGGCTGAAGCTCGACGGCGCCGCCGAGCGCAATCTGACGGCGCTGGCGGACGACGCCAGGGCGTTGCATCGCGCGCTCTCCGGGGCGGAGGGCATCCGCTCCGTCGCGCTGAACCCGCTCGCCCGCTCCTGCACCATTGAATACGACCCCACGGTGATCCCGCCCTCGGCGTGGCCGGATCTGCTGCGCGGGGAAGCCAGCGCGGCGGCCGGGACGCTGCTGCGCATTGCCACCGCCGGGTTTGCGGGCGGTGCGCCGGAAAGGAGACCATGATGCTGCCGCTTCTGACATTCGCGTCCGGTGTGATCGCCGGGGCGATCGGTGTTCGGATGGTGAAAAACGCCAAGGCCAAGGCCGACCCCAAAATCGCCGACCTCAAGGCCGTCGATGTGAAGGCCGCCGCCCGCGAGGGTGCCGGCAAGGCCCAGACCGCGGTGCGCGAGGCCGCGGTCAGTGGCCTGCTGGCCATCGAGCGGACCTCCGCCGGTCTGCGCTCCCGCCTCGCCACGCCGGTGGACGCGGCAGTACAGGAGCCGGTTGAGGAGGCCCCGGTGGATGCGGCGCATGCCGAGGCGGAGCCGGTGAAGAGCGAGGCGCCCGCTCCTGCCGCACCGGGGGCCGCGTGAAGCGCGCGAAGCGGCGCGGCAAGGCGCGGGGCTCCGGCACGCTCGCCGCCGACTTCACGCGCGGCATGGTGGCGACCGGCCTGCTGACCGCCGTCCAGGACCGCTGGGTGACGGGCGCCGAGCCCCCCGCGCCGCGCACCATCCTGCGCCACGGCCTGCAGGGCGGTGCGGCGCTGGCCGCCGCCAGCGTCGCCGCCGACGCCCTGCGCAACCGCGACTACGCGCGCCTCGCCCTGGCGGTCGCCGCCGGGGCGGCGGGCGTGGTCATGATCGAACATCTGCTGAATCCGGCGGACGAGCCGCCGCAGGAACGGCCGAAAAACGAGGACCCCCATGGCTAAGAAGACCAAGAAGGCGTTGAAGAAGCTGAAGAAGCAGCAGCGCCAGTACGAAGCCGCCATGGCCGCCGGCGGCGCCCCCATTGGGGGTGGCATGGGGGCCAACGCGGCGCGGGGGCAGGGGCTTCTCGGCGGGCTGAGCGGCCTGCTGCCGTCGCGCCGGTCCGAGCAGTTCCTGGTCGGGCTCCTGGTCGGGGCGGCGGCGGCCTATGTGCTGTCCGACGAGGAGTTGCGCGGCAAGATCGTGAAGTCCGGTCTGAAGCTCTACGGCAACCTCGCCGGCGGCCTCGCCGAGATGAAGGAGCAGATGGCCGACCTTCAGGCCGAGCTGGAGGCGGAACAGGCCGGAGCGTTATGAGCGGCCTGCCCTGGTTTCTGCGGCTGGAGCCGGTCCATCGGGTTCCGGGGCGCATCCGGCTGCGCTACGCCTGCCGCCCCGGCGCCCCCGACGACGCGGCGACCCTGCACCGGGTGGTGGAGGCGGTCGCCGGCGTGGCGTCGGCTCGGGCGAGCCGCGCCGCCCGTTCGCTGGCCGTCCGCTACGATCCGGCGATGACGGACGCCACGGCGCTGTGCCACGCGCTGGCCGCCCTGCCGATTCCGGAACCGGCTCCGCCCGCCCCGGTGGCAGAGGGCGGGGAGAATCATGGCGCGACGCTGGTCCGCAGCCTCGCCACGCTGGCCGGCGGCTTCCTGCTGCCCATGCCGCTGCGCCTGCCGCTGTCGCTGGCCGTCGCCATGCCGATGCTGCGCGAGGGCATGGCCATCTACGGGCGGGAGGGCGTCAACTCGCACGTGCTGGAAGCGGCGGCGGTGGCGATCTCCCTGGCGCGGCGGGATTTCACCGCGGCCAACACCACTGTCTTCATGCTGGCGCTCGGCGAATACATGGAGGAGTCCATCGCCCGCCGGTCGGACGCGCTGCTGAAGCGGCTGCTGCGCCCGTCGAGCGATCAGGTGTGGCTGCTGCGCGACGGCGTGGAGGTCCAGGTGCCCGCCGACACCGTCATGGTCGGCGACAGCGTGGTCATCGGCGCCGGGACGGTGATCCCCATGGACGGCACGGTCTTGAGCGGAGAGGCGACCGTCAACGAGGCGGCCATGACCGGCGAGAGCGCCCCGGTGGTCAAGCAGCGCGGCTCCGCCGTCCTGTCCGGCACGCTGATGGAGGAGGGGCGGCTGGTCGTCTACGCCGAGCATGTCGGCAGCCACACCGCCGCCGCCCGCATCGCCGATTACGTCGAACAGTCGCTGACCGCCAAGAGCGAGGCCCAGCTTGATGCGGCACGGCTGGCCGACCGGCTGGTTCCCACGGTGCTGAAGCTGGCCGGCGGCTCCTTCCTGATGACCGGCGACTGGCGCAGCGCCGCGTCGGTGCTCCAGGCCGACTATTCCTGCGCGCTGAAGCTGGCGACCCCGGTGGCCTTCAAGTCGGCCATGTACGGGGCGGGGCAGGCGGGCATCCTGATCAAGGGCGCCAACGCGCTGGAACGGCTGGCCCAGGCCGACACGGTGATCTTCGACAAGACCGGCACGCTGACCACCGGCGACCTGCAGGTGACCGATTCCATCGCCTTCGACCCGACCTTCAGCCCCGACGACCTGATCTGCCTCGCCGCCTCGGTGGAGGAGCATTACTTCCACCCGCTGGCGATGGCCGTGGTCAACGCCGCCAAGGAGACGCACAACCGCCACTTCGACCATCAGGAGGTCAAGTTCATCGTCGCCCACGGGGTGGCCAGCGTCATCGACGGCAAGCGCATCGTCGTCGGCTCCCGCCACTTCATCGAGGACGACGAGGGCATCGACACCACGGCTCACCGCGAGGCCATCGACGCGCTGCACCGTGACGGCAAGACGCTGCTGTTCATCGGCTTCGGCGGCGTGCTGGCCGGCGTGCTGGCGCTGAAGGACAGTGTGCGGGCGGCCAGTGCGGCGACCATCGCGCGGCTGCGGCGGGCCGGCGTGAAGCGGGTGCTGATGCTGACCGGCGACCACCGGGACCGTGCTGCCGAGCTGGCCGCGGAGCTGCACCTCGACGGCTTCCACGCCGACCTGCTGCCCACCGACAAGGCCCGCATCATCGAGGATCTGAGCCGCGACGGCGCGCGCACCGCCTTCGTCGGCGACGGCATCAACGACGCTCCGGCGCTGGCCGGCGCCCATGTCGGCATCGCCATGCAGAAGGGGGCGGACATCGCCCGGCTGACCGCCGACGTGGCGCTTCTGGAGGATCGGATCGAGCGGGTGGCCGACGCCAAGGAGACGGCGAACGCCGCCATGGCGCTGATCGCCCGCAACTACCGCCTGACCGTCGGGCTGAACAGCGCGATCCTCGGCGCCGCCGCGCTGGGCCTGCTGTCCCCGGTGGGCACCGCCGTGCTGCACAACGGGACCACGATCGGGATTTTGTTGAACGCGCTGCGCCGCGCGCCGGCGGCGGCCTTGCCCCCACCCTGACCCTCCCCCGCTGGGCGGGGGAGGGGACTTCTTTCTCCCTCCCCTGCGGCAGCGGGGGAGGGCCGGGGTGGGGGCAGGGTCTCAGCGCCCCAACCCCTCCCACGCGGCGAAGGACGCCGCGGGCGGCGACAGGTACAGGCTGGGCACCCAGCCGTCGGGGATCGGGACGGTCGCCGCGTGGGTCCGGTTGTGGGCCAACAGCTTCGGCAGGACGTGGGTGTGCGGACCCTCCGGGCTGCGGCCGTCGGGCGATGGGATCGGCTGGCTGACCTCGATCCGGCCGAAGGGGCCGATGAACACGCGGTCGGGGCTGAGCGCCGGCAGGTCGGGCGGCAGGGGGTTGCCCGGCGCCAGCAGCTCCGTCCCGACCACTGCGCGCAGGCGGGCGATGGTGGCGGAGTCGGTGCTGCGGACGCAGACATCGGTCTGGAAGACGCCCAGCCCGAGGTCGAACAGCCGGGCGTCGCGGTCCGTCTCGGCGATGGCCTCGCGGTCGGGACCTAGTTCGGTGACCACGCGGCGCCGGTTCATCGCGCCGACGTGCCGGGGCAGGCAGAGGGCCACGGCGAGGCTGCCGTTGCGCGTCCGGTAGGGCACCGCGCGGATGGCCGGCGTGGGGCGCAGGCGCAGCCCGCCGCGGGCGGTTCGCGCCTCCAGGTCCGGGCCGTCGTCGCGCAGGGCGACGGGTTCGTCCGGGTCGCGGATGAACTCCGCGATGGCGCCGAACGCGCCGAGGCTCCAGCCGGTCGCCGGATCGTTCAGCGCGTCGCGCAGCAGGGAAGTCAGGTCGCTCATCAAGGCGTCTCCGGTTGGCAAGTCGGGGAAGGCAGGGCGTGCCAGGGAAGCAGGAAGGGTTCGCCGTCGGCCTCAAAGCGGTGGACGGCGATGCCGTAGGCGGCGCGCAGGGTGTCGTCGGTCAGCACCCGGCCGGGCGGGCCGTCGGCCAGCACGCCGCCGCCCGACAGCAGGATCAGCCGGTCGCAGAAGCGGGCGGCCAGGGTCAGGTCGTGCAGCACGGCCACCACGCCGCTGCCCCGGCGGGCGGTGTCGCGCAGCAGCGCCATGCAGGCCAGTTGATGGCCGGGGTCGAGGGCGGCGACCGGCTCGTCGGCCAGCAGGACGGGCGCCTCGGTCGCCAGGGCGCGGGCGAGCAGGACGCGCATCCGCTCACCCCCCGACAGGGTGCCGACGATCCGCCCGCGCAGGTGGGCGGCGTCGGCGGTGGACAGCGCCCGCTCCACCGCCGCGTGGTCCGCCGCGGTGATCCCGCCCAGGGGGCCGCGGTGGGGAAGGCGGCCCAGCAGGACCAGCGCCTCGGCGCGCAGCGGCCAGTGCACCGGGCCGCTCTGCGGCAGATAGGCGATGCCGCGGGCGAGCGCCCGCCGTCCGGCCTGCGCGGCGGTCCGTCCGTCGAAGGTGACGCGGCCCGCCGCCGGCTCGGCGAGACCGGCGAGCAGGCGCAGCAGGGTGGTCTTGCCGGCGCCGTTCGGGCCGATCAGCCCGGTGAAGGCGCCGGGCTCGATGGTGAGATTGACACCCGTCAGGATGGTGCGCCCGCCGGCTTTGGCGGACAGGCCGTGGGTTTCGATGCGCATCACGCCTCCTCCCGCCGCAGCCGGGCGATCAGGACGATCAGGAAGGGCGCCCCGATCAGGGCGGTGACCACGCCCAGCTTCAGTTCCGGCCGCGTCGGCAGCAGCCGGGCCGCGATGTCCGCGGCGAGCGTCAGGCACGCCCCGGCCAGACCGGCCAGCAGCAGCAGCCGTCCCGGACGCGCCCCGGCCAGCGGGCGCATCAGGTGCGGGGCCACCAGCCCGACGAAGCCCACGGCGCCGGTGACCGACACCGCGCTGCCCACCGCCAGCGCCGCCCCGGCGATCAGCCGGACGCGCAGCCCGGTGAGGTCGAAGCCCAGGCTGCGCGCCGCGTCCTCCCCAAGCGTCAGCGCGTCGAGCGCGCGGGCGCCGGACAGGCAGAGCGCCCAGCCCGCCAGCATCGGCGGCAGGACGAGCCAGAGCTGGTCGGTGCCGCGGTCGGCCAGCGATCCCATCAGCCAGAACACGATCTCCAGCGCCGCGTAGGGGTTGGGGGCGAGGTTGAGGGCCAGTGCGGTCAGCGACCCGGCGAGGCTGTTGATGGCGATGCCGCCGATGACCAGCGCGGTGGTTCCGGCCCCCCGCGCCGCCATCAGGTTCAGCAGAACCGCCGCCGTCGCGGCCCCGGCCATGCCGCCCAGCGGCAGGGCGAGCGACAGCGCGGCGGACAGGCCGCTGTAGAAGACGATCACCGCGCCCAGCGCCGCGGCGCTCGACACGCCGACCAGACCCGGCTCGGCCAGCGGGTTGCGCAGCCAGCCCTGCATCGCCGCGCCGGTCAGCCCCAGGCTGAAGCCGACCAGCAGGCCGAGCAGGGCGCGCGGCAGGCGCAGCTCGGCCAGCACCAGCGCCCCCAGGGTGGGGCGCCCGGCGAGCCAGTCGGACAGGGCGGCGCCCAGGTCGAACGGCACATAGCCGACCGCCGCCGACACCGCGCAGAGCGTCAGCGCCAGAACCGTCAGCCCGGCGACCAGGGCGGGGTAGGGGATGCGGGAATCCCGGTTCATGGCAGCGCCTCTCGCGCGGCGGCCAGCCGCTCCGCGGCCTCGGCGATCTGCGGGCCGGGGCATGTCCACAGGCGGGAGGGCAGCGACAGCGTGCGGACCTGACGTTTCAAGGCCTTCAGGGCCGGGTGGTGCAGCAGGGCGCCGGCCAGCGACGGCGGCGCGTCGGGTGCGGCGTCGACGATCAGCACGTCCGCGCCGCCCAGGATGATCGCTTCCAGCGGCAGGGCGCCCTGGCTGCCCAGCGGCAGGCGGTCGGCCATGTTCTCCAGCCCGGCGCGGGTCAGGAGTTCGTCGACCAGCGACCCGGACCCGGCGACGAAGCCATTGGGGCGCAGCACCACCGCGGTCGGGCGCGGTTCCGGCGCGGCGGGGGGCAGGGCGTCGAGGCGGGAGAGCAGGTCGGCGACCAGCGCCTCCCCGCGGTCCGGCTCACCGACGGCGCGGGCGAGGCCGCGGATCTGCTCCGCCACCCCTGCCACGCTCTGCGGGACGTCCAGCTCCAGCAGCGGCGCGTCCAGCCGCGTCAGCAGCCCGACCGCGACCCGCGTGGTGTAGCGCCCGGCGACGATCAGGTCGGGGTTGAGCGGCAGGATCTCCTCCGCCGTCCCGTGGTTGACCGGCACCCGCGCCGCCAGCGCCGCGACGGAGGAGGCGCGGGGATCGCGCGCCAGCCACGTCACCGCGGCGAGGCGCTCCGGCCCGACGAGCCGCAGCAGCAGCTCGTCGGCGCAGAGATTCAGGGAGACGATGCGCTGTGGTTTGCCGGGCGGTTTTGCCGGCGGCGCCTCCCACGCCGCCGCCGGCCCTCCCGCGATCAGCAGGAGGGCGGCGGCCAGCCCGAGAAAGGTGGGCTTCACAGCGACAGCCGCAGCCCGAGATACCCGGCCCGTCCCGGCGCGCCGTAGGTCCAGACCTCCTGGTACCGGCGGTCGAACAGGTTCTCCACGCGCCCGAAGAGTTCGACCCCCTCGGACAGCGCGTAGGACCCGGCCATGTTGACCAGCGTGTAGGGGGCGAGATTCACGACCTGCCGGTTGTAGAAGGGATCGTAGGCCCAGTCGCTGGACCGCCCGTTGTAGACGACGCCGAGGTTGGCGTTCGCTCGGTCCTCCAGGAAGCGGTAATTGACGGTCAGGCTGGCGAGCTGCTTGGGCCGGCGCACCAGCTCCGCCCCCGTGGAATCCTCGCCGTCGGTCCAGGTGTAGGAGCCGCGGACGGTCAGCCGCTCCATCGGCTCCACCGACAGGCCGAGTTCGAAGCCGCGGATGTGGGACTCGCCCGGCATGTTGACGGAGGTCCGCCCGGTGCCGGTGATGAGGTCGCGGATGCGCTGGTCGAACCACGTGCCGTCCACCGAGGCCCGCGTGCCCCACAGCGACTGGTCGAACCCGGCGTCCCAGCCGCGCGCCCGCTCCGGCTTCAGGTTCGGGTTGCCGGCGTAGGTGGCGGTGTAGCCGTACAGCTCGAACAGGGTGGGATTCTTGACGCCGGTGCCGTAGGAGGCGCGCAGCTTCGTCCCGCTGTCTTCGATCAGATAGGCCGCCGTGGTGCGCCATGTGGTGGCGTCGCGGAACAGGTCGTTCGCGTCGTGGCGGACGCTGCCGGTCAGGGTCAGCCGGTCGAACAGCCCCAGCTTGTACTGGCCCACCAGCCCGGTGGAGCCGATGGAACGGTCGAAGCTGGAGAAGCTGCTGCGGCTGATCGCCTTGTCCTCCTCATGCTCCACGGCGGCGGTCAGCACATGGTCCGCGGGGCCGCTGTTCAGCGTCAGGTTGGTCTGGTAGTCGGCCTTGGTCTTGCGCCCATCGTAGCGGCTGGTCACCGTCTTGGCGTCGTCGCGGTAGTCACGCCGCTGGCGGCCATGGGTCAGGCCGACGATGTGCTCCCACTTTCCGTCGAGAAGGGCGATCTTGCCCTGGATGCGCCCGAAATACTGCTCCCCAGCGGTGCTGGTCCCGTCATCGACGGCGCCGCGCCCGCCGACGAAGCCGTCGGTGTCGGTGCGGAAGCGGGTGTAGCGGCCGGTTACCGCGATCTCGCTGCGCTCGGTCGGGCGGACGGCGGCGTTTCCGGTCAGCGTGCCGTTGCGGTAGCCGTCCTTCTCCGGGTTGCCGAGCCGCTTGTCGGCGACCGACACGCCGTCGCTGGTGACGCCCTGGCCGCTGAGGAACAGGTCGTAGCGGTCGGTCCCGGTGCCGAAGGAGGCCCGCCCGGCGGCGGTGCCGAAGGATCCGCCCTCGACGGCGGCGCGGAACCGGGGGGCGCCGGCGCCACGGCGGGTCACGATGTTGACGACGCCGCCGACCGCGTCGGAGCCGTAAAGCGCGCTCTGCGGGCCGCGCAGCACCTCGACGCGCTCCACGTCGCCGGCCAGCAGATTGGCGAAGTCGTATTCGGAACCGGCGGCGGGATCGTTCACCTCGATCCCGTCGATCAGGACGAGCGTCTGGTTGCCCTCCGACCCGCGGATGCGGAGCTGGGTCAGGGTGCCCATCGGGCCGGTGCGGTTGACGGCGACGCCGGGCACCGCGCGCAACGCGTCGGACAGCAGCTGGGTCTGGCGCTGCTCCAGCTCCTCGCGGGTGATGACGGTCAGGGCGCTGCCGGTTTCCTCGGCGGCGGTGGGGACGCGGTTGGCGGTCACCGAGACCGGCGGAAGCGTCGTGATGATGGTGGTGGAGTCGGCGAAGGCCGACACGGGAAGGGCAAGGCTTCCCAGAAGGGCGGCGAAGGACGCCGTCCGGTGAAGGCGGGGAACGCGGACACTCATTGAAACCTCGGGCGGGACGCCGGTGGCACGTCACCGCGAACGAAGTCCCACCGGACGCTCCGCGAACGGACTCCCGGTTCGACGACCTTCGGTGCACCCCGCCCGAACGTGTTCGCGTGTGACCACGACTGACGGCAGGTCTCCTGGCTCGCGGGTTATCGTCGGCCCATCGCCTTCCCAGGATCGCGATCCCAGTGGCATTCCGATGGACGACTCGCCGCTTACAGTTGCGGGGGCAGCCCCGGCGTAGAACCCTCGCACGGCAAATTGCCGCGGGGTCCGCACCGTGTTCCCATTTTCAGCCCTTTCGGGCAACCGTCGGGTGCGAAGCTACGCGGGCGGAACGGCTCCGGTCAAGCCGCATTCGGCCATCACACCAATCACGGTTCGCGAAGACCGTGCCCCCCTCTTGTCGCCGGGCCGGGGTCTGACTACATGACGGTCGAGGTCCGGGCCCCTCTGGCAGCGTCGCCCGGCGCTGTGATGTCGGACTTCCCATTGAGCCGTCGCCTTGGCGCGGCCTTGCGGAAGCTGGCCCTGTTGTTCCCCCTGGGTCCCGCTCCCCACAAGGCCCGCCGCCGGACGACGGCACCCGACGGGCCTTTGGGAGACATCGACATGAACCGCACCGAACCAACATACTGACCGACCGCCACGTCTCCACGGCGAACGATGGAGGCGGGTGTTCCGACGCGCTGCGGCCGAGCCGTCGCGCGCTCTTTTCCGTCGGCCGCAGACCTTGCGGCCGCGATTCCAGTCCGGGCCCCTCTGGCCGATGCGTCCCGCCGTGGCGCATCGGTGATGTCGGACTGCTCATGTGACGATCGAAGTCTCCGCTTGCGGGAGCGGAGTGCATGAAGCAAGGGACAGTTCCATGGACCAGATTGTCTTAATGTGGGCCAGCTTCGCCGTCTTCGTTGGCGTGCTTTTGGCCTTTGATCTTGGTGTATTTTCCAAGAAATCCCATGTGATCTCCGGTCGCGAGGCGCTGATGCGCTGCGCGGCCTATTCCACGCTGGCGATGATTTTTGCGGCCGGCGTCTTTCATTTCCAGGGCGCCGAGAAAGGGCTGGAGTTCCTGACCGGCTACCTGATCGAATACAGCCTGAGCGTCGACAACATCTTCGTCATCGCGCTGATCTTCACGCATTTCGCGGTGCCGCCGCAATACCAGCACCGGGTGCTGTTCTGGGGCATCCTGGGCGCGCTGGTGATGCGCGGCGTGCTGATCGTGGCGGGCACGGCGCTGATCCAGGAATTCCACTGGATCATCTACATCTTCGGCGCCTTCCTGATCTTCAGCGGCATCAAGATGCTGATGTCGGTGGACGACGAGCCGGACATGGAAAACAACCGGATCGTCAAGTTCGTCCGCTCCCGCTTCCGCATGACCGACGGCTACGAGGGGCAGAAGTTCTTCGTGATGCGCGACGGCGTGCGGATGATGACGCCGCTGTTCCTCGTGCTGATCCTGATCGAGTTCACCGATCTGGTCTTCGCCGTGGACTCCATCCCGGCGGTCTTTTCGGTGACCACCGACCCGTTCATCGTCTGGACCTCCAACGTCTTCGCGATCCTTGGCCTGCGCGCCCTCTATTTCGCGCTGGCCTCGATCATCCACCGCTTCCATTACCTGAAGTACGGCCTGTCGCTGGTTCTGGTGGTGGTCGGCGCCAAGATGATGATGGTCGACATCTACAAGATGCCGACGGCGCTGGCGCTGGGCATCACGGCCTTCCTGGTCGGCGGCTCCATCGTCTTCTCGATGCTGAAGACCCGTGGCGAGGCGGCTCCGGAGGCCGCGGACGGCGAAGCCCGCCGCTGGTGGGTGCCCGGCAGCCCGGCGAAGGGTGCCGGCGGTTCGACACCGGCCTCCTCCAACGAGGCGGCCGCGGTGTCCTCGGACGGCAAGGGCCGGTAAGACGCCCGCTCCGAAGGGCGGCAGGGAAACGACGGGGTGTCCGGTCCGGTGGAGCGGACGCCCCGCGCGTTTCCGGGCGGCGGTGTCCGCAAAAGTAGTAATGGTGGTTTCGTGGAGACGATGATGTGGATGTGCGGGGCGGATCGCGCCTCGCTTGGCGGTTGACGCCAATCCTTTCCAACCCAAGGAAGAGACATCCATGTTCACCGGTACGCAACGGACCTCCATCGCCCTGTCCGCTCTCCCCGTCCCGTCGGGCCCCCTCTCCGGCCTGCTTCAGGCCGCCCGCGATGAACTCGCCGGCTTGGCGTCCGGCCGCGGGGTCACGCTCTCCGTCGTGTTCGACATGCCGGCGCTGGTGCGCGTCAACGAGGCGGCGGTGGCCGCGGGGTCCTGGGAGCCGATGCTTCCGGCGGCCCATCCGGCCTGCCGCTCCCTGACTCCGGGCAACGCCTTCTGGATCTGCGGGACGGCCGCCTCCGGCGATGTGGTCACCGCCCAGGCCGGGCTGCTCTACGATTGCAGCACGCAGTCCATCGGCGACCGCTTCAACGCCATGACGGTGTTCTATGATGACCCGGCCACGCAGGCTCCGGATGGTGAATGGTGCACCTGCACGTCCGACACCGCCAACAGCACGCGCGGGCAGGTGGTGTGGACGAACGCGGGATGGACGCGGCCCGATTTCCAGGGCCGCGGACTGTTCCCGATTTGCCAGCGGGTGAACAAGCTGGCGGCGTGGCTGCTGTGGTCGCCGACCTGGTTCATCTCGGTCGTAGAT
This sequence comes from Azospirillum himalayense, assembly GCF_042657465.1. Classification (NCBI taxonomy): domain Bacteria; kingdom Pseudomonadati; phylum Pseudomonadota; class Alphaproteobacteria; order Rhodospirillales; family Azospirillaceae; genus Azospirillum; species Azospirillum himalayense. Next base: position 16,696 of record NZ_JBHSLC010000045.1, on the reverse strand, counting down.
CCCGACATCGTCCCGGTCTGGGCGGAGCGGAAGATGGGACCGCGCCACATCGATGACGAGCCGGCCATCACCTACAACCAGATCGGCCTGAAGACGCTGCCGATGCACCTCGTGCGCTTCAGCCGCGCGCAGTTCCTCGGCGATCTGGCGCAGATCGCCGCCGACCTCGCCCGCGCGGCCTGACGCCCGGGCCGACCCGCGTCAGGAATCGATCAGCGCCAGCAGGGCCTGACGGCGATGGCCCAGTGACCAACCGAACAGGAGGTGCCGGTAATTGACGGGCGGGCGGGGAAGTCCGGTGATCACCAGATGGTTGTACACCGGTTCCCCGCCCTCCACCGCCTCCCGGTACTGCGCGTCGATGGCCTGGGCGTAGGCGCCGTGCACGTCCTCGAGATGGGGCTTGCCGATGTTCTGGTCGGCCCAGCGGTCGCCGAAGACCCGTCGGGTCGGCTCCCCGATGTAGCGGAAGCACAGCGGTCCGCCGTCCCGCGACGTCAGGATGACGCAGCGCGGCAGCAGCCCCGTGCTTTTCAGGTCGTCGTGCAGGTCCGGACCGAAGCTGGGATTCCGCTTCCACACGGCGATCATGTCCTGGTGCCAGTCCAGTGCCGTGCGCAAGGGCTGCCGGTGGATGTCGACGCGGGTTTCCGCGGGCTCGGCGGGGGGCGGATCGCCCCGGCGACCGCGCAGGATCGTCACCAGACCACGGGCAAGCGGCCGAGCGATGCGATCCTTGAGAAACTCGGTTGACGATGGTGTGATGGGCAAGGCGACCGTCACTCCCCGACCCCTTTCCTTGGTGACAGGAACTCCGACGCCATAGCCTGATAGATCCGCCGCGCCGCGTCCAGAGCCACGCTCCCCGCCCTGGCTCCGGCGGCGAGCATCCGCTCGGTCGGCTTGGTCGGCAGGGCCTTCGGCATCGCGGCCTCGATGGCGTCGGCTGTACGGTCGAAGCGGGCGACGGCTTCGGAGAGCGCCATGCGCTCCAGGGCCGTTATGGCATCGTCCAGAAGGGGGAGCAGCCGCTCGGCGCCGTTCCCTTGGTCCTCCATCGCGGTGCGGCACGCCCGCAGCGTGCTGAGAACCTCATCCAAGCCTTGCGTGGGCGTTGACGCCATGGCGCCCAACGCCGGACTCCGGCTCGCGGCCGGACCGATGCCCGCATGATCGGCGGCGGCCTGAAGCCGGTCGAGGAACAGGGCCACGCCCTCGCCAAGGGCCAGGGCCTTCGTGTCTTCGACGATCCCCTCCTGGCAAAGGGCGTGGGCAAGGCGTGCCTCGCGCGCCGTCGTCAGGGGCAATTGCCGGATCATCAGGCTCGACAACTCGCGGAGGCCACCGTTCAGCAGGTCGAAGGCGTGAGAGCCGCACGGCGGGTTGGCGACGATGTCGGACATGTGTTCCGCGGCCCTGGTGAACAGCGTATCGCGCTGATCGAAGGCCGTGTTCAGATCGAAGGCGGCTTCAGGCTCGCGGCCGCCGTTCCGTAGTCCAGAGCGCATCCTGCTTGCCTTTCCGTATTCCCGAAGACAAAGGCCCGCCAATTCTGGTCTGTCCGCCGGAAGCCGCGCCTCAACGGATGGGCATGCCAGTATTTCACAATGGGGGGTTGTCAACAACCGGTGCGATCATTCGATTGGGGCGGATCTCCGGTCGGAATGCGCATCAGGGCTGCGGCCGGGCGTTCCAGCGCAGACGCGTCGGCCAGTTCCGCGTGTCGCTCAGCATGTCGATGAAGGTCTTGACCTTCAGCGGGCGGAAGCGGGTGGCCGGACAAACGGCGTGGATGCCGTCGGTCGGCCGCCTCTCAGCCGACGGCGTTGAAGTCGTCCAGCAGGGCGGCGATCCGCCCGCTGTCGCTCTGGTCCATGATGACGCGGGCGCGGCGGGTCGCCTCCTGAAGGTCCAGCTTGCGGATGCGCCGCTTCACCAGGGGAATGGCCGGCGGCACCATCGACAGGTCGCGCACGCCCAGCCCCAGCAGCAGCGCGGTGTAGCGCGAATCGCCGGCGATCTCGCCGCAGACCGACACCGGGATGCGCGCGCGCAGCGCCGCCTCGATGGTGAACTGGATCAGGCGAAGCACCGCCGGGTGCAGCGGATCGTAGAGCGAGGCGACCTGCTCGTCGCCGCGGTCGATGGCCAGCGTGTATTGGGTCAGGTCGTTGGTGCCGATGGAGAAGAAGTCGGCGGCGTAGGCCAGCGCGTCGGCGGACAGCGCGGCCCCCGGAACCTCCACCATCACGCCCACCGGCGGCAACGGGTCGGCGATGGGAACGCCGCGGCGACGCAGGCGGCGGGCGACTTGGCCCATCATCTCGCGCACGCGCTGCACCTCGGCGACCGAGCAGATCATCGGAAGCAGGATGCGCAGCGGCCCGTGGACGCCGGCCCGCAGCATGGCGGCGAGCTGCGTCTCCAGCAGCTTCGGCTCGCGCAGGCCGAGCCGGACGGCGCGCAGGCCGAGCGCCGGGTTCGCCGGCTCGCCGTAGCGGCCCGCCATCCAGCCGGCCAGCTTCTCCCCGCCGACATCCATGGTGCGGGCGGTGACGGTGCGCCCGCCCATGCCCTCCACGATGGAGCGCAGGACGGTGTACTGCTCGTCCTCGTCCGGCAGCTGGTCGCGGTTCATGAACAGGAACTCGGTGCGCAGCAGCCCGATCCCCTGCGCCCCGTTCTCCAGCGCGTGGTCGAGGTCGCGCGGCAATTCCAGATTGGCCTGGAGCGTCACCGCGGTGTTGTCGCGGGTGACCGCCGGCAGCTTGCGCAGGCCCTTCAGCTGCTCGCGCTCGCGCTCGCGCTCGGCGCGGCGTTGCCGGTAGTCCTCCAGCACCTCGGGGGTGGGGTCGATGATGACGCGCCCCTGGACCCCGTCGATGATGACCGTGATCCCGTTCCTCAGCCCGGCCAGCAGCCCGCCGACGCCGAGCACCGCCGGGATGCCCAGCGAGCGCGCCATGATCGCCGTGTGCCCCTCGGCGCCGCCGAGCACGGTGGCGAAGCCGGCGACGCGGCGCGGGTCGAGCAGGGCGGTGTCCGCCGGGGTCAGCTCCTCGGCCAGGATCACCGCGCCGGGGTTGAGCATCGAGAAGGCCTGATACTCGTGCCGCATCAGGTTGCGGATCAGGCGCCGCCCCACCTCGCGCACGTCGGCGATTCGCCCGGCGAGATAGCTGTCCTCCATGCTCGCGAAGGTCTGGGCGATGGTGGCGATCTCCGCCTGCACCGCGGCCTCGGCGTTGACCAGCTCCTGCTGGATGCGGCGCTCGACGCCGCGCGTCAGGCGCGAGTTGGTGACCATCGCCAGATGGGCGTCGAGAAGGAAGCCGATCTCCTCCGACGCCGAGCCGGGCAGCACCAGCGCCTTGGCCTTCAGCTTGCGGATCTGGCGGCGCGCCTTGCCGCAGGCGTCGGCGAAGCGCGCGGCCTCGGCCTCCACCTGATCGGCGGTGAGGGTGTATTCGGGAACGCGGACGGCGCCGCTCTCCACCACATGGGCCGGGCCGATGGCAATGCCGGGCGAAACGCCCAGCCCGCGCAACGACCGCCCCTGGCCGGCGGCCGGAACGTCAGTCTTCATCGAACTTGCGGGTGATCAGATCCACGAGCGCCGCCATGGCCTCCTCGGCCTCGCGGCCATAGGCGTACAGCTCCACCGAGGTGCCGGGGCCGGCGGCCAGCATCATCAGGCCCATGATGGATTCGCCCGACACCTGGGTCTCGCCGCGCCGCACCTCGATCTCGCAATCGAAGGTGGCGACCAGCTTCACGAACTTCGCCGCCGCGCGGGCGTGCAGGCCGCGTTGGTTGCTGATCGTGACGGTCTGGCAGATCTCGGGATTCCTCTCCGGATTCTGTCCGTCGATCCCAGGGGCGCCTTGTGCGGGCGCCTTCTCGTCTGGAGAACTCATCGGGTCACCCGTCCGACAGCAGCGAGGAAGCGACGTTGATGTATTTCTGACCGGCCTCGCGCGCGGCGGTCACGGCGTGGGTCAGCGTTTCCTGGCGGCGCACGCTGGCCAGCTTGATCAGCATCGGCAGGTTCACGCCGGCGATCACCTCGACCTTCGCCTTGTCCATGATGGAGATGGCGAGGTTGGAGGGGGTCCCGCCGAACATGTCGGTCAGCACGACGACGCCGGACCCGTCGTCCACGTCGGCAACGGAGTTCAGAATGTCCTGACGGCGCTGCTCCATGTCGTCGTCTGGGCCGATGCACACGGCCCGCACCTGCTGCTGCTCACCCACCACATGCTCCAGCGCGGCGATGAACTCTTCCGCGAGGCGCCCGTGGGTTACCAGAACCATACCGATCATGGGACATCCTTCAATTCTGGAGCCTCCCCCGAAGCCGCATTCTTATTGCGGCACTTATGAACGATCCCTTATCCGGATCGATCCGACCCGCCCCTTGTGCCAACCCTCCCGGCCAACCCTGCGCTGTCAGCCGGCCCGCGGGGCCTGCCGTTCCAGCTCCCGGTGACTGATCCCGACCTTCAGCCCCAGCCCGCCCAGCCATGCGGCCAGCCGTTCGGCGACGAACACCGAGCGGTGCTTGCCACCCGTGCAGCCGACCGCAATGGTCAGGTAGCTCTTGCCCTCCTGGTTGTAGCGCGGCAAAAGCGGCTGCAACAGGTCCGTCAGATGACGGAAGAATTCGGCGAAATCCGGGTCGCCCTCCACCCGCGCCGCCACGCGGGGGTCCAATCCGGTCAGCGGTCGCAGGTCCTGATCATAATGGGGATTCGTCAGGAATCGTACGTCGAACACGAGGTCCGCCTCGCGAGGCAACCCCATCCGGAACGAGAAGGAGGTGACGAAGACCTGGAGCGCCGCCTGGGTTCCGATCTGGAAGTTGCCGGCCAGGATGCGGCGCAGGTCGTGGATCGACAATTGCGTGGTGTCGATGGTCACATCGGCCTGCCGCTTCAGCGGCAGCAGCATGGTGCGCTCCAGCTGGATGCCGTCGGGCACCGGACGGTCGATGGCCAGCGGGTGGCGGCGGCGCGTCTCGGTGAAGCGGCGCTGCAGCGTCTCATCCCCGCAGTCGAGGAAGACCAGCCGCACGTCCAGCCCGGCGCGGGCTTTCAGCGCTTCCACCTCCTCCAGCATGGCATGGGCGGAGAAATCGCGGGTGCGGCTGTCGATGACCAGGGCCAGCGGGCGCCGGCGCGGGTCGGCCTGCTCCAGCAGCGCCGGGACCAGCGAGAGGCGCAGGTTGTCCACCGCCTCGTAGCCCAGATCCTCCAGCGCCTTCAGGGCGACGGACATGCCGGCTCCGGACATGCCGGTGACGAGCACCAACTGTCCACCCTGTCCCATGGCCTGTTCCGTAGGTTGGTCTTCCAAGTGACGACGATCGGTCATGACAGGTCGGGCACCTTTCCCAGCGAACCCGCACGCGCGGCGGTCGCGGCCAGTTTCAGCTTGGCCGGCGCCGAGGCGTCGAAGGGGCAGAGGGCGAGGCGTGGCAGGGTCCGGTCGAGAAGGTCCACGGTTTCCTCCTCGGGCAGGCGTTCCACGGCGTCGCGCGGCACCAAGTCGACGACCAGACCGATCTCCGCCTCCGTGGCGGTGGGCATCGGCATGATACCGACCCCCCGCACCTCCAGCAGTCCGGCCAGCGCCGTCGGCGCCGTCGCCATCACCCTGCCATCGTCCACACGCAGCTCCACCCGGTCGTCGGCCACCAACAGCGCCCCCGCGTCGATCATCCGCAGGGCCAGATCGGACTTGCCGCTGCCCGACGGTCCCCGCAGCAGCACGCCGATGGGCGTTTCGCCCCGGTTGCCGCCGTTTCCATGGCCGCCATTCCATGTGCCGACCAGGACGCAGGTGCCATGAATCGTTGCCATGATCCCGCGAAGGTGAGGCGTGCCGCCGCTTCTGTCAATGGGATGCCGAAAATGCATCCTTTTCCCGCCCGAACGCGCCCGATGCGCCGGTGCGACCGCCATGGCCTCGCGCCCGACACCGGTTTCCGGCGTCAGCCCGGCCGGTCGCAGCCCACGGTCAGGCTCAGGCATGGGCCGCCGGGCCGGGCGGTGCGGCGGATGTCCAGCAACTCGTTGGCCAGGGCGTCGCGCCGCCGGATCATCTCCTCCAGATCGTCCAGTTCCGCGGCCTCCTGGCAGGCGGTGCGGAAGTCCTTCTCGCGGGCAAGCCGGGTCAGAAGGTGGCTGTAGCTGTCGGCGATGGTGGCCAGATGCCGCTGGGCGCCCTGGAGCGCTTGCGCCAGCTGCGTCCGCTCGTCGGCCGACGCGCGCATCATCCGGGCCAGTTCGCCCTGCTGGACGCTGGCGTCGTTGATCAGGCGGGCCAGCCGGTAACGGCGGAAATCGATCACCTTGGCCGCGGCGGGCCCGTCGATCGGGCGCGGTGCGATCGGCTTGAGGTCGGACTTGGAGTCTGACATGGCCCCTCTTCCGGTTGGTGACGTCCGGTTGTCGAAAGGCCAGCCGTCGCGGGCGCGGGAATGACCGGAATCGAGCATCCGCCGCACCCACGACTTTGTCCATACGTCTTTTCTCAAATTGCAACTATGCCGCATCCGCGATGTGGAAATTCAATCAGGGGCGCGGCAGGCGCACGGTGAAGACGGCGCCGATCGTCTCCCCGCCGGGGCCGAGGCGGTTGGCGGCCCGGATGGTGCCGCCGTGGGCGTCCACGATCTGCTTGGAGATAGACAGGCCGAGCCCCGAATGGGTGCCGAACTTCTCGCCGGCCGGCCGCTCGGTGTAGAAGCGCTCGAAGATCGCCTCCTCCTTGCCCTCCGGAATGCCGGGGCCGTCGTCGCTGACCGTCACCTCGACCGCGCCGTCCGGGGTGCGCCGGGCGGCCAGCCGGACCTGCCCGCCGGGCGGCGAGAAGGACAGGGCGTTGGCGATCAGGTTCTGGAAGACCTGGGTCAGCCGCCCCTCCAGCCCCTTCACGGTCAGCGACCCGCCGCGCGGCGGCTCGATGACGACGCTCGCCGGGGTCTCCGCTCCGTCGCTGTCCTCCTCGTCCTCGTCTTCCGCGGTGGTGCGGTGGATGTCGGCGAGCGTGCGGAGCATGGCGCCGATGTCCACCGGCTCCAGCGCGGCGCGCGACAGCTCGGCGTCCAGGCGCGAGGCGTTGGAGATGTCGCTGATCAGCCGGTCCAGCCGCTGCACGTCGTCGGCGATGATCGCCATCAGCTTGTCGCGGCGGGCCGGGTCCTGGATGCGGCTGACCGTCTCGACCGCGCTGCGCAGCGAGGTCAGCGGGTTCTTGATCTCGTGGGCGACGTCGGCGGCGAAGCGCTCGATGGCGTCCATGCGGGCCCACAGCGCCGCCGTCATGTCGCGCAGCACGCCGGACAGCTCCCCGATCTCGTCGCCGCGGCGGGTGAAGTCGGGGATTTCCGTGTGGCGCCCATGGCCGGTGCGCAGCCGGTCGGCGGCCTGGGCCAGCTTGCGGATGGGCCGGGCGATGGTGCCGGCCAGATAGAGCGACAGCAGGACCGTGACCAGAAGCGCCACCGCGAAGACGCGCAGGATGTCGGTGCGCACCGACCGGATGGCCTCGTCGATCACCGTGCCGCTGCGCGACAGCAGCACCGCCCCCAGCACCTCCTTGTAGCGCTGGACCGGAACGGCGACCGTGAGCAGCAGGTTGGAGCGGGCGACGGGGGAGGCCAGCCGCCACACCGTCGCGCTGTTCTCGCCGGCCAGCGCGCGTTCCACATTGGGCGGCGGGGCGGCCGATTCGGCGGCGTGGCCCGGCGGCTCGCGGTAGAGCGGCAGGTTCTCCCGGCTCGGCACCACATCGATGAAGCGGGCGTAGAACTCGTTGACCGCGCGGGACGCCGGGTCGCCGGAGGGCGGCAGCGGCAGCTCCTGGATCTCGATCTTGCCGGGCGAGCCGGTCAGCACGCGGCTGTCCGACAGCAGCCGCCCGTCCGGGCCGTAGAGCCGGGTGTGCGTCTCCGTCGCCAGCGCCAGCCGGCGGATCATCTGGCGCCCCAGCTCCGGCGACAGTTCGTAGCTCTCCTGGCCCAGCTCCGGCTCGTCGGCGGCCCGCTGCACGGCGCCCTCGCCGAGCGCCGAGGCGAAGATGCGCGCCTCCGTCTCCAGAGCGTCCAGCTCCGCCTGGACCAGCCGGTCCTGGTAGCGGCCGAGATAGAGCAGGGCGCCGACCAGCAGCAGCAGCGCCAGCACGTTGACGGCGAGAATCCGCAGGGTCAGCGGCGACGGCACACCGCGCACCCGGCGCCGGGACGCGGCACGCGGCGCGGCGCCGGGCTTGACGGATGGGGAGGGGGTGTGGTCCGGCGCGCGGACCTCACTCCCTGTATCGGTAACCGACGCCATAGAGCGTTTCGATCTGCGCAAAGTCGGAATCAATGGCCTTGAACTTCTTGCGGAGCCGCTTGATGTGGCTGTCGATGGTGCGGTCGTCGACATAGACGTTTTCGCCATAGGCGGCGTCCATGAGCTGGTCGCGGCTCTTCACATGGCCGGGGCGCTGGGCCAGCGCCTTGACCAGGAGGAATTCCGTCACCGTCAGGTCGATGGGCTGGCCCTTCCAGGTGCAGGAATGGCGGGCGCCATCCATGACCAGCGGACCGCGGGTCAGCAGCACGCCGGGTTCCGGCGCGGTCTTGTCGCGGGTCGCCGCCTCGCGCCGCAGCAGGGTGCGGATGCGCTCGACCAGCAGGCGCTGCGAGAAGGGCTTCTTGATGTAGTCGTCCGCGCCCATGCGCAGACCCATCAGCTCGTCCACCTCGTCGTCCTTGCTGGTCAGGAAGATGACCGGCAGATGGCTGGTCTGGCGCAGGCGCTGGAGAAGCTCCATCCCGTCCATGCGCGGCATCTTGATGTCCAGCACGGCGAGGTCCGGCGGGCGCTGGGTCAGGCCGCGCAGCGCTTCGGCGCCGTCGGTGTAGGTGCGCACCTCGAAGCCTTCCGCTTCCAGCGCCATGGCAACGGAGGTCAGGATGTTCCGGTCGTCATCCACCAACGCTACGGTGTGAGACATGTCGTTCGCGTTCCCAGTCACACGCCCCGTTTCGGCGACGGCCCGTGCCGGCGGCCAACTGAAGCGGAGGGCCGGCCCGCTGATGTCGCTTACTACGGAAGAATGGTTTCGTCTTATTTCGAAATGCGGGCTTTCCGAATGCTCCACGACGACCTATAGGCGGCGCAAAGGCATGAAAAGCCAACTTTTCGCTTTTCCCAACCTATTTGTCTGGGCCAATATGGCACCAATGCGGCGCCGGGGAAACGGTGCTGCGCGGGAGAACGCATTCGTTTCAGGGCATGAGTTCCGACGAGTCCCCCATCCGTCCGACCCCATCGGGGCCGGGCGCCGCGGCGTCATCGGACGTTGGCGGCCGAACGGGAGGCGCCACAAGGCGCCTGATGCGTGGTGCCGGTCTGGCGGCGCTGTCCACCGCCCTGCGCGGGGATGACGCCCAGCACAATGGCCAACAGGATGGCCGGGGCGGCTGGCCCTATCCCTCGCTGGTCCAGGTGGCCTTCGATCTCGATGGGACTCCGCTTCTTCTTCTCTCCACCCTTGCCGACCACACGAAGAACATCGCGCGGGATCCGCGCGTCGGTCTGCTGTTCGACGGAACGGCGGGGCTGGCGGAGCCGCTGTCCGGGCCTCGGCTGTCCGTTCTCGGGCGGGCCGAGCGCTCGGAGGAGCCGCGCCACCGCGCCCGCTTCCTGGCGCGCCATCCCGGTGCGGCGCTCTACGCCGGTTTCACCGATTTCAGCCTTTACGCCGTGTCGGTGGAGCGCGCCCATCTTGTGGCCGGCTTCGGCCGGGTGCGGTGGCTCGACCGGACCGACCTGCTGCTGCCCGGCGTCCCAGCGGCGCTGGCCGAGGCCGAGAGCGCCATCCTGAGCCACATGAACGCCGACCACGCCGACGCCTTGCGGCTGTACGCCACGGTTCTGGCCGGACGCTCCGCCGACGGCGCCGAGCCTTGGGTGATGACCGGGATCGACCCCGACGGCTGCGACCTGCGCCGCAGCGGCGAAATGGCGCGGGTTGATTTCGATCACAGCGTGGAAAACCCCGAAGACGCTAGGGTCACTCTCGCCGGGCTCGCTCGGCAGGCTCGCCAAAGTGCGCCCGGCAGCGCACCCGGCGTGACCGATGGCTCAATGGATTCGGACGATCGTGACGGCTAACCACGACGCCGCGGCAAGCGGCGCGCAAAAAAGAGCGCAACCAGGAGAAAACGTCAGTGGACCATAACGGACCGACCCGTTGCCGTTTTGGGTTTGTGGCCCTGGGGCCACCCCTCTCTTGCCAATCAGGACATCGGGCGCGCCCGGGGGGCGCGTCGGGATGACCGCCGTCCGGCCTGCGGGCCGGGCTGCGGTGGTTTGAGCCGGCGGAACGACACCGCCACCGAACGAGGACGGCTTCGATAAGGGCCGAAAAGGCCAGCCGTCCGGACCTCCGGGCGCCGACCCCGCTTCCAAGGGACGGCGAACCCGGAGACGAGTTGAGAGGCAAAGGATGACCGGAACAACGCGCACGCGGAACAAGAAGCTCCTGGCCTGGGTCGAGGAGATCGCGAACAAGTGCAAGCCCGAGCGGGTGCACTGGTGTGACGGATCGCAGGAGGAATACGACCGCCTGTGCGCCGAGATGGTGGAATCGGGCACCTTCATCAAGCTGAACGAGGCCAAGCGCCCGAACTCCTACCTCTGCCGCTCCGATCCGGGCGACGTCGCCCGCGTCGAGGACCGGACCTTCATCTGCTCCGAGCGCAAGGAGGATGCCGGCCCGACCAACAACTGGGTCGCCCCGGCGGAGATGAAGGCGAAGCTGGACGGCCTGTTCGAGGGCTGCATGCGGGGCCGCACCATGTATGTGGTGCCCTTCAGCATGGGGCCGCTGGGCTCGGACATCGCGCACATCGGCGTGCAGATCTCCGACAGCCCCTACGTCGCGGTCAACATGCGCATGATGACCCGCATGGGCCAGAAGGTGCTGGACATCCTGGGCGACGGCGACTTCGTGCCCTGCCTGCACTCCATCGGCGCGCCGCTGGAGCCCGGCCAGCCGGACGTGGCGTGGCCGTGCAACGCCGATCACAAGTACATCGTCCATTTCCCGGCCGATCACTCGATCGTCTCCTTCGGCTCGGGCTACGGCGGCAACGCCCTGCTCGGCAAGAAGTGCTTCGCGCTGCGCATCGCCTCCTCGATGGGCCGCGAGCAGGGCTGGCTGGCCGAGCACATGCTGATCCTCGGCGTGGAAAGCCCGGAGGGTGAGAAGACCTACGTCGCCGCCGCCTTCCCGTCGGCCTGCGGCAAGACCAACTTCGCCATGCTGGTCCCCCCGGCCCAGTTCGAGGGCTGGAAGGTCCGCACCATCGGTGACGACATCGCCTGGGTGAAGCCGCAGCCGGACGGCACGCTGCGCGCCATCAACCCGGAGGCCGGCTTCTTCGGCGTGGCGCCGGGCACCAGCATCAAGTCGAACCCGAACGCGCTGAAGACGCTGAACGCCAACGTCATCTTCACCAACGTCGCGCTGACCGACGACGGCGACGTGTGGTGGGAGGGCCTGACCGACGAGGCGCCGGCCCACCTGATCGACTGGCAGGGCAACGACTGGACCCCGGCGTCGGGCCGTCCCGCCGCGCACCCGAACTCGCGCTTCACCGCCCCGGCGGCGCAGTGCCCGTCGATCGATCCGGCCTGGGAAGACCCGGCGGGCGTTCCGATCTCCGCCTTCATCTTCGGCGGCCGCCTGTCCAAGACCTTCCCGCTGGTCTTCGAGGCCTACAACTGGCGCGAGGGCGTGTACTGGGCGGCGACCATGGGCTCGGAGGCGACCGCCGCCGCCGTGGGTCAGGCCGCCATCCGCCGCGACCCCTTCGCCATGCTGCCCTTCTGCGGCTACAACATGGCCGACTACTGGAACCATTGGCTGGCGATGGAAGGCAAGGTGGAGAACCTGCCCCGCATCTACCGCGTCAACTGGTTCCGCAAGGACGAGAACGGCAAGTTCGTCTGGCCGGGCTTCGGCGACAACATGCGTGTCCTGCGCTGGATCGTCGACCGCGTCCGCGGCCGTGCGGTCGATGCGGCGGAGAGCCCGTTCGGCTACATGCCGCGCTACCAGGACCTGAACTGGGCCGGTCTGGATTTCGCCGAGGACAAGTTCCGGAAGATCATGGACATCGACCGGAAGGAAGCCGAGGCCGAGGCCAAGGACCAGGAGGAACTGTTCAACCGCTTCGGCAGCCACCTGCCGGACGAGATCGAGCAGCAGCGCGTGGCGCTCCTCAAGCGTCTGGAGGAGGCTCCGGACACTTGGCGGATCGGCTGATCGGGCCGGCGCCGGATCGTCCGAACGCGTCAGGAGGGACCGCCCGCGGGCGGTCCCTTTTCTTTTGCGCATGCGGCGGCGGCAGGCTGCCTTTCGAGTACTCCTTTCGTGACAGGACTCTTTGTCACGGCTAGGATCGCGTCCGACGCCGGGTGATTTACAAAAACTCAAGGGATTGCTGCGTCACTGGGCCGGCAGAACGCAAGCACGCCCGCTTGGCCGAGGTTCCGGGATGCGGACCGGCCAAGGCACGGGAAATGACGCTGGAGGACGGAAGACATGTTCGTGATGATCGGCTTCGGCGTCGTGGTGTTCAGCGTCTTCGGGGGCTACGTCCTGGGCGGCGGGCACCTGGGTGTGCTGTGGATGCCCTTCGAGTTCATGATCATCCTGGGCTCCGCTGCCGGCGCCTTCCTGATCGGCAACCCAAAAGCGGTGGTCACCCACACCGGCAAGGAACTCGGGCACCTCTTCAAAGGGCCAAAATACAAGAAGGATGATTTCCTCGAACTTCTCACCATGATGTACCAGGTCTTCAAGATCGCGAAGACCAAGGGGCTGCTCGCCCTCGAACAGCACATCGAGAAACCCGAGGATTCGCCGCTCTTCCAGCAATTTCCAAAATTCTACGGCGACCACCACGCCATAGCGTTCCTGTGCACCTATCTCCGCCTGATGTCGCTGGGGGCCGACAACCCGCACGAGCTGGTCGACCTGATGGACGAGGACATCGAGACCATGCACCACGAGCACCAGCGGATCGCCGACGCCATCCAGGCGGTCGCCGACGCCGTGCCGGCGCTGGGCATCGTGGCGGCGGTGCTGGGCGTGATCCACACCATGGGCTCGATCACCGAGCCGCCGGAAGTGCTGGGGAAGCTGATCGGCGGCGCGCTCGTCGGCACCTTCACCGGCATTCTCGTCGCCTACGGCTTCCTGGCGCCGATCGCCAGCGGCCTGAAGAACATCTACCACGCCGAAGGGAAATACTATCAGGCGATGAAGATCGGCCTGATCGCGCATCTGTCCGGCTACGCGCCGGCCATCTCGGTGGAATACTCGCGAAACGTGCTGGAGCCCGAATACCGGCCGAGCTTCGCCCAGGTGGAAGAGGCCACCTCGGCCCTGCCGCCCGCCTGACGCCGGATCAGTCTCATGCCGACTTCGTCCGACGGCGCCGTCACCATCCTGTGGAACGAGGGGACGGTGGGGGAGTGGGCGGCGCTCCTTGCCCGCGTTCCCCGCTCCACCCTGCCGCAGTGCTTCGCCTACGCCGGCGCCATGGGGCGCACCCACGGTTTCGTGCCGCGGCTCGGCCTGATCCGGCGGGACGAGGCGCCGATCGGGGTGGTGCAGCTTCTGGAACGGCGCACGCTGCGCCTGTTCCACCAGCGCCAGATCCACCGCGGCCCGCTGTGGCTCGACGGGGTGGAGCCGGACATGGCGACCCAGGAGGCGGTCTTCCGCCTGCTGCGCCGGGCCTGCCCCGACAATCCGCTGAACCGGGCCAGCCTGCTCCCTGAACTCGCCGCCGGTTCGGAGGCCGAGGCGATGCTGCGGCGCTGCGGCTTCCGCCGCTTCGGCCCCGGCTACCGCACGGTCTGGCTCGATCTGTCGCGCGGCGAGGACGAGTTGAGGGCTGCGATGGCCCGCGACTGGCGGCAGCGGCTGAAGGGAGCGGAGAAGGCCGGTCTGGTCATCGACCTCGATTGGGAGGCCAAGAACCTGCCCTGGCTGATGAAGCAGGAGCATGAGCAGGCCCAGACCAAGCAGTTCCGCCCAATGACCGGCGCGCTGGCCGTGCGCATCCGCAACGGGCTGCTGAAAGGCGGGGGGAAGGGCGACGGGGTGCTGATGGCCGCCGCTTTGGAGGATCGTTCCAACAAGGCCAACCCGGCGGCGAGCGCGCTCTTCTGCATCCATGGCGGTTCGGCCACCTACCAGATCGGCTGGTCGAGCGAATCGGGGCGCAAGAGCGGCGCGATGCGGCTGGTGCTGTGGCGCGCGGCCCTGGCGCTGAAGGCGCGCGGCGTGGGCTGGCTCGACCTCGGCGGCATCAACCCGGACAGCGCGCCGGGCGTCACGGAATTCAAGCTGGGAACCGGCGGGCAGGCGGTGGAGAGCACCGGCCTGTATCGCTGATGCCTGTTTCGATTGTGAGCGGACCGTTGAAAGACGGTCCCGACGGTCTCATCCTGGTTGCGAGCGGAAGGAGCACGCCATGGCCGACGACGACATGAAACCGGAAGAGGCGCAACTGGCCATCGCCAAGGCGTCCCAGATGAAGCCGCAGGTTCAGGCCATGCGCGACCGTCTTCGCAAGATGGCGGACGACGAGGAGAAGGGCGTCCAGATCCTCGCCAGCGCCATCCGCCGCTTTCTTCACCAGGAGTAGGAGAGGCGACGCCTCAGCAGGTCGTCGCCTTGGTGCAGCCCTTGTCCTCGTGCGGGCCTGGGGTGCGGGCGAGCTGGAGGCCGCTGCGCGCCTGCTCGAAGGTCTTCTCCAGCGACCGCACCGTCTGCTCGAAGGCTTGCAGCTCACGGCCCTCCAGCTTGTCGCCGGTCGGCAGGTCGATGCTCTTCGGATTGATCTGCTGGCCGCCCTTCAGCACCTCGTAATGCAGGTGCGGGCCGGTCGACCGACCGGTGGTGCCGACATAGCCGATGACGTCGCCCTGGTCGACGCGGGCGCCCCGGCGCGTGCTCTTGGCGATCCGGCTCAGATGGGCGTAGGCCGTGGCGATCTGGGTGTTGTGGCGGATGCGGATGTAGTTGCCGTAGGCGCCGTTCGGTCCGACCTCCTCGACCACACCGCCGCCCGCGGCGTAGATCGGCGTGCCGGTCGGGGCGCCGAAATCCATGCCCTTGTGCATCTTGCTGAAGCCCAGGATCGGGTGGTGGCGCATGCCGAAGCCCGAGGTGATGCGGGCGCCGTCGATCGGCGTGCGCAGCAGGGCGCGGCGGATGCTCTCGCCGTCGCGGTTGTAATAGTCGATCCGCCCGTCCCGGCTCTTGTGCCGGTAGATCGGGTATTCCTTGCCGCTGAGAAGCAGCGCGGCGTAGAGCACGTCGCCTTCGCCGGCGTTCTTGCCGTCGGCGGTGACCAGCCGCTCATACAGGACCTCGAACTGGTCGCCCGGCTGGAGGTCGCGCTGGAAATCCACGTCATAGGAATAGTCGCGGATCAGCGCCATCATCACCGACACCGGCACACCGGCGGCGTTGCCCGCTTCGAACAGGCTCGATCGGATCACCGTCTGCGCTGCGACCGGCTGGCGGGTGACCGCCTTCTCCGATTCGCTCGAGGTGAAGGCGGTGTCGCCCTTTCGGGACACCGAGACGGAGCGCACCACGTCCGGAAGGAACTCCAGGCCGACGAATCGCTTGGTCCCGCTGCGGCGCGGTTCGAACAGGACGGTGACCTGCTGGCCGACCTGCAGCTTGCGCGGATCATAGACCTTGCGCAGGGCCGCGATGGCGTTGGTCGCCTCGTCGGCCGGGACGTCCACGCCGGTCAGCATGTCCATCAGCGTGTCGCCGCGCCCGACGGACAGGATGTGGCGATGGGCGCTCGACGACCGTTCGTCCTCGTCCTCGCCGGTTTCCTTAACGGTGTTCTTGGCGACCCGCTCCGGCGGGGCCGTGCGCCCGCCCGCCGCATAGGCGGGCGGTGCGACCGTGTAGGAGAGGAGCCCCGCCAGACCAGCGGCAACCAGGGCGAGCGTGGGAAGGCCACCGAGCCTCGAACGCACCGTCATCCTCCTATTGCTTCCTCACACGTTTCGGACCGTTGTGGCGGCGGGCTTTTCGACCGCCCAAGGAGCTACCACCTTCTATAGGCGACCATGCGGACCATTTTTGTCACTGTCAACCCGACAGGGGTGACTGCGTCAATCGATTGGCGCAGCGAGGCCGCTCCCTTGGTCCGCACGCTCAGCCATGGCGGAGCGCCCGATCCGAGCGAGGGACGGACATACACTGATTCCAGCTTGGACTACGGTGATAAGTCGCTCTGTGAAGAATTTTTCATGGAAGTGCAAAAAGGGCTTGCGTCGTTCGATGGGGTACGCTTATAAACCGCTCCACCGACGCAGCGCCGCAGACAAACGCGGCAGCGGCGGATCAAAAAGCGGGTGATGATCCAAAGAAACGGCGCCAAGCATTCGGCGCTGTTTGCTTCGTCTCCGGATTTCTGGTTCATCGGTTTTGGCCCTGGCGGCCCACTCCTCGAAGGGAATGGGCGCGGGGTGTTGCGGTTCACCTGAGGGCCGCGGGATCTTGGATATCGTTGATACCGTGTTGTGAGAAGGGATGCGCAGGCGGCGGTTTTGGCCGTTGGCCGCGGACCGGTTCCGGAAGGGACTGGCAT
>NZ_JBHSLC010000044.1:18956-32337 GCF_042657465.1 Azospirillum himalayense | reverse complement strand
TGGCGCCATCCTCCATCGTACCCTCCGCGTCCCGTGAGCCCGCGCGCAATCTCGATCACGGAACCCGGTTCGGGAAGAAGGGGGCGTTCGTAACGCTTACTGTCATCACGCCCATGGTCGGCTCCTATGAGGTGGTTCTTCGACGGTCAACGCGGATCACCGGCATTTGGTAGAAGGCCCGTCCACCACATCATCTCACAGCCATGTGCGAGAGGGGCATACGGTCGGCCGAACATGAACCATTCATGCGCCGGCCGTATGATGACTCGGAGAGAAGCACGCCATTGCTGGCGTCATCGTCGGAAATGACGGATTGCGAAATACACGAAGGGCGTTGCATCGCAGCATGCGGATATAGGCAGATGCTGTCCACAGCCTTCGTTCCAAATTTATTCATGCATATAATTATCGTATAAGAAAACTTCAGAATAGCGATTCGCGGCGAATAATGCATATGAATGCTCATGGGGCGAAATGCGAATTTCATTTTCTTTAATAAGCTCGAAATGACGTTTGTATACTGTAATATATACTGAATACGTCCATATTATTCAATACATATGCAATCATGATGTCTCATATGCTTGAGTCATTCTCTTCTATGCCGTATGGTTTTCACAAATGGACCGTCATGAGGTGGGAATAATACTTAAGTATACTGATTCCTTATCAAAGCGGCCTCGCCCTTTGTCGATCAGCACGGTGAACTCCTCATCCACTGAAGAGTTCATGAATGCCTTTGACGTGGAAAGCTTCAACACGGCGGTCGATATCGCCGCTGGCAAGCTTTCCGAACTGCTGGAAAACGACGAGATCCAGGGGGTCGTTCTGGAAAGGCCGAACACCTTGCTGGCTGCCGCGCGGGCGCTGATGGTGGGGACGAAAGACAGCTTCGACGCCAAGCGCTTCGCCGAAATCCTCGATCTCTACATCCGTACGGGCATCAAGGTGAATTCGCGGGGCTACATGGCCCGGCAGTTCTCCTCCGTCGTGCCGGTGTCGGCCGTCTTTGACATGGTCAGCGCCATGGCGCCGCAGCCCGCCTCCTATTACGAGGCCGGGCAGTTGGCGAACGTCGCTGACAAGCTCATCGCGGAGGAGTTCGGCCGCCTGCTCGGTTGGGAGCTTGGCCGCTTCGATATGGTGACGACCTCCGGCGCGTCGCTCGCCAACATGACCGCCGTGCTGGTGGCCCGCAACCGCAAGCTGGGCGACAGCTGGACCGACGGCGTGAGGGCCACGGGCCGTGGGCGGGGCCGCCCGGCCATCGCCTTCGGCGCGGAATCGCACTATTCGGTCAGCCGGCTCGCCGGGATCCTCGGCCTCGGCGTCGATCAGGTGGTCCGCATGCCGCTGAACGACCGCCGACGGATCGACATCGACGGCGCCGTGGCGGCCCTTGACGAGGCCAAGGCGCGCGGACTGGACGTTTTCTGCATTGTGGGCGCTGCGGGCACCACCTCCGTCGGCGCCATCGACCCGCTGGAGGAACTCGCGGCCGAGGCGCGCAAGCGCGATGCGTGGTTCCACGTGGACGCCGCGCACAACGGCGCGCTGCTCGTTTCCGATCGGCTGCGCCCGCGCCTGAAGGGGCTGGAACTGGCCGATTCCTTCTGCCTGGACGCGCACAAGACGCTGTTCGTGCCGGCGCTGTGCACCCTGCTGTTCTACCGCGACCCCGAAGCGGCCAGCGCTGCCTTCCCGGAAAAGCACAGCTACGTCTTCGACCCCGTCGAGGATGAGATGAGCCGCTTCCAGAGCGGCATCAAGAACTTCGAATGCACCAAGCGGCCGGCCATCCTGAACCTGTGGCTGGTCTGGGCGCTGTTCGGCCGGCGCTTCTTCGAACAGAAGTTGGACTATCTGGTCGATCTTACCCGGCAGGCGCACGACCATTTGGCCGCTCAGCCAGACTTCGAAGTCCTGCACCAGCCGGAATCCAACATCCTGTGCTTCGTGCACCGGCCCGCCGGACTGCCGGATTCGCAGCTCGGCACCTTGCAGCTGGCGTTGCGCGACCGCATCCGAGCGGAAGGGCGCTACTTCGTCTCCAAGGTGGAACTGGACGGTTCGACAGTCCTGCGGATCGTGATGATGAATCATCAGATCGGCCTGTTCGACATCGACGCCCTGATTAACGAAATCCGCCGGCACGCCCGCGAGATACGCCGCGACTGGGTCGGCGAGAGCACGCGCAACGACAACAAACCTCATATTTGGACGGTGGAAAAAACATGCTGACGCAGCAGGCGGATGCGAATCTTTCCGGGCAGGAGCTTGCCCTTTCGGTCATGCCGGACACGGTCTTGCAGCCCCGCAGCATCGATGACGTGTTGGCGCTGCCGTCCTTCCTGTCGGTGCTGCGGGACGCCGAAAGGCGGCTCGGCCGCACGGTGGACGAGATGCCGTCGGATGTGCAGGACGCCCTGGTGCAGCGCCGCCTGTGCCAGCTGGTGGAGATCGCGCGCGTCAACCCGCTGTGGCGCGCCCGCATAGACGGCGCGGCCGGCACCGCGCCGGTCGACAGCTTCGAGGCCTTCCAGGCGCTGCCGATCACCGACAAGGACACCTTCCGCGAGCTGTTCACGGAAGCCCGCCCCGGCATGGTCGTGCCCATCGATCGCTGCGGATTCGAGATCGTGGCGAGCGGCGGCACCTCCTCCGGCAAGCCGTCGGAGACCGTCTATCCGCTGGACGAGTTGCAGGAGACCTACGCCTGGGCCGGCGCCTTCATGGGCCGGCACATGATGGCCCATCACCTGCCGGGCGACGGCGCCAAGTGGGTCGCGACCACTCTGGCCGACTATCAGATGTGGAGCAGCGGCACCATGGTCGGCGGCGTGCTCCAGAAGATTCCCGGCGTCAACTACATCGGCGCCGGCCCGATGAGCAAGGACGTGTTCCAGCTGATGATGTCCTATCCCGGCCCCAAGGCCATCATGGGCATCACCCAGAGCATCGCGCTTCTTGCCGCCTTCGCCGACGGCCTGTCGCAGACCGCGCGGGAGAGCTTCCGCGTCGCGCTGTACGGCAGCGGCATCCTGACGCCGAAGGTGCGCGCCGACCTGAAGGCGGCCTACCCGAACCTGTCGATCCTCAGCTATTTCGCCGCCACCCAGGCGGAGACCATCGGCCTGCAGCTGGATGTGGACAGCCCGTTGCTGACCACGGTCCCCGGCCTGCACCTGGTGGAGATCGTCGATGCCGACGGCCGCGGGGTGAAGGAGGGGGAAGAGGGCGAGCTGGTCGTCACCCGCCTGTTCGGCAACGCCGCCCCGTGCCTGCGCTACAAGGTCGGCGACCGGGTGATCCGCCGCGCCGACCGCAAGGACGCCGGGCTGAATGCCCTGCGGTTCGAATACGCCGGCCGCAGCGGCGACTTCATGCACATCGGCGATTCCCAGTACGCCGCCCCGCAGGCGCTGGCCGGGATCATCGAGGAATTCCGCCGTAACCAGGTGCTGGACATCGAGGCGGTCGCCACGGACCTGCAGTTCCAGGTCAACCGCGCCAACCGGGAGCTGCATCTGGTGATCGGCGTGCCGGGCGCGCAGGCGCTGGTGCCCCATGTGGCGTCCCGTCTGGGGCCGGAAGGGTCGGCGCCGCTGGTCATGGCCGGGCTGATCCGCTCCCTGTCCGTCTTCAACGGGCTGGAAGCCAATGAGGCCGCCCTGCGTCGCTCCGGCTACGGCTTCGGCATCCGTTTGGTGGAGCCCGGCGGCCCGGACCTCGTCCGCACCGAGGTGGGCAAGGTGCCGCTCGTCATCGACCGCGTTTGAGGCAACCCGCCGAACACCCGTCACGAACCATGATGCCCAGGCAAAGAGAGGCTCCATGTCTGTCTTGAACATACAAATCTTCGTGGACGTGATCGCCTTGCTGGTCGACAGCCCGGTCGAGGCGGCCGTCTTCCTGTACGACGACAGTCCGGTGACCAGCGCCGGCCGCGGGACGCCGCAGCTGCGCAGCCCCGCCTATCCCGGCCAGCTGGTGCGCTGGTCGCTGGCGCCCATCGACGTGCAGACGCCGGTCTGGCTGGACAGCCTGACCTTCGACCCGCATCCGGCCGGCCTGCCCGATGGGGCGCATATCTTCACGCCGCCGCGTCCGGATCCCATTTGGGCCCGGCGTTGGGAAGGCTACGTGCCCTGGGGGCTGCTCCCCGGCGTCGACTATCCCTACCGACTGACGCTCGCCTTCGGCGGGGCGATCAAGAGGCGGCTGATCATCGACGGGCCGTCGCTGGTGTATGCGCCGCAGCTGGCGGCCCAGGTTTCCGCCCAGGCCGCCTCCGCGGCCCAGGGGGACGGCGCGGCTCTCTGATCGGCCTCCACAGGTCTGATCTGAAAAAGGGTCCCGATGCGAAGGGGCCCGATTTGAAAGGGGACGAAGGTGCAGATTTCCATCGTCACGGTCATTGATGTCGAAACGGCGCTGATCGAAGGCACGCTCGACAACAACGCTTACGTGGTGGACAACACGCAGAACTTCGCCGTTCCCGGCGACACGTCGGGCGGGCTGTCCACCCAAGTCATCGGCGTGCACAACGTGGACGGGTCGCAGGCGGCGGAAGCCGTGCTGAACTGGATCACCATCGGCGTGTCCGGCGTGCCGAACACGCTGCCGCGCGCGTTCCACCACCGCCACCGGGCGGCGGAAAGCAACGCCCGCCTGCTAACCGCCATCAAGGCCGCACGCACGCCCAACGCCATCGCCAAGCTGCTGGGCGACCACGAGAATGGCCAGCGCTCACCGTCCCTGCATGTGCGCAATCGCGACGGCGAGGAGCGGACCCTGCATGGCACGGTGATGAACAGCCACGGCGAGGCGGTGGACAAGTTCGACCTCGCCGCGGCCGGCAACCTGCCGCCGGTGGTCACCAACATCTACGGCCCGGCTGTGGACCAGGGCGTGATGTACCCGGCGCTCTACGGCTCACCCGACGTCTACACCGAGGGCTGGTACTGGAGCGCGTCGGTGGACACCAGCAAGGTGGGGCAGCACGTCTACACTTTGGACGTCGTCCTGCACGAGCCGGTGGAGGAAAAGGGCCGCGTCCTGTGGGTGCCGCGCACCTTCACCCAGACATCCTCGATCACTGTGATCCAGGCCCTGAACGTCAATGGTTTCACCGGCTGCGTCGCTCCGGGCGTGTTGCCCATGGTGCCGGCGGCCTCGATTTGTGCGGGAGGCGCGTTATGAGACAGGTCACCATCCGCCTGGTCATCGACGTCGTCAGCGTGCTGGAGACGGAAACGGTGACCGGGCACCTCTTCATGTTCGACAACAACCGGCTGTACGGTTCTCTCGACCAGAACACCAGCCACCTTGCCACCGCCGTTGCGCCGGGGGACCAGATCATCTGGTCGGTGGTGCCCATCGAATGCGAGGCCTATGCCGCTTTGAGCGCGGTCGATGTGCCGGCCGATCTCGTCGAGGTGACGAAGAACACCTATCCCGGCACCAACGTCTCCTATTGGACCGGCGTGGTGAAGAAGCCGGTGGGCGATCTGTCCTACGGCCTCACCTTCGAACTCGGCACCAAGACCAAGACGATAAGCACGGACCGCACCTCCCGCCTGATCGACGGGAACGGGGTGCAGCGCTCGGGCGCGGAGACCTCGGAGATCGCAGCATGACCACCAAGCACACGCACGCCTCGCACGGCGCCGACCGCAATCCGGCGATCATGCTGGCGGCCACCCAGTTGAACATCGTCACCATCATCGACGTGGCCGGGGCCGTGCGCACCGACACGCTGGAGAACAACGCCGCGCTGTTGGACAACAGCGGCTCCAGCACCGGTAAGGGTACGTCGGATCTGCGTACCTACTGCCAGCAAGGGCAGGCGCTGAACTGGCTGGTCTACTGCATGGACCAGCAGAAGCGTCCCGACGGCACATGGCCGCCCTTCGCTCGCATCTCCAACATCGTGTTCCTGCACGACGACGGTACCGCGCGTTCCAACCAGCTTTGCATCAACCTGAAGGTCTATGGCGGGCCGGACGCGATGCGCAGCCCCTGGACGCCGGTCTACTATTACTGGGCCGGCATGCTGCGTCCCGATCTGGAACCCGGCATCTACAAGTACCGCTTGATCATCGAATGCAGCACCGAGGACCCCGACAAGAAGAAATATTTCGAACTGGACGGCCCGTCCCTGGAAGTCGTCGCCATGGAACAGGCCAACGCCGCGTGACCTTCGGCGTTCCCTCTTTCCCAAGGGACGCGGACCGTCGGAGAAGCGTGGTCGCAGAATTTGCGAGCGACCACGCTTCTCCGACTCATACGGCCGGCGCATGAATGGTTCATGTTCTGCTGCGCCTGGCCCAGGTTGTCTGCGCCGCCATCGGCAGGCTCTACGCGGACGCGGGTTACGACAGCGCCGACAACCGTTGGCTCTGTTTACGCGATGGGGTCCAGCCGCACATCCGCAAGATCGGCGAGCCCCACGGCTCGGGACTCGGAAAGGTTCGATGCGTCGTCGAGCACGGCTGTGCTTGGCTGCTCGCAAACAAACGCCTGGATCGACGGCAGGACAGGTTGGGGCGGATCATACTCGCGCTCCTCACCGCCGCGGCCATCTTCATCGTCGCCAACCGCCTCAGCGCATTCTGAAAACTCTGAAAACCGTCCCTTGTCATGTCCCAAGCGCGATCATTTTTTCCGACTGGTCTTCTCAGAAGCAACAACGTATTTGCATCCGAGAAATAACCCATGCCTCGACCAGCGATCCCGAGGCGCGGCTCTATCGCAAGGGCAACGGGCAGCCGGCGAAGCTGGCCTTCATGGGGCACGCGCTGATGGAGAACCGGAACGCCCTGGTGGTGAATGTCCGGCTGACGGCGGCCACCGGCCTGGCCGAACGCGAGGCAGCGGTGGCCATGGTCGAGGCCATCCCCGGTCGCCACCGCATCACGGTGGGCGCCGACAAGGCTTACGACACCAAGGATTTGGTGGCGGCCATGCGCCGCCTGGGCGCCGCCCCGCACGTCGCGCAGAACACCAGCAACCGCCGCTCGGCCATCGACGGTCGGACCACCCGTCACCCCGGCTACGCCGTCAGCCTACGAATTCGCAAGCGGATCGAAGAGGTCTTCGGCTGGATCAAGGGAGCCGGCTTGCGCAAAACGCGTCATCGCGGCACCGCCCGTGTCGGTTGGATGTTCACACTGACCGCCGCCGCCTACAACCTGATCCGCCTGCCCAAGCTGCTGGCCGCGGCATAATCACGCCCGGAGTCCGCCTGAACGGCGGCTCCGGGAGCCTCGGAGCGACAAAAAACGCTCCATCCCGACCAAAACGGACGTTGCAAGCGCCATTTTTAAGCCTCAACGGAGACAAGAGGCCGGAATATGTTCGTTTTTCCGCGCCTTGTTACGGCCCTACGGCTTTCCGGAAATTCCATTGCGCACAGACCAGCGTGCCGAGCGCCCTTCGAGCCACGATGCCACCAGCACC
Organism: Azospirillum himalayense; assembly: GCF_042657465.1. Classification (NCBI taxonomy): domain Bacteria; kingdom Pseudomonadati; phylum Pseudomonadota; class Alphaproteobacteria; order Rhodospirillales; family Azospirillaceae; genus Azospirillum; species Azospirillum himalayense. The sequence continues at coordinate 24,876 of NZ_JBHSLC010000044.1, read as the reverse complement.
AGCTGCATTTCCTTTATTCTTCGCCCATTCGCCCCTCCGCGCCGATCTGCACCGCGAAGGGCGGGCCCCGCGGCGACGAGGCCCGCCCGCGCCCTGCGGCGCTTCCCCCGGACGCATCTACTGCCGTGGCCGCGCGAGGTCGAAGCGGTCGGCGTTCATCACCTTCGTCCAGGCCGCGACGAAGTCCTTCGCGAACTTCTCCCGGGAGTCGACGCAGGCATAGACCTCCGCGAACGCGCGGAGCTGGGAGTGCGAGCCGAAGATCAGGTCGACGCGGGTGGCCGTCCAACTGGGGGCTCCGGTCCTGCGGTCCCGGCCCTCGTAGACGCCCTCGGCGTTCGGGGGCTGCCACTCCGTGTCCATGCCGAGCAAGTTGACGAAGAAGTCGTTCGTCAGCGTCCCGGGCCGGCTGGTGAAGACACCGTGCCTGGAACCGCCGGTGTTGGCGCCAAGGACGCGCAGGCCCCCGATGAGGACGGTCATCTCCGGTCCGGTCAGCCGCAGCAGCGCCGCCCGGTCCACCAGGGCCTCCTCGGGCTGCATGAACTGCTGCTTCTTGCTGTTGATGTAGTTGCGGAAGCCGTCGGCCCGCGGTTCGAGCGGGGCGAAGGAGTCGACGTCGGTCTGCCCCTGCGAGGCATCCGTGCGGCCGGGCGAGAACGGCACCTGCACGTCCAGCCCGGCGTCCTTTGCGGCCTTTTCGATCGCGGCGCCTCCGGCGAGCACGATCAGGTCGGCGAGCGAAACCTTCTTGCCGCCGGCGGCGGACGCGTTGAAGTCCTTCTGGATCGCCTCGAGCTTCTCCAGAACCGTCCGGAGCTGCGCGGGCTCGTTCACCTCCCAGTCCTTCTGCGGGGCGAGGCGGATGCGCGCGCCGTTGGCGCCGCCGCGCTTGTCGGAGCCGCGGAAGGTCGAGGCCGAGGCCCAGGCCGTCGAGACGAGCTGCTGGACCGGAATGCCGGACTCGAGGATCTTCGCCTTCAGCGCGGCGACGTCGCCATCATCGACCAGCGGGTGATCGACCGGCGGAACCGGGTCCTGCCAGATCAGCGTCTCCTTCGGCACGAGCGGGCCGAGATAGCGCGCGACCGGACCCATGTCGCGATGGGTGAGCTTGAACCAGGCGCGGGCGAAGGCGTCCGCGAACTGGTCGGGATGCTCGTGGAACCGCCGCGAGATCTTCTCGTAGATTGGGTCGAAGCGCAGCGACAGGTCGGTCGTCAGCATCGTCGGCAGGCGCGTCTTCGACGGGTCGAAGGGATCCGGGACCGACGGTTCGGCGTCCTTCGCCTGCCACTGCCATGCACCGGCCGGGCTCCTGGTCAGCTCCCATTCGTACTTGAAGAGGTTGTCGAAGAAGTGGTTGCTCCATCTGGTCGGAGTCTGCGACCAGATGACCTCCGGGCCGCCGGTGATGGCGTCGGCCCCGTAGCCCCTGCCGTACTTGCTCTTCCAGCCGAGTCCCTGGTCCTCGAGCGCGCCGGCCTCGGGCGCCGGGCCGATGAAGGATGGATCGCCCGCGCCGTGCGTCTTGCCGAAGGTGTGGCCGCCGGCGATCAGCGCCACGGTCTCCTCGTCGTTCATCGCCATGCGGTAGAACGTTTCGCGGATGTCCTTGGCCGCCGCGACCGGGTCGGGCTTGCCGTTCGGCCCCTCCGGGTTGACATAGATGAGACCCATCTGCACCGCGCCGAGGGGCTCCTGGAGCTGGCGCTCGCCGCTGTAGCGCTCGTCGCCGAGCCATGTTCCCTCGGGACCCCAGAAGAGCTCCTCGGGCTCCCACACGTCAGCGCGTCCGCCGGCGAAGCCGAAGGTCTTGAAGCCCATCGACTCCAGGGCGACGTTGCCGGCCAGGATCATCAGGTCTGCCCAGGAGATCTTCCGCCCGTACTTCTGCTTGATCGGCCACAGCAGGCGGCGCGCCTTGTCGAGGTTCGCGTTGTCCGGCCACGAGTTGAGCGGCGCGAAGCGCTGCTGGCCGGCGCCGGCGCCGCCACGGCCGTCGGTGGTGCGGTACGTGCCCGCGCTGTGCCACGCCAGGCGGATCATCAGCCCGCCGTAGTGGCCGAAGTCCGCCGGCCACCACTCCTGCGAGTCCGTCATCAGGGCGTGCAGATCCTTGATCACGGCGTCGAGATCGAGGGTCTGGAACTCCTTGGCATAGTCGAAGTCCCTGCCCATCGGGTCGGACAGCGGCGAGTTCCGATGCAGCATCTCGATGTCGAGGGCGTCCGGCCACCAGTCGCGGTTCCGGCGGCCGCGGGCTCCGCCGCTGAACGGGCACTGGCCAGCGCTCTCGTCGGTCCTTGCGTCCATCGTCTCCTCCTGTGGAAATTGTGTGTTCTGGCGAAAATCCTGCCCAATACGGTCCGTCAAGTAAATTAGGCTTTCATTATCCCTGCGATAGGGCGGTCTTATGATTTCTGGCCCCGTGCATCCTGAAGCGCCGGACGGCGTGGAGGTCGGCCAATCGCGCCGGCTGCCGCCCTCAGTCACAAGGCCGGCCGTGCGAGGCCAAGACGCAGCGACCGGGGTGTGCTCGCTCCCGCAACGATGATGATGGGGCGCCTGCGGGAGAACAGCGCTTCCCGCCGTCTGTGGTCGCTGAATGTCCACATAACCGAGGCGCCACCCGTGTCCACGCAGTGGGCGTCGGCGGTCCAGATCAGTTGGTCGCGGGGTAACGCCCCGGCTGGCGTCCGCCATGCGTGTCAGTTATCGCCGCCGCAGCCCTTCCGCGAGCAATGCCTCCAGTCTGGCGGGATCGATTGGCTTGTGCAGCATGCGAATGCTGGTCCGCCCGGCCTCGGCCAGCCGTTCAGCCGAGGTGTCGCCGGTCACCAGAACTGTAACCGGCGTGCCGCGTCGGCGGGCTTCGCTGATGATGGCCGCGCCGGTCTCTCCCGCACCCAGCGAGTGATCGGCGATCAGGATGTCCGGTGGAGCCTCAAACTCCTTCAGCATGGTCCGTGCCTGCGCCAGCGTGCGGGCAGTGTGCACGGACACGCCCCAACTCCTCAGGGTGACCTCCAGCGCCTTCAGCACCATCGGTTCGTCGTCCACCACCAGGGCCGTCCGGCCCTGCAGCGTCCCGTTGAGGGTCTCCCCTCCGGCGGCTGGGACCCGTGCCTCCTCGTCCGCCAGCGGAAGCGTCAGGCTGAAGGTCGACCCTTCACCGGGTTCGGAGCGGACCGTAACCCGGGTCGCCAGCAGGTCGGCGACCCGGGTTACGGTGGCGAGGCCGATGCCAAAGCCGCGTGCATGTTCACGGGTCGCGTTTCCGATCTGGTAGTAGGGATCGAAAATGCGCTCCATCTCTTCCGGAGCGATGCCCCGCCCGGTGTCGGTCACGTCGATCGCCATCTGGTCGCCCTCGACCCGCGTCTCCACTGTGACGCCGCCCTGTTCGGTGTATTTGACGGCGTTGGAGATCAGATTGCGCAGCACCAACTCCACCAGCAGCGGGTCGGACCGGACCGATCTGGCAGTCGGCGGCACATGCAACCACAGCTTCGCCTCGCGCGCCGGTCCCTGGAATTCGCCGTAGAGACGCGTCAGCAGTTCGTCGAGGTCGAAGACCCGCGCCTGCACCGTGAGCAGGCCGGCGTCGAGCCGCGCCACCTCCAGCAGCCCGCTCAACATGCCCGTCAGGCTGGTCATGCTGTCCGACAGCGACTTCAGGAGTTCGCGCGCCTTCGGGTCGAGCGGCTGTCGCCGCAGAAGCTCGAGAAACAGGTTGGCCGCCTGCACCGGCTGGCGCAGATCATGGCTGACCGAAGCGAGGAAGTTCGACTTCTCCCGGCTCGCCGCCTCGGCCGTGTCGCGTGCCTGCTGCAGCAGGGCTTCGGCGTGCTTGCGGTCGTGGATGTCGGTGGAGGTGCCGAACCAGCGGACGATCGCACCGCTGTGTGGGTCGCGGTAGGGCAGGCCGCGAACCAGGAACCAACGATACTCCCCCGTCTTCGAACGGAGACGATGCTCGGCAAGGAAGAGGCTGCCCGCCCGCTGTGCCTCTTGGAAGCGTTCAGCCGTCAGCGCCGCATCGTCCGGATGGATGAAGTCGGCGATGACGTCCGACACCGTGGTTGGCGCCGTCCGAGCGTCGTAAGCGACGCCGGTGTAGTCGGCCCATTGGTGATTGAAGAACTCGACCCGTCCCTCGGCGTCGGTGATCCAGACGATCTGCGGCACGGCGTCCGCCATCAGACGGAACCGCGCCTCGCTTTCGCGCAGGGCCGCTTCGGTCTCCCGCCGGACGGTCAGATCGGCCGTGACCGCCAGGAAATGGCGCTCGTCCCCGTCGTTGCCGGGCACGATCGTGATGCCGCTGTTTGCCCAGACGTCCGTCCCGTCGGGCCGCCGGTAGCGCTTGTCGAGCGCCACGGTCTCACCCGTCCGCAAGGCCTGTTCAATGGCCATGCGGCTCGCCGCGAGATCATCGGGGTGAGTGACGTCGGTGACGGACAAGCCCACGACCTCCTCCCGCGGGCGTCCCAGGATTCGGCAGAGTTCGTCGTTCGCGCGGAGAAAGCGGCCATCCGGCGTGAGCTCCGACAGGCCGACCGCCGCGCGGGCGAAGAGGGCGGACAGCCGCGCCTCGCTGCGCCGCAGGGCCTCGTCGGTGCTCCGGCGGGAGGTGATGTTGCTGGCGGTCCCAAACCACTCGCAGACCTCGCCGTCCGCATCCAGGATCGGCACCGCCCGCGAATGCGTCCATCCCAAGGATCCGTCGGCCTGCCGGACCCGATGCTCCAGATCGAAGGCGCTCTTGGTCCGGATGGCTTCCCGTACGGCGTCGAGAAGCTGCGGCTGATCGTCCGGATGGATGTACTCCTCGAGCCACGCCTTGTTGCCGTCCGTCGTGTCGGTGAGGAAGCCGTGCCCGTCAAGCTGCCGCAGTTCCGTCCAGTCGATGTTCATGCGGTAGATGGCGTAGGAAGAGGCCTCCACCAGGGCGCGGTAGCGGCTCTCGCTGTCGCGCAAGGCCAGTTCGGTCCGCTTGCGGCTGGTCACCTCATGCACCGTCACCAGAACACCCGCGATAGCCCCGGCATCGTTGCGGACCGGGCTGTAGGTGAGGTCGAACCAGGTTTCCTCCGCGACGCCGTTGCGCTCGAGGATCAGCTTCTGGTCGTCGAACCCGCGGGATTCACCGCGGAGCACGGCCTCGTAGATCGGCCCGTTGAAGTCCCAAACCTCGGGCCAACACTCGCGGGTGGGTTGGCCGAGGGCGCGGGGATGCTTGCCGGCGGTGATTTCGGCGTAGCAATCGTTGTAGATCTGGATGAGGTCGGGTCCCCAGAGAACAATCATACCGAGCGGGGAAGCGAGGATCAGGTCGACGACAACCCGCAAGGACAGCGGCCAGTTCGCCTTCGGTCCGAGGGGCGTCGCAGCCCAATCATGGGCCCGGATCAGCGCTCCCATGCTCCCGCCGCCACTGGGCCAATCCAACTCCGAACCGATGGCGTCAGGGATCATGGCCGCCGCTTGGGGCAGGAGGCTGGGCAAGCGACGCCGGCGGCAGCGCAACACGCTCCTGAAGCAGGCGCAACCCGTCACGCACCACCTCGCTGGCCGTCTGGTAGCGGCCGGACGCCACCAGAGTCTGGACGAAGCGGTCGAGTTCCGGGGTGAGGGAGATGCTCTGGCTGATGCGCCTGGACATGTGACCATCGCAACGGAAGGAAAGCGGTGCCACAGAGTACGACACTGAGTTCGAGCCCGGAAGTCGCCCGAAGGGCATGATACCTCCGGTCAAAGGTCTCGAACGGGGGGAGGCGCGGCGGCAATGCAGAAGACAATGCAGCGGGCGCGTCCGGGCGGCAGGCTGGGCTGGATCGGGCTTGGATCAAGGGCATTTGGCCGCCGGGAAATGGTCGGCCCATCAGGCCGCTATGGGCGCGGCAACGCTGGACAT
>NZ_JBHSLC010000044.1:0-18853 GCF_042657465.1 Azospirillum himalayense | reverse complement strand
CTCCCAAGGAACCAGGCGGGGCGTTTCTCGCCACCCCGGCGGCGCAAAATATCCTGCCGCCGGGGTGGCGAGAAACGCCCCGCCTGCTGTTGACGCCGGAAAAGGGGGAATAGGTTCGGACGTGGGAACGGTCGCTCGTGAGAAAAAGGGGCAGCCTCCGCCCGATGTTGTCGTGAGCGAGTTCCGGTTTGCCGGATGGACGACCGGGCTGCAAGTCATTGCCGCGGTCCGTCGATCGGCGGTTCCGGTCACCGGCACCCTGTCGCTGCACGGTCCCATTTCCCGGAGGATCTGAAACCGCCCCATGCCAAAGCCACCACCTCCCGGCGGCCGGGGGCGATTTCGAAAGCGCCATCGAGCGCAGCCTGTTGGCCGACCGCAACCCCAGTCCTGAAAGAGGAACGAGGCGAAGACGGTTCACTTAAGCAAGGTAGACGCCATGAACGCACAACCGTCCCAGCATGGAGGAGATCGCGTGGAGATGTCCGCAAGTCCACCAACCTACCCGCCGCCATCCCCCGGCTTGAGCGCCGTGCTCGAACGGAACATCCAGGTGCTGCACCAGCGCAGGGAACGGGAGGAGGTCGAGGCAACCGCGGAGGAGCGGATTGCCGACGCGATCACCCGCTTCACCGGCAGCATGACGTTCGTGTATTTGCATTTGGCCTTCTTCGGTTTCTGGATCATCGCCAACCTGGGGTGGGTGCCCGGCGTTCCGCGCTGGGATCCCTCCTTCGTCGTCCTGGCGATGATCGCGTCCGTGGAGGCCATCTTTCTGTCCACCTTCGTGCTGATCAGCCAGAATCGGATGTCCGAGGTCGCCAGCAAGCGGGCCGATCTTGATCTGCAAATCAGCCTGTTGGCGGAGCACGAGATCACCAAGCTGACGGCCCTGGTGTCGTCCATCGCCGATCACATGGGGGTGAAGACGGACGTTGACTCCGATCTGGACGTCATCAAGCAGGATGTCGCCCCCGAAGCGGTGCTTGACCAGATCGAGGCCAAGAAGTCTTCGAAGAAGCCCGCGAACCGGGAGCAGTGATGGCCTGTTTGCTCCGCCTTAAGGCGGATTTCAATCCGCTTTGGACCGCGACTGCGGTCCCGGCCGCCAGTGCGGCCGAAGCCCGGCCGGCAAATGAGGCCGTATGAATCTAAAGCGAATGGAAATTCGCTTTAGTGGAAGGGCAGTACCGCATTGGTGCCGCGGCCGGTCCTTCGCATCGCGCATTTCAGTTCCCGTTCCAACGTGTCCGCGCGATGCGCGGCGGTGTGGTGTTCCAGGATTCGCCGCCGGGCCCTTGCGCCCATCGCTTGGCGGGTGTTTTCGTCCAGTTGGTGAAGGGCGTGCAGAACGTCTCCCGACGTATGGGCGAGGATGATCTCGCGGTTTGGCTCCAGCAGCGCGTCCAGGCCGTCCCAACAGTCGGAGATGATCGGAGTGGCGCAGGCGGCGGCTTCGAACAGCCGGACGCTGGGGCTGTGGCCGGCGCGGATCATGTCCTCGCGCGTCACGCTCAAGGTGAAGCGGCTGGCCGCATAGAAGGCAGGATGCTCGGCTGGAGGAACATGATGCCGACGTTCGACATTCCCGGGCCAGGCGATCCCGTCGGGGTATTGCGGACCGGCGACGACGAAGCGCAGCGACGGCGCACGCCGGGCCGGCTCCAGCAGCAACCGCTCCAGCGTCGGTTGCCGGTCGGGGCTGTAGGTGCCGAGATAGCTCAGATCCCAGCGCTTGGGCGTGGGCAGAGGCACGTAGGTGTCGGCATCCACGGAGCAATGAAGCGCGCGCGCCGCCGGAGAGCCGTAGCGGGACTCCAGCCGCTCCAGCGTCGGCCCGCCCGTGAAGGAGAAATACACGTCATAGCCGGGAATGAGGGCAGGGGAGAGATACTCCTCGTCGCCGCGCTCCAGCTTCGCCAGGGTCACCGGCGTGTCGATGTCGTAGAAGGCGACGATCCCCTGCGCGATCCCCTGCACCCAACGACCGACGGCGACGCCGTCGGGCACGTAGGAACCGACGAGCACCGCGTCGGCCTTCTCGACCGTTCGGGCCCACCGCCGCAGGTCGGCAAGGTCCTCGTAGAAGGCCAGCCGGCAATAGCCGGGATCGGCGAGGTCGCGATTCTGCGCGTACCAGGGAACGTCGCGCTCCAGGAACAGGATGTCATGGCCGCGTGCGGCGAACGCCTTGAGAAGAGCGCGGAAGGTGGTGGCGTGGCCGTTGCCCCAGGAAGAGGACAGGCTCAGCCCCAGGACGACGAGCTTCACGCCGCGCTCCTTTCCCGCAGCGCCGCCAGGGTGTCGCGCAGCAGCAGGTCCACCTCCGCGCCGCGGCGGGTGTAGGTGTGTTCCGCAAGGGTGCGCCGCCGCGCGGCATCGCCGATGGCGCGGGCGCGGGCCGGGGTGAGGGCGCGCAGATGATCGGTCACGTCCTGGCCGTCGCGGGCGACCAGGATCTCCTCGTCCGGGGTGAGGAACAGCTCGACCCCCTCCCAGGCGTCGGTGATCAGGCAGGCCGCCGCTCCGGCAGCCTCGAACACCCGTGTGGCGGGCGAGAAGCCGACCTCGGCCATGCTGTCGCGGGCGATGTTCAGAACCGCCAGCGCCGAGCTGTTGAAGGCGTTGTGGTCGGCGGTGCCGACATGGCCGATGTGGGTGACGTTGCCCGGCAGCCCCTTCGTCTCCCAGCCGCTGCCGCCGATGATGTAACCCCCCTGCGGGTTGCGCGCGGCTGGCTCCAGAAAGAAGCGCTCCACCCGCTCCTCGCGGTCGGGCAGTCGGTTGCCGAGAAAGTTGAGATCGGCGGCGAACCGCGGTTGGGTCTGAGCGGGGTGATGCGTCGCCGGGTCCAGCGCGTTGTAGATGGGGCGGCACAGGCGGGCGCCCATCGCCTCGTAGGCCGCGACCACCGGCGGACCGCCGCCGTAGGTCAGCACGGCGTCGATTTGAGGCAGCCGACGGCGCAGGGGATGGCCCGGCGCCTGCCGTAGTTCGGCCAGGGTGGCGGGAGCGTCGACGTCCCAATAGACACGCAAAGCGTGGGGACCGGCGGCATCCATCACGCCGTCGAGCAACGCGTCGTCGAAGACGCCGACGCCGTTCGCCTTCACCACCACGTCGGCCTCGGCGGCGCGGGCGATCACGCTGCGGCAGGCCTCGGCGGTGGCCTCATACACCACGACGCTGGCCCAGCCGGGCGGCTCGATGTCCCGGTGCTTCTGGCGGTCGAAGGCGTCCGGTTCGTAGAAGGTGACGTCCCAGCCCCGCTTGGCGAGTTCGCTCAGCATGCCGCGATAGTAGGTGGCGGCGCCGTTCCAGTAGGAGGAAAGCAGGCTCGAACCGTAGAAGGCCATCTTCATCGGACAGGCTCCAGCATGGAAGAGGGGGTGGGCGTGCCAGCCAGAGCGGCGACGATGGCGAGCAGCTCATTGGCGCGGTGGGCGCAGGTGTGGCGGGCGCGGATCGTTTCCAAGCCGTTGCGGACCAACGCCGCGCGGAGGTCGGCGTCGCCGTCCACGGCGCGCAGGTGGGCGGTCATATGGGCCCCGTCGCGGGCGACCAGGAAATCCGTTCCCGGCCGGAACAGACCTTCGCAATCGCTCCACGGCGCGCTGACCAGCGGGATGCCGCAGGCCAGTGCCTCGAACACACGGATGGTCGGGATGCCTGGCAGGGATTCGACGTAGAAACGGCGCGGCACATGGACGGTGACCCGATGGCGGGCGAAGATCGCGGGCGCGCGGACGTTGGGCAGCCAGCCCTTGTAGGCGATGCCGTGCCGCTTCAGCGTCGCCAGGGCTTCGGCGGGGTAGCGCACGCCATAGACGTCCAGAGGCAGACCCGCGGCGCGGGCGGGAGCGAACAGAAAGCTGCCCAGCTCCTTCGTCCGCTCGTCATCACCCCAATTGCCGATCCACACCGCTCCGCTGCGCCGTTCCTCCCCGGGCAGCGGGTGGAACAGCCGGACGTCGGCGGCTTCGTGCCAGACGAAGACCCGATCCTCCCAGCCCCAGCGCCGGTACACGGCGGCGAGAGTTTCGCCGAAGGCCAGGACGCCGTCGTAGCCGGACAGATCGAAGGCGGAGATGGCCTCCGGATCGCTGACCGCGCGATGGTGCGTGTCGTGGAACAGCAGAAAAAAGCGACCGCCCTGCACCCGCGCCCGCCCCACCGCCGCGACCAGAGCCGGGTCGTTCCATTCATGGACGATGACCAGATCGGCCCCATCGCACAGCGCTGCCGCGTCGGCGTCGGCCGTGAAGGTCAGCGAGGTCAGCTCCGGATAGGCGGTCCGGTAGGGCGCCAGCCCCGCTTCGCCATGATCGGCCAGCAGGTTCCGCAGGCTCCACGCGCCATCCGGTTCAAGGACGCGGACCTCATGGCCGAGGATGATCAGCTCCCGCAGGACGCCGCGCAGGAAATGGGCGTTGCCGTGGTTCCAGCAGGACGCCAGCGAATGGGTGAAATAGACGATCTTCACGCGACGGCCTCCTTGCGGGAGGGGGTGGAGGCGTGACGCGCCAGGACGCTGCGGTAGAGACTGCGCATGCCGGAGGCCATCGGCTCCATGCCGTATTGCCCGGCCTTGAGCCGTGCCGCATCGCCCAGGCGCCCGGTCTCCCCCGGATCGCCCAGCAGGCGGCGGAGCGTGGCGGCGAGGGCTGCGCTGTCCCTTGGTTCCACGAAGAGTGCGGCGCCGTCCCACAGCTCGCGGAAGGTCGCGATGTCCGACAGCACCAGCGCGCAGCCGGCCTGCGCGGCTTCAAGCACCGTCAGGCCGAACGGCTCGTAGAGCGCGGCGGAAGCGAAGACCGGTGCCCGCGCCAGCCACGCCGCGACCGACGCCGCATCCAGGCGCCCGAGCGCCGCCGCGTGACGCAGGGTCCGGCGATTCCCGCCCGGACCCTCCAGCGAGCCGGCGGCGACCACCGGCACCGTCAGCAGCGCCGCCGCCGCGTCCAGCGTTGCGACGTTCTTTCCATCGTCCCACAAGCGTCCGGCGGTGAAGACGAAACGTTCCCGTCCGCCCGGCCCACCGCCTGGAGGAGGACGGCGTCCGTTGCGCACCACCACCGGTGGCGGCAGACCGTAGGCGGCGGCGGTGGCCTGCGCGAAGGCGGCGCTCGGCGCCGCCAGCGCATCGCAGGCCCGGTAGCCCCGCGCCAGAACCTCGATCCGCCAGAGAAAGTCGCCCGGCAGGGCGCCGCCGCGCAGGGTGGCCCACCACGTCGCCAGACAGGAATGGCAGACCCCCACGACCGGAACCGTGAATCCGGCGTCGGCCGCCAGTGCCGGGCTGTTGAGGTGGACGAGATCCACCTCCAACCGCCGAGCGAGCGCTGCCAGCGCTTCGGCGCCGCGCCGGATCGCGGCCGGGTCCTCCGCCATCCAGTCCAGCGGGAGGCCGGTGTCGATCAGTTCCAGGCCGGGGATGGCGCGCGCCGCCGCGGTCTGGTCATCCTGCGGTGACGGCCCAAGCACCGCCAGCGTAACGCGCAGGCCGCCTGCCGCCAGTTCCTGCGCGAGGTCGAGCGCGTAGGTCCACACTCCGCCCACGCTGTCCGCCGTCATCAACAGATGCGCGGGGGCTGGATGCGCGGGGGCTGCCGGGGGCGTCACCGGCAACCGCATGCGGCCTCCAGCTCAAGCAAAGGCAGGGGCTGTTCCTCCTGAATGTCGCTCAGTCGCGCGAATTGGCGCAGGTAGTGCTCGTGCGCCCTTTCCCACGCCCGGTCGTCCGGTTCGCCCCACAGGCGGCGGTAATCGGGCGAGGCGGGGTAGGGGTAGAGCGGCACCGGATCGTTGGCCCAGACGCCGGCACCGTGCAGCCTCTCCCGCCATCGCGCGACGAGCCCGGCGTCGTCGCCGGCCATGGCGATCAGGTTGGCCTGGACGAAGGGCACGCTGCGCCGGGCGTGGATCAGGCGGTCGGCCAGTGCGTCGGTGCTCATGCGGCAGTTCTTGTCGAGCGCCGCGCGGCCCTCCTCGGTCAGGCTTTCCACCCCGGCCTCGATCGACACGCAGCCGGCGGCTCCCAGGAGATCCAGCAGATCGGGCTTCCACAGGTCGATGCGGGTCTGGATGCCGAACTCGACCGGCCGCTCCACCAGCGCTTCCAACAGGTCGCGGCGGGGCAGGAAGATCTCGTCGATGAAATAGACGTAGCGCACGCCGGCGGCGGTCAGCCGGTCGATCTCCTCCAGCACGATGGCGGTGCCGCGGCGGCGGTACTGATCGCGGAAGTCGATCTTGGCGCAGAAGGAACAGGTGTAGGGGCAGCCGCGCGACGCTTCGACCTCGGCCCCCGCACCGAGCGGTTCGGTGCCGTAGCGGTGGTGATGGTGGGGGTGGCGGTTCAGCCATTCGGCGGGCCACGACAGTGCCGGCAGATCGACGAAGCGACCAGCGTGCGGGCCGCCGGTGACGACGGTTCCGCCGCCGCCGCGGAAGGCCAGCGCCGGAACGCCGTCCAACCCCGGCTGGCCGGACTCCAACCGGTCGGCAAGCCGTCTCACGATCTCCTCGCATTCGCCCCGAACGACGACGTCCACGCCCAGCTTGTCCAGGGCTGCACCGGGGGTGGTCGATCCATGCGGACCCACCGCGACGGTCCGGCCGCCGCGTCCATCCAGCGCCAGCAGGAAATCACGGGGAACGCGCAGCTCCGGCGGGGCACAACGCCAGAACAGGTAGGTCGGCGCGGTCGTCACCACGGTCATGCCGGGCGCGAAGCCGGCGACCCGATCCGCCAGTTCGCCGTTCGACAGTCCCGTCAAAGGCCCGTCGAGCAGCAGGACCTCGTGTCCGGCCTGTTCCAGCAGCGCCTTGCCGTAGCCCAGTTCGAGGGGCAGATGCGGCTCGCGGCAGCCGAAATAAATGCTGTGCGCGAAGGTCCAGGCCGGATTGACCAACGCCACACGCATCATGTCGCCTCCAGCAAGGCCGGTCCGGACCGGCGGTTCATGCCACCAGCCCCCGCGCTTCGAGTTCGTTCCGGGCCTCGGCGACGCGGTCCCGCGCCTCCTGCCGGGCAACCCATTCGGCGAGTTCGGCCAGCCCACCGGCGAAATCCTGCCGCGGTTCGTAGTTCAAGATCGTCCGCGCCTTGCTCAGGTCGGGGATGTTGTGGCGGATGTCGCCGGCGCGGGCTTGGCCGGTGATCTCCGGCGTCAGGTCGGGTCGGCCCATCGAGGCGGCCTGGAGCCGCGCCACCTCCTCCACGGTGCGGTCCTCGCCGGACCCGATGTTGAAGACCCCGCCATTGGCGGCCAACTCGTCGAGCGCCAGCAGGACAGCGCGCGCCACGTCGCCGACATGCACGAAGTCGCGCCGCTGTTGGCCATCCTCGAAGATCATCGGCCGCTGACCGTTGGCGATGCGCGAGGCGAAGATCGCCAGCACCCCGGTGTAGGGGTTCGACAGCGCCTGCCCGGGGCCGTAGACGTTCCACAGCCGCAACGCCGCCCCTTCCATCCCGTATTGGGCGGTGAGCGTCAGGGTCAGCCGCTCCTGCACGTATTTGCCGATGGCGTAGACGGACCTCAGGGCCGGGCGCTTGCTCTCCGGCGTGGGGACGGGGATCAGCGGCCGTCCATCGGAATCCAGCGGGTCCCAGGAACCGTCCGGGTTGCGCGCGCCGCGCACCACGTCCTCCATCGGCGTGCCGTCGGCGGTCCGGTACAGCCCCTCGCCGTAGATGCTCATCGAGGAGGCGACCACCACCCGGCGGACCGGTCGGTCGATCAACCGCTGGAAGAGCACGGCCGTCCCATGGTCGTTCACCGAGGTGTAGCGGTCCACCGCGTACATGCTCTGGCCGACACCGACCTCGGCGGCGAGATGGATCACCGAATCCACTCCCTCCAGCGCCCGGCCGACCATGGCCTCGTCGCGTATGTCCCCGATCAGCAATTCGACGTCCGGGCCCAGTTCGTCGGGCCGCGTCCGGGTGGGATGGACCTGCGCGATCAGACTGTCGAGAACCCGAACCCGGTCGCCGCGGGCGAGAAGTGCCCTGGCGACGTGGCGGCCGATGAAACCGGCGCCACCGGTGACAAGAACGGATTCTCCCACGAGCCCCTCCGCTGATGGACGGTGATGTTCCTGGCGGCTATTATTGGTTGTGTTGGTTATGCATAAAGTTGTCGGCAATCGTCGCGATTGTTGTCTGCAAAGAAATACAGTTTTTCACTTACATGCGTGAGAAGCCGCTGTGTTCGCCTCGTGAAAAGAAGCGCGATCACATCAATGTTAACATCGCCGTTGGACTTTCGACACCTTACCCAAAAGGCGTGGTCAGATTGGACGATCTTCCAGCAATTATTTTTCCAAGATACAACTACCATTCCGGTCCATTAAGGAAGTTTTCGGGACGAGGAGAATTTCGTGACTGGGAAAAAGCTGCGGGTGGCGATCGCCGGTGTCGGAAATTGCGCTTCATCCTTCGTGCAAGGTGTAAGCTATTATGCCGATGCCCAAGCCAATGAGCCGCCGCCCGGGCTGATGACTCTCGATCTCGGTGGCTATCGGGTCGGCGACATCGAAATGTCCGCCGCCTTCGATGTGAGCGCCGCCAAGGTCGGGCGGGACTTGTCCGACGCCATCTTTGCCCCTCCGAACAACACCTGCCGCTTCTCGACCCCGTGTGCTTCGGGGGTACGGGTGGAGCGCGGTCCGACACTGGACGGCATCGGCCGCTATCTGGCCGGTGACATCGAGGAATCGGGGGAGGCGCCGGTTGCCATCGCCCAGTCCCTGCGCCGGTCGGGCACCGATATCCTGGTGTCCTATCTGCCGGTCGGTTCGCAGAGGGCCACGGAGTTCTATGCCGAGCAGGCGCTGGAGGCCGGCTGCGCCTTCGTCAACTGCATCCCGGTCTTCATCGCCTCCGACCCGGATTGGGCGACGCGGTTCGAACAACGCGGCCTGCCGGTCATCGGCGACGACATCAAGAGCCAGATGGGCGCCACCATCATCCACCGCACGCTGGCGAACCTGTTCCGCGAGCGCGGCGTCCGGCTCGACCACACCTATCAGCTGAACTTCGGCGGCAACGCCGACTTCAAGAACATGCTGGAACGCGAACGCCTGGAATCGAAGAAGATCTCGAAAACCCGCGCCGTCACCAGCCAACTGGACGTGCCGCTCGACGCGGACGACGTCCATATCGGGCCCAGCGATCATGTCCCTTGGCTGGCCGACCGGAAATGGGCGCACATCCGGCTGGAGGGCACCGCCTTCGGGGGTGTGCCCCTGAGCGTGGAACTGAAGCTGGAGGTCTGGGACAGCCCGAACTCCGCCGGCATCGTGATCGACGCGGTGCGCTGCGCCAAGCTGGCGCTGGACCGGAAGATGGCCGGGCCGCTGGTCGGACCGTCGAGCTACTTCATGAAATCGCCTCCCGAGCAGTTCACCGACCATGAAGCGCGCGAGCGCACGCTGCGCTTCATCGCCGGCGAGGCGGTGGACGGCCTGCGCTTCCGGGCGTGAGCGGCTGCGTGGAAACGATCCTGGTCCTGCTGCGTCACGCGTCGCACGACCGGCTGGGCGCCGTGTTGTGCGGACGCATGCCCGGCGTGACGCTCAGCGAGGCCGGCCGGCGCGAGGCCGAGGCGCTGGCCGGCATGTTGGCGTGTCACCGGTTCGCCGCCGTGCTGTCCAGCCCGTTGGAACGCGCCGTGGAAACGGCGGCCGCCATCGCCGCGTCACAGGCCTTGGCCGTGGAGGTGGAGGAGGATCTCAACGAGCTTGATCTCGGCGCCTGGGCCGGAATGCGCTTCGAGGACCTGCGCGGCGACCCGGCTTGGAATGTGTGGAACAGCGCGCGGTCGCACGCCCGCCCGCCTGGGGGCGAAACGATGCTGGAGGCTCAGGTCCGGACGGCGCGCTGCATCGAGCGGCTGCGCCGCCGGTACGCCGGCCGGACCGTCGCGCTGGTCAGCCACGCCGACGTCATCAAGGCGGCGCTGTCCCACGCCTTGGGGCTTTCCGTGGACTTCCACGCCCGGTTCGAGATCGCTCCGGCGTCCCGCAGCGTGCTGATCGCCGGGGAATGGGGCCTGAAGGTCCACAGCATCAACGAGGCGGCGGCATGACGAATCTGACGACCGACCAGATCCGCGCCCGGGTCGCCGCGCTGGGGGACTGGTTCCACAACATCGATCTCAACGGCGTCAGCACCGCCCCCGACCATTTCCTGCACGACTACCCGAACGTGAAGTGGCGGCGGTTCGCCCATGCGGTCCCGCAGGATCTGAGCGGCCTGACGGTGCTCGACATCGGCTGCAACGGCGGCTTCTACTCCATCGAGATGAAGCGGCGCGGCGCCGAGCGGGTGGTGGGAATCGACTTCGACGACCGTTATCTCGCACAGGCGCGCTTCGCCGCCGAAGTGACCCGCCAGGACATCGAGTTCCGCAAGCTGTCGGTTTACGACCTGGCGTTGCTGGGGGAGCGGTTTGACGTCGTCTTGTTCATGGGGGTGCTTTACCATCTGCGCCACCCGTTGCTGGCTCTCGACCTGATCCACGAGCATGCCGCCCGTGACCTGATGATCTTCCAATCCATGCAGCGCGGCTCCGAGACGGTCGAGCCGCTGAGCACCGATTACGACTTCCGCCAGCAGGACCATTTCAACGCGCCCGGCTATCCGAAGCTGCATTTCATCGAACACCAATATTCCGGGGACTGGACGAACTGGTGGGTCCCGAACGCCGCCTGCGCCGAAGCCATGCTGCGCAGCGCCGGCTTTCGGATCGTCGAGCACCCGGAGCAGGAGGTCTATGTCTGCCGCCGCGCTGCACGGCCGACGGAGGCGGGCGCCGTCTATCCCGCCCTGCCACCCACCACCGCACCACCCACCACCGCGCCACCCACCACCGCGCCATCCGCCGGAGGGGCACCGGCAAACCACGTCAGGACGGGAAGCCAGGGATGATCGAAGCCGCCAAGATCTGGAACGAGCCCAACAACAAGTCCCACTGGAATCCCGCTCTCGATCCGGAATGGGATCTGTTCGCCCGCATGACGATCCTGTCCGGACAGGCGATCCGGGCGGAGAACAGTGCGCTCACGCGCGTGTTGGGCGGCATCTCGCCCATCGATCCTTCCTTCATCCGCCGCCTGGGCGAGCGCGGCGCGCTGGACCATGTGGACGTGGTTGCGGTGCATGGCTTTCCGCTCGACTGGAATCTCTGGCAGATCCGGGAATGGCCGGACAAGATCGAGGAAATCCGCGCCGTCACCGGCAAGCCCATCTGGGTGACGGAGGCCGGCGTCTCGTCCTTCGGCGCCGAGGAGGTGCAGGCCTGGGGCGTCACCCGCACCGCGGAGCTGCTGATCGGCCGGGTTCCGCGCATTCACTGGTACAGCCTCTACGATCTGCCCAGCGCCTGGGAGGCGACGACGCGTCACAAGGAGGCGGAGGGGTCCTCCTACTACCGTCATTTCCATATGGGGCTGCTGCGGGCGGACGGCACGCCCAAGCCGGCGCTCGACGCCTACGCGCCTTATGCGGCCGAAATGGGGATTTGCCAATGGTTCCACTTCGAGGATCACCGGCTGGACGAGGCGGTGGCCTGGATGAAGCGGTTGGGCGTCCGGCACCTGCGCACCGGTCTGTCCTGGGCTGACAGCTTCCGGCCGAACGCGCTCGCCTGGTTCGACCGTCAGATGGAAGCGCTGGCCGATTTCGATGTCACCATAACTTTCTGCTTCACGCCGGAGCATCGCGGGATCGAACCGCACCACACCAGCCCGCCCCAGGTCGTCGAGGAATTCGCGGAATTCTGTGCCGCCATGGTCCGTCGCTACGCCAGCACCGCTCCGGCGGCGCCGCTCCCCCTGCTGGCGATGGAATAGGAGGCAGTAGACCAAGTCACCTAGCCACGCGGAGCGGTTGAACCATGCTGGTTTACGGCGATCGCGACCGTGTCGAGGACCCACGCGTCGTCGTGGCGCGGATCGCCGCCGCCCATCGTACCGCCGCCGCCAAGCCTGACGGGCTGATCCGTCATGCCCTGCTGGTGTCCCTGTTCATCGAGGCGGCGGAGCTTGCGCAGGGCCTCGCCGATGAGGAATTCGTGGCGCTGGGGGAGGACGATTGCACTCCGTGCCGCAACGCGGCGATGGCGGTCGTGATGGAACTGGCCCGCTCCGTCGCCTGGTCCTGGCGCGGCGAGCCGCAGCCGGGCGCTTGCGCGCTGACGGCTGAGCTGGAGACGTTGTCGGCGCAACCCTTGCCCGAAACCGTGCGGATACGCCGACCCGAAGGCTATGCCTTCTATGGTCTCTATCCGGAAGCCTATCTGGAGGCTGCGGCCCGGCTTCCGCCAATCATGTCCGCTCCTGTTGTCGTGATTGGCCTGCGCAGCATCGGAACCGGGCTGGCGGCGATGGCGGCGGTCGCGCTGGATGCCGCGCCTCCGGTCACCCTGCGTCCGGTCGGTCATCCGTTCCAGCGCGCCGTCCGCGTGTCGGCTCGTCTGCGGGCTGCCCTGCTGGCCGACGCGGGCGCGTCCTATGTGATCGTCGATGAAGGGCCGGGGCTGTCCGGCAGTTCGTTCGGCGCCGTCGCCGATTGGTTGGAGGCGGCGGGCGTGCCGTCCCGGCGGGTTGCGTTCCTTCCAAGCCATGGCGGCGATCCGGGACCGCGCTCATCCGACCGGCACCGCCGCCGCTGGGCCGAGGCGGTGCGCCCGGTGGTTGGCTTCGATGAACTGACACACGCCGTGCATGGCCCGGTGCCGCCGTTGGAGCGCTGGTTCGAGGACACGCTCGGCCCTGCGGTCGCACCGTTGCGTGATCTGTCGGGCGGCGCATGGCGGACGGCATCAGCGGATTCGGTGGCGGACGGGCTGCCGGTCCATGCGCAGCAGGAGCGCCGCAAGTTCCTGTTGCGCACCGCCTCCGGCTCCTGGCTTCTGAAGTTCGCCGGCCTCGGACGCCTGGGCGAGACCAAGCTGGGCCGGGCCCAGGCGTTGCATCAGGCGGGTTTCGCGACGGAACCCATGGCACTCCGTCATGGCTTCCTGGCAGAGAGGTGGTTGGACGGCGCGCAACCGCCATCCACCATGTCTCTGGAGCGCGTTGCCGACTATCTCCTGTTCCGCGCCCAACGCTTTCCGGCGGAGCGTGACACGGGCGCCAGCCTTCCGGACCTGCTGGAGATGGCGCGCGTGAACATCGGTGAGGCGCTGGGCGCCGCCGCGACCGTCTCCTTGGATCGCTGGACGCCCGACATCCTGAGGGATATGAGCGCCGGGGTCCGGCGGGTGATCACCGACAACCGCCTTCACATCTGGGAGTGGCTGCGCACCACCGATGGCCGGTTGCTGAAGACCGACTCGCTCGATCACGCCGACGCGCATGACCTGATCGGCTGCCAGGACATCGCTTGGGACGTGGCGGGGGCCATGGTCGAATTCGGCCTTTCGGTGGTGGAAGCCGATCGGCTGTGCGGCGCAGTGGGCGCTTCAAAGCGGCTGGTGGCCGTCCATCTCCCCTGCTATCTCGCCTTCCAGATCGGCTATTGGTCATTCGCCTCCTCCGATGCGGGAGCGGCGTCCATGCGCCGCTTCTACGAGGAGGCTTGGAAACGGCAAGCGGGCCGTGGTGGGCGCTCCCCACCTCCCGCCGGCACCCCATAACCACCGCTTCGAGCGTCACTGTCGGACCTGGCGCGTTCCTGGCAACCGTGGAACTCGTGCACAGCCGATCCGGGCAGCGCCTTCGAAAACCGACAGCGTCCTTATTGGCCTTCTGCCGTCTCGTCACCGTGCGCCGGACTGATCACAAGCAGCAGGTCTCCGGGCCGGATGATATGGCGGTGACGTTCCGTGAAGGGAATGGTGCGGCCATTGCTGTGGATCTGCACGACCACGCCGGCGGTCGCCTCCGCCATGGTCTTGCCGATTTCGTCCTGGGCCGCCGGGCGCTCCGTCAGCACCATTTGGCCACCCACCGACATCAGGTCGCACAGGAAGGGTGTCGCATGGCTGGTTTCCACGGCATCGGCCATGAGATAGCCACCGATCCGGGGCGGCGACACCACCAGGTCGGCGCCGCTCAGCTTGGCCAGCTTGATGTTCTCCTCCTGCTTGATGTTGCCCACGATTTTGGTGCCGGCGGACAGATGGCGGACGGTCAGGATCACCAGAATGGTGGTGTCGTCCCGGCCCGAGCTGACGATCACCGCCTTGGCGCTTCCCACGCAGGCACGGGTCAGCATCTCTTCGCTGGTGGCATCGCCGAGCAACCCGATGAACCCTGCCTCGGCCGCCAGCCGGATGCGTTCCTCCGATTGGTCGATCACGACGATCCGTTCGCCCGGATGTCCCTTGGCGACCGTTTCCTGTGCGGCGATGAGTCCGCTGTGCCCGAAGCCGCACAGCACGATATGCCCCTGCAGATGCTTCTGAATTCGGCTCATTCGGAAATCCTCGATGATCCGCTGCACAACGAATTCGTAGGCGGTGCCCAGGAAGATGAACCAGATGAAGATGCGGATGGGCGTGACCGCGAAGGCATCGATCAGCCGCGCGGTGTCGCTGACCGGGACGATGTCGCCGTAACCGACGGTGGTGACGGTGATCATCGCGAAGTAGAGGATGTCGGGGAAGCTGACATGGCCGTCGATCTGGTCCTTCAGCCCGTCGCGATCGAACCAGAACACCGCGATGACCAGGGTGATCAGGACGACGACGAGCCCGACACGAACGGCGAGCGTCTGTTCCGCCGACATCCCGGAGCGGACATGAAGAACCCGGCCCCGCCGGGGCGCAGACTTGATCCGCCACGTCTCGTTGCCATTCCGCTCGCCAAGCTTCGGCATGGGCCATCCATCGTATCAGACACTCCCGGCCATCATAACGGGGATCGCCGCGTGTCGCTCCACAAGGTGGCCATGTGGAGCGACTGTCCGCTCAGGCCGTGCCGACAGGCGGAAGCTGATCGAGCACGGCGCGCGCATTGTGCAGGATCTCCGACGGTCCGTCGGCGCTCAGCGCAAAGACGAGGCGGTCGTCTGTCCGGCGCACCTGCCCGGTCCCGAGACGCTCCAGCGCCGCTTCGCGCACGGCCCGGCAGGGCGTGTCGCTCAGGGTCAGCGATACACCCGAGGGTCCCGCGGCCAGGGTGGCGACGCCCAGCCGCCGGCAGCGCGCGCGAAGCGCAGCGACCGCCAGCAACAGCTCGACCTCCTCCGGCAGCGGTCCGAAGCGGTCCTCGATCTCTTCGCGCAATGGCTCGGCCGCCGCTTCGTCGCGCAGACGCGAGAGGCGGCGGTGCAGGCCGATGCGCAACTCCTCCTCCGGAAGGTAGGCGGCGGGAATGGTCTGCGGCACGCCGAGGCGCAGTTCGGGGGATTCGTCCATCTCGGCGCCGGCCAGCGCGCGGGCCAGCAGATGCTGGTACAGCTCGGTTCCGACCAAGCGCAGATGGCCGCTCTGATCGGTTCCCAGCAGGTCGCCCGCCCCGCGCTGGTCGAGATCGAGCACACTGAGGGCGAAGCCGCCACCCAGGCTTTCGATCGCCTCAAGCGAGCCCAGCCGCCGCTCGGTACGCTCGCCGAGCGGTGTGTCCGGATCGGTCAGCAGATAGGCGTAGGCCTGCGCTCCCCCGCGCCCGACCCGGCCGCGGAGCTGATGGAGCTGCCCGAGCCCGAACAGGTCGGGGCGGCGGATCACGATGGTGTTGGCACGGGGAATGTCGATGCCGGTCTCGATGATGGGGGTTGAAACCAGCACGTCGACCGTTCCTTCCGCCACATCGAACATGACCTGATCAAGTTCGGCAACGGGGAGACGGCCATGCGCGACGGCGACCGACAGGCCGGGGGCGAGCGCGCGCACCTCGGCCTCCAGCGCCGGCAGGTCGGCGATCCGCGGGGCCACGCAGAAGCTCTGTCCGCCCCGCGCTTTTTCGCGCATCAAGGCGGACCGGAGAACCGAAGGGTCATGGGGGGTGACCCGCGTGCGCACCGGGCGGCGCCGCACCGGTGGGGTATCGATGACGCTGACTCCCCGCAGTCCCGCCAGCGCCCCCTGCAGCGTCCGCGGAACCGGCGTGGCGCTGAGCGCCAGACAGTGGACGCCGGCCGAAAGCCGGGCCAACGCCCGCTTCTGCACGGTGCCGAAGCGCTGCTCCTCGTCGACGACGACCAGCGCCAAGTCGGCGAAGCGCACCGTCTTCGACAAGAGGGCATGGGTGCCGACCGCGATCGCCACCGATCCGTCGGCGAGGCCGTCGCGCACGGCTTTTGCGGCCGACGCCGCCATGCCGCCGGTCAACGGCTCGATGCGCAGGCCCAAACCGGCCAGCCGTCGTCGGAACACCTCCAGGTGCTGGCGGGCGAGCACGCTGGTCGGGGCAAGAACGGCAACCTGCCGGCCGGTGAAGGCGACCGCCGCCGCGGCGCGCAACGCCACTTCGGTCTTGCCGTAGCCGACGTCGGCGCAGACCAGATGGTCCATGGGGCGCCCGCCGGCGAGTTCGGCCATCACGGCGGTGATGGCGCGCCGCTGGCCTGCGGTCTCCTCGTAGGGGAAGCGGGCGGCCACGCGCCGCATCGGTCCGGCCGGCGGTGCGATCACGGGGGCCTTCTTGCGAGCCCGGCGCTCGGCTTGGCGGACGAGGCTTTTCGCGGTTCGGCCGATCTCGCGCTCCAACTCCGCACGGCGGGTGATCCAATTTCCGCCCTTGAGCCCATCGAGGGCCACCCGGGCGTCGCTGCTGCCGTAGCGCCACACGCGGTCGAGGTCGGCCGTCGGCACCAGGAGCCGATTCTCGCGGGCATACTCCATCACCAGAACGTCTTCCGGCTGGCCTCCGGCCTCGACCGTTTCAAGCCCGCGCACCGCACCGATCCCGTAGTCGAGATGGACCGCAAGATCGTCGCACGACAGGTCGGCGGGTGCCAGCGGGGCGACCGGGCCGGACCCGCCTTCCGGACGGGGGCGCTGGGCGAGAACCGTCACGCCGTCGAACGTGAATCCCGCGGCGACCCGAAGCACCAGGATTGCCGGCGTCACGGGAGGCCCGTCCACCGGCCACCGGTCGAGCACCGGCACCGGCCGGCCGGTCGCCGCCGCCACCCGCTCCGCCATCCTGGCCGCGTCGGCGGCGTTCGCGGCGGCGATGATCACGGATTCGCCCGCGGCAATCCTCTCCCCGGCGAGACGGGGGAGGGTGCGTTCGGACACCGCCGGCGCCTCGCTGGACGAGCCTTGCCCGTCTGGCTCCAGGGTCAGAACCGTGCGTCCCCGCAACCCTGTCTCCCAGGCGTTGCGGTCGAGGTGCATGGCGGATGCGTCGGCTTCCTCCAGGTCGTCGAACCGCTCCTCCAGCCGGTCTCCAACCCCTTCGTCAATGATGACCGGACTGTCGGCGAGAAGCTCGAGCACGCTCGGCAAGCGGTCGTAGGCCAGGGGCAGCAGGCGCTCGAAAGCGTAGGGACGCCGTCCGGCGGCGAGGTCCTCCGCGAGCCCTGCGGCTGTCGGGTCTCTGCGACTCTCCAGCCCTTGGATCAACCGTGCGACGATCTCCGGTGCCGCCGGGATTTCGGTCACCGGATGAACGGTGATCCGGTCGCGGTCGCCCGTCGAGCGCTGGCTTGCCGGATCAAAGGTCCGTATCCGTGCGACCCGGCCATCGGCGATGTCGCAGCGGACGGGACGGTCGGCGTCGCCCGGAAAGATCTCCACGACGGAACCGCGGAATGCGGCCTCCCCTGGTTCGTCGATCCGCTCGTCGAGGATGTAGCCGCCGGCGATCAGGCGCTTCCGCCAAGTCTCCTCGTCATAGAGCGTGCCCGTCCCAATGACCAACGCGACGTCAGGCCAGGCGTCGGGAGGCGGAAGACGCTGCAATGCCGCCTCGGCGGTCGCCAGAACCAGCCGCCCGGAGTCCTTGGCTGAATGGGACAAGGCGGCGATGGCAGCGGCGCGTTGCCCGAGCACAGCCCGCGATGGCTGGTCCCGCTCGCCAAGGGGAACGTCCCAACCTGGAACAAGCACGACATCAAGGTCCGGCGCGGCGTCCCGGATCGCCCTGGCGAGCCGGACAGCCCGGGTGTCGCTGCGGGTCACGACCAATGGCGCCGCCTGTGAACAGGCGGCGCATCTGGCAAGCTCAATTGCCAGTGCGCCTTCGGCCGGGGCGGCGCAGGTCATTGACCGGTCCAAGCGGAAAGCGGTGCGGTCGAATTGCATCAAAGATGCAGAATCAGGCATGGCACAGTGCGTCAGGGGAAACAGGGTCGGTTGGCTCTTAACAGCCGGACGCCCATTCATTCCCAACAGAGTGGGCAATTTCGTCGGAGGTTCCGTACGAAAGGGGCCGGCGGACGTCTTTCCGCTCAAGCCGCCGTTTCAGCCCCATGAGGGGAACCTTCGCTTCCTGTCCGGCTTCATGACCGAACTGTCCCAACCTGTGGACCGGCGCCCCGCCTACTCGGTGATTTGGCGGATCACGCGGCAGGGCTGGGTAATACGGGAGCGGCCCCACCCGGCGAGACTATCGTCATGACCGGCGGGCCGCCAACCGCTGCCGTGGCCATGCCCCCGCCACGTCATCGCACACCCGGTTCACCGCCAGCCGGACGCGCCGTACCATCCTCCTCCCCAGGTTTGCGACGGTCTCTGCTGGCGATGCTCCCGGTCCATCGCCAGCTCCCGTTTTTCGCACCGACGCTGTGAAGATACTCGCCCTGCCGAGCCGGAGCGCGGATCATGGCCCAGTTCGGGATCCAAACGGTGCTAACAGGACGCGGAAAAAGGTCTGTTGCCTGCCGGCCTGTCGTGATTCTCTACGGTCGTGGAGAATGCAGCCAGCGAGGGGGCGATGCGGGGCTCGG
>NZ_JBHSLC010000042.1:0-134678 GCF_042657465.1 Azospirillum himalayense | reverse complement strand
TCGCCACGAACAGCGCCACAAGCCCCGTCACGCCAAGGCCGAGCATCATGAAGTTGTAGACCCGCAGCATGTGCTTGCGCAGGCCCTCGTCGAACGCCGCACGGTCCACGCCCGCGGCGCCGGCGCCCCAACGACTCTGGTTGGAGGGGTGGTTGGGATATTGATCGAACATGCGCGCCTCTTTCTGTCGTGGATGACGTGGCGTCTTCAGAACCAGGACGTCTGCGTGGTGTTCGCCAAGTCGAGCAGCTGGTCGCCCGGGATGCTCGCGCACAGCGCGTACACATGGGTCCCCTGCTGCCAGTAGACGACCGACAGGCCCTGGACCTCGGCCACCGTCGGCGCGGTGACGGCGAATTCCTTGCCCTCGGCGGCGAAGAGCGTCACCCGCTCGAAATCGTGCGTCATGTAGACGACCTGCACCGCGCTGCCTTCATCCCAGGGGACGATGCGCGACGCCAAGGGCATCAGCTCGCCCGGAAAGCTCGGCAGGGGCAACTGCGCGCCGACCAAACGCGAGACGACTTGGCGCGAGACGACCTGGGCGAGGCGGGGTGCCTCCTCCGGAGCCAGCCCGTTGAAGGATGGGCCGGTGTCCATCGCCGCGCGGTGGGCCTCGACCGCTTCGTCGGCGAACACCGGAATGGGATGCGCCGCGGCAACCGGATCAACCAGGGTATGGGCCGTCCAGCCGACACCGATCAGGATGAGCGCCGCCGCGGCTCTGCGGAGCTTCAGGAACCGGCGGACGGCCGGGCGGCGGAGGATGGGCGGACATTCCGTGTTGAGGGGCGCGGTCGCCGCCGCTTCCGGCGCGGCACCGCTGTCCGGCTCGGTCATGAGGTAGAGGCGGAGCTTGTCGCGTTGCCGGAGATCCTGCATGACGCGGCTTGCCAGAGCTGGATTCCCCTGAAGATAGGCCTCAACCTCGATGCGCCGCTCGGGAGGAAGCTCATCGTCCACGAAGGCAAGCAGGTCGTCTTCGGTCACGGGCGTCGCCATGGATCACCTTACCAGTCGCAAATGTGGAGCGGGCGCGTCCTGGTCGGCCGCCGCACGCAACGCCGCGCGCCCGCGGCTGAGCCGGGACATCAGCGTGCCCAGCGGAATGCCGAGGCACTCGGCGGCACTCCGGTAGCTCATCCCTTCGACCGCGACGAGCATCAGCACCTCACGCTGCTCCTCGGGGAGCGTCATCAGCGCCGCCACCGTCTCGCCGAGGGACACCCGATCGGTCTGGTTGGGCGCCTGCGCCCGGACGGTCTGGGCCGCAATGGTCGCCTCGGCGGCGCTTTCCGTGTGCTTGCGGCGGCAGCGGGAGGCATGGGTGTTGTGCACAATGGCCAGCAACCATTTCCGCAGGTCATTGCCGTCCTGCCAGGTGTGCGCACCTTCCAACGCACGCAGGGCCGCCTCCTGCACCAGATCTTCGGCGCGCTCGGAATTGCGCGTCAACACCAGCGCGTAACGACGCAGCACCCCGAGGTGGCGAGAGATGTCCATGCTCCCCAACAGGTCAGTTTCGACCGCTGCATACCAACACCCCCCGGCCTTTCATCCCGCCGGCCCGGAATATTTTTTGCCGGTCGGTGCGATGTGAAAAAATTTGGTAGGTCGCCGGAATAAAAAGACTGAGCCAGGAGTATGCTGGATTTTTCAAAGAAAAATATCGATACTTCTGTAGTAATTTTCTGATTTTCAACAACAGGTGCCAATAAAATCATTGGCGATTCGCCGGGCCGCAGCCATATGCCCGCGCTGACGCCGCTCTCGTTGTATGAGAGCTCGGCGTCTCAAAGGTAATTATTGAGGTGAATGCCATGACTTGTGCCAAGCGCATCCTGATCGCCGGCCTGTTCGCCCTTGGTTTGGCGGCCTGTGGGGAACAGAACAGCGGAAGCCAGTCGTCTCCTCCCGCGGCGCAACCGTCCACCACGCCGGGACAAACCCAGTCGACGCAGTAACAGCGACGGAACGGGCGCCTCCCACCCAGCGTGGCCGGGCGCCCGTTTGCCGCCACGGCATGGCCGGCATCGGGATCGCCGGAAACCGCCGCACGGTGCGCCCTTGCGGTTTCCGGCATCCGACCTTGCACCAAGGGTGACGGGCTACGCGGAGTTCGGACCGAGGCCCCGGTTATTCATCGGTCATGGCGGAAGGATCGAGCCGGGGAACGACCAGCACCTTGTCGATCCGGCGGCCGTCCATGTCCACGACCTCCACCCGGACGCCGTTCCATTCGAACGCTTCGCCGGCCACCGGAACGTGGCCCAGGTGATGGAGCACCAGACCGGCAACCGTGTGGAAGTCGCCGGTGCCGCGCACCCCGCGCAGCCCGACGGTGTCCTCGAACTCGTCCACCGGCATCCAGCCCTCCACCAGCCAGGACCCGTCCTCCCGACGCACCGCCGCGGTTTCCATGGCCTCGCCGGCTTCCGGAAGATCGCCGGCAATGGTTTCCAGAATGTCGGTCAGGGTGACGATGCCCTCGATGCTGCCATACTCGTCGACGACCACCGCCAGATGGTGGCCGGAGGTTTTCATCAGCTCCAGCAGCTTCAGGATCGGTGTGCCGTCATGCACGACCAGGGGCCGGGCAGCCTGGGTCTCCAGGTCGAACGGCCGCCCCTCGACGAGGGCGTCGACCAGATCGCGGGTGTGGATGACACCGACCAGCTCGTCGAGTTCACCGCGGCATACCGGGTAGCGGGAATGCCCCCCGGCGCGGATCGCCGCCAGCTGTTCGGCCTGCGTCTTGCCCAGATCGAGCCATGCGACGTCGGGGCGCGGGATCATGATGGTGCGCACCGTCCGATCGGCCAGCCGCAACACGCCGTCGATCATCTCCTTTTCGGCCGGAGCGAACACGCCGGCCTGCGTGCCTTCGGAGATCATCGAACGGACCTCCTCCTCGGTGACCGACTCTTCCCGCGCCCCCTGCAGGCCGAGCAGGCGCAGCAGCAGGTCGGTCGACGCCCCGAGCAGCCAGACGAAGGGAGCGGCGACGCGCGACAGCAGGCGCATCGGCGGGGCGATGAGCGAGGCCACCCGTTCCGGGCTCTTCAGCGCGATCCGCTTGGGAATCAGCTCGCCCAGGACGATCGACAGATAGGTGATGACGACCAGCACGCCGCCGACGCCGAGGAGTTCGCCCCGTCCGGCCAGGGCGGGAAAACTGTCGAGCCATTGGCCGAGCCGGTCGCCCAGTGTCGCGCCGCCATAGGCGCCGGCGACGACGCCGACCAGCGTGATGCCGATCTGCACCGTGCTGAGGAAGCGGCTCGGGTCATCGATCAGCCGCAGCGCCATCCGGGCGCCGCCGTTGCCCTGATCGGCCATGCTCTGCAGCCGGGCCTTCCGCGACGACACGACGGCCAGTTCGGACATGGCGAAGACGCCGTTCAACAGGGTCAGCGCGACGATGATGGCGATTTCAAAAGACAGCATGACGGACGATTCCAGGCGTGAGGAGAGACGGCGGGCTCCAACGGCTCAGGAGCGGTTGGGCGGCTGACCACGGGCGTGAGCCGGGCGGGGCGAGGGGCACCCTGGCCTGGTTCCAGCACCGGCTCGACGCCCGGCTTGGCTGCCAGGGCCTGTCCGGCCACGGGTCTGCGTCTTGGGAATCGCCCGAATCGGGCTGCGGGGGAACGCCGCAGGACATCCGGTCGGGCCGGGTACCCTGCGGCCTACAAGGGCCGCTTGAAACGTTCATGGTGTCCCCGGCCGGTCACCGGGGGCGCTCCGTCTTTGTTGCACCTGCCGCGATCATGTGGTTTCGGCACGCCTTCGCGCAACCGTGAAGTCGGGGTGGTCGCCCGAAACCGTTGGTGGCAACCGTGAAGGACCGGGAGGCGCCTGCTCCGTTCCGCGTGCGGAAACCGTCAGATCCGGATCTGTCCCTCCACTGGCTTTTCCGCCGGCTTTTCCGCCGGTGCCGGCTGGGCGAAGCCGTCCAAAGCCCGCTTCAGCGCCTCCAGGCCGGCCGCCGTCGACCCTTTCGCCGATTCGACCGCCCCGGTGATCGCCATGCACAAATCCAGACGTTGCTGCGGATCCTGCCGGCTGGATTCGAGCAAGCGGCCGATGGCGCCGGTTCCGTCATCGGTGCCGGGCTGCGAAACCGTCGGATCGATGCCGAGCAGCGGCAGGATGTAGTCCCGTCCCTTCTCCTTGGCCAGGGCGACGGCACGGTCGCCGAACTTGCCGGCGGCCTGCAACCCCATGTCCCAACTGGTCAGGGCGGCGGAGACCGTCGGCGAGCACAGCGGCCCGGTTCCGGGCGCCGGATCAGCCGCCTGGTCGGCCGCCGCGGCGGGAGTGGCGACGAACAGGCCGACAGCGATGACGAAGGCGGCGGAGCGCGCGGTGATCGGCATGGATTCAGATGTCCCAAGTGGCGTCCGCCTATTTGGGGGCACGACCATCGCGCGTCCAGTCAGGTTTTGTGCGCCTTGCGGTGACGCCAGACCTCTGGAGGCGACCGGAGCATGGGACGGGAATTTTGTGCGTTGCAGCAGGCCATCTTGGAAACCGGAAGCGCGGGGCCACATGCGGGGCATGCGCAATCACGATCCCCCGCCGCCGGCCGTTTCCCTGCCCGAACGTCGCACGACCGTTCTCCGATCCGCTCTCCGTTTCCAGCGCCCCCCAACGACGCGAAACGCCCGAGGAGCGATCCGGCGCGTGGGGGTGGAAGTCGAGTTTCTGGGCATCAGCGCCCGGACCGCCGCCCAGGCGCTGGCGCGCGCGTTCGGCGGAACCTGCGTCGAGGAGGACCCGCACGCCTTCCATGTTCCGGACACCGCGATCGGGCGCCTGAGCGTCGAACTCGACGCGCGCCATGCCCACCCGCAGCGGGAGGCGGGCCTGCGCTTTCGCCTGAACCCGGCGGTGGCCGCCTGGCTCGGCATGGCTTTGGGTGGCGTCGTGCCGCGTGAACTGATCACCGCGCCGCTCCCGTTCGACGAGTTGCACCGCGTGGACGACGCCGTGCGTGCGCTGCGTGACGCGGGCGCCCGAGGCGCCGGGACGACATGGCTCGGGTCGCTGGGGCTGCATTTCAACATCGATCCGCCCAGCCTCGACGCCGACACGATCACCGCGGTGCTGAAGGCGTTTCTCTTGCAAAACGCCCAGCTGCGCCGCGAGACGACCGGTCCAGGCCTGACCCCGGCTTTTCTTCCCGCGTCCTACCCGGACGATTATGTCCGCCGCGTCGTCGCCCCGGACTACTGGCCGGACCTGCCGACCCTGGCCGAGGACTATCTTGCCGCCAACCCGACGCGGAACCGTGACCTCGATCTGCTGCCCTTGTTCCTGCACCTCTTCCCGGCCCGGGTGAGGGCGGCGCTTCCCCATGAGAAGATCGGAAGCCGGGCCGTCTTCCATTACCGCCTGCCGCAGGCCCATGTCAGCGATCCGGCATGGAGCCTCGCGGGCGCCTGGAACGGCTGGGCCGGCGTGGAAGCGCTGGCCGGCGACCGCGACGAACTCCTGCGGCATTGGCGATCCCTGCATGAACGGGCGGCCTGATGCCGGAGGAACCTCCCGGCGAGCCGGCCGGGGCTGGCGCCGATCATGGCGGAGACGCCGGCTGTGCGGCCTGGGCGTGATGTCAGCGAGGACGATGTGAGGCTTCTGCTGGTGGAGGATCATCAGGCCCTGTCGGAAATGGTCGCCGATCATCTGGAAAGGGTCGGCTTCGTGGTGGATTCCGTCGGTTCGGCCGAGGATGCGATCACGGCGCTCGGGATCATGCGATACGACGGCATCGTGCTCGACCTCGGCCTGCCCGGGGCGAGCGGCATGGCCGTCCTGGAGCATGTCCGGCAGAGGGCATCGCATGGGGTGCCGGTGCTGATCCTCACGGCCCGTGACGCTCTGGAAAGCCGTCTCGCGGGGCTGAACGCCGGGGCCGACGATTATCTGGTCAAGCCGTTCGACCTGAGGGAGCTTGAGGCGCGGCTGCGGGCCGTCCTCCGCCGACCGGGGCCACGCCGGACGGAGTCCTTCGAACTCGGCAACCTCACCTTCGACGTCTCGTCCTGGGACGCGCGGGTGGATGCGCGGTCCCTCGAACTCGGACGCAAGGAGTTCGCTCTGCTTGAGGAATTGATGCGGTCGGCGCCGCGCATCGTCATCAAGGACCAGCTCGAGGACAGGCTGTACGCCATCCATGAGGCCGTCACGCCGAACGCGATCGAAGCGATCGTCTCCCGCCTTCGCAAGAAGCTTCAGGCGGCGGGCGCCCGGGTCCAGATCGCGACGGTCCGCGGCGTCGGCTACAAGATGACGGTGGAGGCGCAGGCGCTTGCGGACGAATAGCCTGCGGTCCCGGCTGCTCCTGGTCATGGCGCTCGTCTTCGCGCTTGGGGCGGGCAACGTCGTGATCTACCTCCTCGACCTGGACGAGGACATCCGCGCGCATGTCCTGAAGGAGCAGGTCGACACCATTCTCGCCACGGTGACACCCGCCCCGGACGGTTCGAACCTCGGCGCGCTTCCCGTGCAGTTCTCCGCCTCGGACTGGCGCTACGCGCTCTACACGCGCTCTGGCGAACTCGTCGCGAGCGCGCCCGCGGGCACCGCACCGCTGCCGTTCCGGAATCCGGAGGCGCTTCCGGAAACCGCGCGCGCCGCCATCACGGCGCGCCTGATCGGCGGCGACCGCGTTCTCGTCGCGAGCCGCAACGATTGGGAGGACTGCGAGGAGCTGTGCCAGCTTTTCCGCGAACGCATGGCGGGGTCGTCCGTCGTCATCGCGATCCTCGCCGCCATCTCTCTGGTGTCGATCATCTTCCTGGCGCGCTGGATGCTGGGCTCGGTCCGCCGCGCGGCCGAACTCGCGTCGACCATCGGCGTCGCGCATCCCGACCGTCGCATTCCGCTCCGCGAGTTGCCGGAAGAGATCGTTCCGCTGGCGGTCTCCGCCAACCAGGCGCTGGACCGGCTGTCGTCGGCGTATGAAATCGAGCGGCGTTTCACCGCCGATGCGGCCCATGAGCTGAGAACGCCGCTCGCGGTGCTCGATCTGCGGCTGCAAAAGGCGCGTACGGAGCAAAGCCCCGACTGGAACGCCATTGCGCGGGACATGGAGCAGATGCGCCACCTGATCGACCAGCTCCTGGCCCTGGCCCGCGCCGACCAGGGCGGCGACCGGCCCCCCCACGAGCCGGAAGCCTGCGTCGGGCTCGCCAGGATCGTCCGGGAGGCGGTTGCCGACATGCTCCCGGCCTACGAGGCAACCTCACGCACGATCGACCTCGACATCGCCGAGGGGCTGGTCGTCGCGGACGCCAACCGGCAGCTTCGCCAAGCCCTGAGGAACCTTCTCGACAACGCCTTCCGCCACGGGCAGGGGCAGGTCTCGGTATGCCTCGCGAGTTGGGATGAACGCACGGCGGTCCTGCGCGTGTCCGACGAAGGGCCGGCGGTCCGCCGGGGCGACGGCGACGTGCTGTTCGAGCGCTTCCACAAGGGTGTGCAGAACTCACCGGGGTCCGGGCTCGGCTTGGCCATCGTCCGTCGCATCCTGCGCAACTTGGGTGGGGACGCCCGCATCGGGACCGGCCCCACCTTCGCCATCGAGCTGATCGTGCCGCTCGCCCAACCCGACACCGTCAGGGCGTGATCGCGCCGAACTGCAACAGCGCCAGCAGCACGATCCCCAACGCCGTTCTGTAGATCACGAACGGCATGAAGGACGCCCGCGACACGATTTTCAGGAACGCGACGATCACGATGTAGCCGACGAGGAAGGCGACGGCGGTCGCCACGATCGTGGGGGCAAGGGCGACGTGCTGCGGCTCCCCCCAGGATTTGGCAAGCTGATAGAAACCCGATCCGAACACCGCCGGAACGGCGAGGAGGAAGGAATAGCGCGCCGCCGCCTCCCGCGTGAAGCCCAGCATCAAGGCCGCCGTGATGGTGCCTCCCGACCGGGACACCCCGGGAATGAGGGCCATCGCCTGGGCGAAGCCGAGCAGAAGGCCGTCGCGCCACGAAAGCTCGGCGAGCGGCATGCGTCTGCGTCCGTACCGATCCGCGAGACCCAGGATGATGCCGAACACGATGAGCGTGGTGGCGACGATGTAGAGGCTTCGCAGGCTCGTTTCGATGGCTCCGCTGAACAGCAGGCCGAGGACGACGATGGGCACGCTGCCGAGCACGATGAGCCATCCGAGGCGCGCGTCCTCCGGGACGTGGCCGCCGATTCCCGATGTCTGGCGGATCATCGCCGTCGCGATCCTCATCAGGTCCTCCCGGAAATAGATGAGAACGGCCAGTTCCGTACCGATCTGCGTGATGGCGGTGAAGGCCGCGCCGGGATCGGCGCCGGACGGCAGGAACTCCCCCGCGATCCTGAGATGCGCGCTCGACGAGATCGGCAGGAACTCGGTCAGGCCCTGCAAGAGCCCAAGAACAGCCGCTTCCCATATCTGCATCGTCCCGTCTCCGTTTCTTCTTGGCGTCGTGTCGGGCGGCAGCCTGCCGTCGTGAGCTGACACGCACCTGATGCGGACCGACGATTCCGCGGCGCAAGGGGGAAGCCGTCAGGATCGTGTCAGCCGTCGCGGCTAGGACTGGTTGGGACGGTTGGAAGAGGTCCGCGACGGCGGTGCCGTCTCCCCGCTTCCCTGAAACGGCCGAAGGTGGATCACATCATGGATGCAGCCGTCGAGATGGTCATGCATTTCCTGGAACGCCATCATGACTGGGCCGGCCCGATCGTGGCGGTCCTGGCGTTCTGCGAATCGGTGGTCCTGGTCGGCCTCGCCGTGCCGGCGACGGCCCTCATGATCATGTTCGGCACGCTTCTGGGGCTGGGCATCATCGACCCGGTCCCGGTGGTTGCCGGAGCGGTCCTGGGAGCCATCGCGGGCGACGCCGTGTCCTACAGCCTGGGACGCTGGCTGGGGCCGACGGTGGTGTACCGGCGGCCCCTGTCCCGATACCGCGCGGAGGTGGCGAAATCGCGCCTGTTCTTCCGCCGCTACGGCTTCGCCGCGGTGTTCATCGGGCGGTTTCTCGGTCCCCTGCGCTCGATCGTCCCGCTCGTTGCGGGGATGATGAAAATGAACGGTCGCCGGTTCCAGTTCGCCAATGTCGCGTCCGCCGCCGTCTGGGCGCCCGCCATGCTCGCGCCGGGATGGCTGGCGTCGGCCGGCGTCGGCAGCATCGCCTCCGACACGGACGGCTTCGGCGGGCTCATGATGGCCGCCCTCGCCGGCAGCATCGCACTGACGGCCCTGATCGCCTGGTTCCTGGGGCCGCGGCGGCGACCGAGCCGCCGCTATCGGTAAGCCGCGCGACCCTGGATCGGCGGAGCCGTCTCACCCCGGCGTGACGCCGTTGAGCAGGTGATAGCTGCGGATCACCTGGCTGTCGTCCATCGCGCCCTCGCCGCGCCCGGAGGCCGAGAGGAACATCTGGTGGGCGACGGCGGCCAGCGGCAGGGCGGCCTTGGCGCCGCGCCCGGCCTCCAGGACGATGCCGAGGTCCTTGACGAAGATGTCCACCGCGCTGGTGATGCCCGGCTCGGCCTCCAGCATGCGCGGGCCGCGGTCCTTCAGCATCCAGCTCGACGCGGCGGAGCCGCTCATGATCTCCAGCAGGACCGCCAGATCGACGCCGGCCTTGGCGGCCAGCGAGAAGGCTTCCGCCACCACGGCGATGTGGACGCCGCACAGAAGCTGGTTGACGGTCTTCACCGTGGCTCCCTGCCCCGGCGCCCCGCCGACGTGGAAGACCTTGTCGCCCATCGCCGCCAGGACCGGGCGCACCCGCTCCAGCGTCGCCGCCGGGGCCGCCGCCATGATGGAGAGCGTTCCGGCCTCCGCCCCGACCGTCCCGCCCGACACCGGGGCGTCCACGAAGCGCCGCCCCGCCGCCTCGACCCGCGCGGCCAGAGCGGCGACGGCGTCCGGCGGACAGGTCGCCATCAGGATCACCGCGGCGCCGTCCGGCAGGCGGTCCAGCGCGCCCTGGGCGAACAGGACGGACTCGGCCTGGGCGGCGTTGACCACCATCAGGACCAGGGCGTCGGCCCCTTCGGCGGCGGCGGCGACGCTGTCCGCCCCCCGCCCGCCGCGGGCTTCCAGGGCGGCGACGCTCTCGCGCCGCACATCGAAGCCGCGCACCTCGAAACCGCGGGCCAGCAGGTTGCACGCCATCGGCATGCCCATGGAACCGAGGCCGATAAAGCCCACCGTCATCATGGCCGTATCACTTTCCTGAACGGAAGAAGGAGAGGAAGGCCCGGTCCACCCATCGGAAAATCGGGGGACCGGGCCGGAAGACGGATCACAGGAACCCGATGGAGATCCAGGGCACCGCCGCGACGACGATCAGGCCGATGGTCAGCGCCACCAGATAACCGATGATGGGCTTCATGCCTTCGTCGGGGTTGATCCGGCTGATGGCGCAGGCCGCGTAGTAACCGACGCCGAAGGGCGGAGCGAACAGGCCGATGCCCATGGCCAGGATCACGATCATCGCATAGTGCACCTCATGCACCCCCAACTGGCGGGCGATGGGGAACAGCAGCGGTCCGAACAGCACGATGGCGGGGATGCCCTCCAGCACGCTGCCCAGGATGATGAAGGCGATGATCGACACCAGGATGAAGACCGGCACGCCGCCCGGCATGGCCCGCATCGCCTCGGCCAGGGAGCTGGAGAAGCCGGACTGGGTCAGCGCCCAGGCCATGCCGGTGGCGGCGCCGATGATCAGCAGGATCGCTCCGGACAGCGATGCCGTCTCGACCAGCATCGGGTAGATGCGGCGCCAGTCGAACTGGCGGTAGATCAGCAGGCCGGCGACCACCGCGTAGACGATGCCGATGGTCGAGACCTCGGTCGCGGTCGCGACGCCCTCGATCACCGCGGCGCGGATGATGAAGGGCAGTGCGATGGCCGGCAGCGCGATCAGGAAGGCCTTGCCGACCTCCGCCTTGCTGGCGCGGCGGACGTGGGACAGATCCTCGTGGCGGTAGCGCCACCAGACCAGCGCCGCCAGAGCGGCGCCCAGCACGATGCCCGGCAGCAGGCCGCCGGTGAACAGGGCGGCGATGGACACGCCGGTAACCGATCCGATGGTGATGAGGACCAGCGACGGCGGGATGGTCTCGGTCTGGGCACCAGTGGCCGACAGAAGCGCCACGAGGTCGCCGGGCTTGGCGCCCCGCGCCTTCATCTCGGGGAACAGCACCGGGGCGACCGCCGCCATGTCCGCCGCCTTCGATCCGGAAATGCCCGAGACGAGGTACATGGCGCCGATCAGCACATAGGACAGGCCGCCGCGGACATGGCCGAGCAGGCTGGCCAGGAAGCCGACCATGGCGCGGGCCATGCCGGTCATCTCGATCAGCTGGCCGAGGAAGACGAACAGCGGCACCGACAGCAGGATCAGGTGGCTCATCCCCTCGTCCATGCGGCCCACCATGACGATGGCCGGGGTCGAGGTGGCGAGCGCCAGATAACCGAAGGTCGCCAGACCGAAGGCGAAGGCGATGGGCAGGCCGAGGAACACCATCGCGCCGACGCCCACCACGAAGAAGAGCAGCAGGTTGTAGTTGCCGAGCCCGGCGAACAGCGGCGCCGCCAGCGCCATGACGCCGCCCACCGCCGTGACCGCCACCACCGCCCGCAGCACGTCGGACGGGCGGCCCAGCCGCGCCAGCCGGAGCAGCGCCACCGCGATCATCAGGATGAAGCCCACCGGCAGCGCGCTCGCCCGCCAGGAGTTGGGAATGTCCAGCGCCGGGGTGGTGACCCACACCTCCTCCACCGCGAATTCATAGGCCGGCTCGGCCATCAGCAGAAGGAAGGCCAGCGCCGCGGTGATCGCCACCACGTCGAGGAACGCCTGGGTGCGGGGCTGGAGCATGCCGACGATCGCGGTCATCCGCATGTGCTCGCCCCGGCGCAGCGCCACGACGGAGCCGAACATGGCGAGCCAGAGGAACAGGATGGAGGCCAGCTCGTCCGACCAGATGATCGGGCTGTGCAGGAGGTAGCGCCAGATGACGCCGACCAGCAGGACGCCGACCTCGGCGAGCACCAGCAGCGCCGCCGGCGTCTCGACCAGCAGCCCGATGCCGCGGTCCAGCCGGTCGAGCCAGCCGGTGCCGGCGCCCGATGGCCGCCCGGCGCCGTGAACGGCGGCGTCCGCCGTGTTGACGGGAGTGTTCATGGTAACCAGCCCTTCGCATGAACGATCGGTGGTGGGGACGATCGGTTGTGGGGAGGCGGCCGGCCCTGCAGCTCCTTCGGGAACCGGAGGGCCGGCCGCGTCGGCGGACCGCGTCAGCCCAGCTTGCCGGTTACCTTCTCAAGCAGGTCCCAGGCGGTGGCCCCGTACTTCGTCTTCCACTCCGCGTAGAAGTTCGTTCCGGCGAGAACCTTGCGGAACGGCTCGCGATCGATGGTGTGGAAAGTCAGCCCCTTGGCGGACAGGTCCTTCTGCAGCGATTCGGTGAGTGCGGCGATGTCGGCCCGCTGGTCGTCCGCCGAACGGTCCAGTTCGCGGGTGACGATGGCCTGGATGTCGGCGGGCAGGCGGGCGAAGGCGCGCTTGTTGCCGAGCACCCAGTAGCCGTCCCAGACATGGCCGGTCAGGCTGCAGGACTTCTGCACCTCGTACAGGCGGGCGGTGGCGATGATCGCCAGCGGGTTCTCCTGCCCCTCCACCACGGTGGTCTGCAGGGCGGAGTAGAGCTCGTTGAAGTTGATCGGCGCCGGGGCGGCGTCGATCGCCTTGAACAGCGAGGTCAGGGCCGGCGCCGGCGGCACCCGCATCTTGAAGCCCTTGATGTCCTCCGGCGTCTTGATGACGCGGGTGGAGGAGGTGACATGGCGGAAGCCGTTGTCCCAGATCTTGCTCAGCGTCATGATCGGGGTCTTGGCGATCTCCGCCCGGACATGCTTGCCCAGCTCGCCGTCCATCGCCTGCCAGACCGCGTCGTAGTCCTTGAAGGCGAAGCCCATGCTGGTGATGCCGGACAGCGGGACGAAGGTGGCGAGGATCAGCGAGGAGAGGTTGAAGATCTCCACGCCGCCGTTGCGCACCTGCCCCAGCAGGTCGGTGTCGCTGCCGAGTTGGTTGGCGGGGAACAGCTTGATGTCGAGCCGGCCGGAGGTCGCCTCACGGATGCGGTCGATGGCCTCCTGCGCGCGGATGTTGACCGGGTGGGTCGGGTCCTGGCCGGTGGCGTATTTGAACTGGAACTCGGCGGCGTTGGCCGGGCGCTTCAGGATGGTCACCAGCGGCACGGCGGCGGCGGCGGCCAGAACGGCGCGGCGGCTCGGGCGAAGAAGGCCCAGGGTCGAGTGAGCGGGGGTTTGGGGCGGCTTCTTGTCCATTGTTTCCTCTCCTGTGGTCTTTTGTCGTTCAGCGTATCGGGAACGGGCGCGGCGCGGTTCTTCGGTGTCCTCGCTTCTGCGACAGCCGGGGTGGGGTGAGCGACGGGGGTTGGGGGCGGCTTACAGCCACCCCTTGATGCTGGTTACCATGGCGTCGGTGGAAATGCCGTAGAGGTCGTGCAGCGTCGGCAGGGCGCCGGCCTTCAGGAACGCGTCGGGCAGGCCGATCTGGCGGAAGGCGCTGGGAACGACCCCGGCGCGCAGCAGCGTGCCGGCCACCGCCTCGCCCAGACCGCCGATGACGGTGTGGTTCTCGGCGACGACGACCATGCGCCCGCTGCGCCCGGCCTCGGCCAGGATGGTCTCGGTGTCGAGCGGCTTGATGGTCGGGACGTGCAGCACGGCGACGCCGACCTTGTCGGCCTCCAGGGCCTTCGCCACCTCCAGCGCCCGCATCGTCATGATGCCGGAGGAGATGACCAGCACGTCGGCGCCGTCGCGCAGCCGCTTCGCCTTGCCGAGTTCAAACGTATAGTCGTACTCGTCGAGCACCAGCGGGACGTTGCCGCGCAGCAGGCGCATGTAGACCGGCCCCTGGTGGGCGGCCATGGCGGGCACCGCCTGCTCGATCTCAAGGGCGTCGCAGGGGTCGATCACCACCATGTTCGGCATGGCGCGCATCAGGGCCAGATCCTCCGCCGCCTGATGGCTGGGGCCGTAGCCCGAGGTCAGGCCCGGCAGGGCGCAGGCGATCTTGACGTTGCGGTTCTCCTCCGCGATCGTCTGGTGCACGAAGTCGTAGGCCCGGCGCGAGGCGAAGACCGCGTAGGTGGTGACGAAGGGCATGAAGCCCTCGTGCGCCAGACCGGACGCGGCGCCCATCAGCAGCTGCTCGGCCATGCCCATCTGATAGAAGCTGTCCGGATTGGCCTGGGCGAAGATGTGCAGGTCGGTGTATTTCGCCAGATCGGCGGTAAGGCCGACGATCTCCGGACGGGCCTTCGCCAGCTCGACCAGCGCGTGGCCGAAGGGGGCGGGCTTGGTGCGCTGCCCTTCGCCCGCGATCGAGGCGATCATGGCGGAGGTCTTCAGGCGCGGCTTGGCGGCGGCCGGGGCGGTGGTGGTGGCGGCGGTGCTCATGCGGTCCTCCCGGCGTCCAGCGCGTCGAGGGCGAGCTTCCACTCGTGCGCGTCCACGCGGATGAAGTGATTCTTTTCGCGGGCTTCGAGGAAGGGCACGCCCTTGCCCATCTTGGTGTCGCAGACGATCATGCGGGGCTTGGGCTCCGGATGGTCGCGGGCGGCGTCGAAGGCGGCGACCACGGCGTCCATGTCGTTGCCGTCCACCCGCTGGACGAACCAGCCGAAGGCTTCCAGCTTGTCGACCAGCGGCTCGAAGGCCATCACCTGGGTGGAGGGGCCGTCGGCCTGCTGGTTGTTGACGTCGACGATGCCGATCAGGTTGTCGAGCTTGTAATGGGCCGCCGACATGATGGCCTCCCAGACCGAGCCCTCGTCCAGTTCGCCGTCGGAGAAGAGCGTGTAGACGCGGTTGTCCGACGCCTTGCGCTTCAGGCCGAGAGCGATGCCGACCGCGATGCTGAGGCCGAGGCCGAGCGAGCCGCCCGACATCTCCATGCCCGGCGTGTAGGCAGCCATGCCCGACATGGGCAGGCGGCTGTCGTCGCTGCCGTAGGTCTCCAACTCGTCGGCCGGGACGATGCCGGCCTCGATCAGGGCGGCGTAGAGCGCGATGGCGTAATGGCCGTTGGACAGCAGGAAGCGGTCGCGGCCTTCCCAGTGCGGGTCCTCCGGCCGGTAGCGCAGGGCGTGGAAGTAGGACACGGCCAGCACGTCGGCGATGTCGAGGGCCTGCCCGATGTAGCCCTGGCCCTGCACCTCGCCCATCAGCACGGCGTTGCGGCGGATGCGGTAGGCGCGTTCGGTCAGGGGAACGTTGTGGCCCAGTTGGGTGGTGTCCACGGGAGTCGTCTCCAGCGTTTCGGGATCAGTGGATGAGCATGCCGCCGTTGACGTCGAGCGTGGCGCCCGTGACGTAGGACGACAGTTCCGACGCCAGGAAGAGGCAGGAACGCGCCACGTCCTCGGCGTCGCCCAGGCGGTTCAGCGGGATGCCCTTGAGGATCTCCGCCCGCAGTTCGGGCGTCAGCTTGCCGCCGGTGATGTCGGTCTGGATCAGGCCGGGGGTGACGGAGTTGACGCGGACGTTGTCCGGACCCAGCTCCCGCGCCATCGCCTTGGCGAGGCCGAGCACGCCGGCCTTCGCGGCGCTGTAGTGCGGACCGCCGAAGATGCCGCCGCCGCGCTGCGCCGACACCGAGGAGATGCAGACGATGGAGCCGGACTTCTGGGCGCGCATGTGCGGGACAACCGCCTGGCTCATGTAGAGCGTGCCGCGCAGGCTGACGTCGGTCACCGCCTCGTAGTTTTTCGGCTCGATGTCCATGAACTTCAGCGGCTGGGTGATGCCGGCGTTGTTGACCAGCACGTCGATGCGGCCGAACTCCTCGACCACGCGGGCGGCGGCGTTGACGCAGGCGGTCTTGTCGGTCACGTCGCAAGCGATGCCGCGGTGCGCCTCGCCCAGTTCGGCGGCGGCTTCGGCGGCCTGACCGCCGTCGAGGTCCAGGATGATCGCCCGTCCCCCATGCAGCGCGAACAGCCGCGCCGTGGCCAGGCCGATGCCGCGGCGCGACGCCGCTCCGGTGATCACGCACACCTTGTTGGACAGCAACATGCTCGCTCCCTTTGTTCGAAACTGGCTCCGCCATGGCGGCCGTGGGCGTGGCGGCCCTTGGGGATGCCGCGGCGGAGCGTCGTTTTCGCTCGGTTTTGATGATTTTTCGGTAGGGAGGGCGGATGGTTCGCGCCTCCGATCGTTGAAGCAATCCTATGGTCTTGAGATGAATTCGACAAACGAATAAGATTGCCGAATGCTGAAATGAATTCATGAATATGGTGCGATGCGGAAACGGATTTCCATCAAGGCTTTGCAAGCCTTTGAGGCGGCGGCCCGGCTCGGTTCCTTCGCAACGGCGGCGGAGGATCTCGGCCTGACGCCCTCGGCGATCAGCCATCAGGTGAAGATTCTCGAGGAACAGCT
Organism: Azospirillum himalayense; assembly: GCF_042657465.1. NCBI lineage: Bacteria > Pseudomonadati > Pseudomonadota > Alphaproteobacteria > Rhodospirillales > Azospirillaceae > Azospirillum > Azospirillum himalayense. The sequence goes on along the minus strand of NZ_JBHSLC010000042.1, from coordinate 118,191 downwards.
CGGCCTGCGGCTGTTCCACCGCGTGCACCGGTCGGTCGCCCTGACCGACGACGGGCAGGCCTACGCCGCGGAGATCATCGCCGCCTTCGCCCGCATCGATACGGCGACCCGCAACGTCACGACGACGGGCAGCGGCACGACGATCCTGACCGTGCGCTCGATGCCCAGCTTCGCCGCGCAGTGGCTGATGCCGCGGCTGGGGCGGGTGAAGGAGATCCATCCCGCCATCGACATCCGCCTGCGCGCGTCGGTCTCGCCCATCGACCTGACGACGGGGGCGGTCGATGTGGACATCCGCTACAACCCCGGCCCGCCGCCGGCCGGCTGCGTGCTGGAGCTGTTTCCGGACGACGTCATCGTGCCGATGTGCTCCCCGGCGCTGGCGAACGGACTGAACCCGATCCGCAAGCCGTCGGACATCAGCCGCCACATCCTGATCCATTCGGAAATCAACATCGTCGGCTGGCGCGACTGGGCGAACCGGCACCGCGGCGTCGAGCTGGACATGGAGCGCGGCCTGCGCTTCGACCGCTCCTTCATGGCGATCAACGCCGCGGCGAACGGCATGGGCGTGTGCCTGGACAGCCTGCTGCTGGCCCGGCAGGAACTGCTGTCGGGGCGGCTCATCATCCCCTTCCCGACCCGCGGGCTGCGGGCGCAGGGGCATGGCTTCGTGACTCTGAAATCGACCGCCAACCTTCCGAAGATCCGGCTGTTCCGCGAGTGGCTGTTCAGCGAGCTGGAGGCGGGACGGCAGTGGGAGGACGAGTTTCTGTCGTCACTGAACAAAAGCGCGTAGGGCGTGCGGCGCGCGGGCAGCATCGAAGGGCGGTTCAATAGGGCAGCCGCCGGCCGTCCCATGCGAACAACCCACCGCTGTCCGCCGGCGTCACGTCACCGAGGACGCGGAGCAGATGCGCGGCGGCGAGGTCGGCGCTGAACAGCCGGTCCGGAGCCACCGCGGCCTGGAACGGATGCGACAGGGGGGTGTCGACGGTGCCCGGATGCAGCGCGACGCAAACGGCCTCCGGCCGTGAGCGCGCCAGTTCGATGGCCATGGTCCGGACGATCTGGTTGAGCGCCGCATTGGACGCGCGGTAGCCGTACCAGCCGCCGAGCCGGTTGTCGGCGATGCTGCCGACCTTGGCGGAGAGAGCCGCGAAGACCGCCCGCCCGCGCCGCGGCATCCGCGACAGGAAATGCTTGGCGACCAGCGCCGGGCCGGTGGCGTTGACCTGGAACAGGCGCGCCATGGCGGTCGGGTCCAGGCTGCGCCAGCTCTTCTCCGGTTGCACCGCGTCCTGGTGCAGCAGGCCGCTGGCGACGACGACGAGATCGACCGTCCCCGCCATCGCCGCCGCCTCGGCGATGGATGGCTCGTCGGCGAGGTCGAGGACTCCGGTGCGCAGCTTGTCCGCCGGCGCGATGGGACGGCGCGACAGGGCCACGACCTCCATCACTCCCGGATCGGCCAGCAATCGGCGCGTCACGGCACCGCCGATGCCGCCGCTCGCCCCGATCACAACCGCCCGGATCGACGTGCTGAAACCTGCGATGCCGCTCATGAACCGTCCCTCCCGCGGAGAGTGACAACACGGCCCTCCGCCGATGGTTCAACGGCGTCGGGCGCCTGCGTCGCGGACCGCAAGGTGTTTCACATCTTGCGTCCGCCCCCGCCGACAGGATCGGACAACGCCTACACCGACCCTTCCACGCACCGAAAATTCGTCCTCTCTGCAAAAAGAGGTTTGTTGGAGTACATATATCAAGCTATCATATTCCGGTTGATGTAATTGCATAACGATTGTTAACTGACTGGATCAAGGAGATCGCGGGTGGACGTGATCGCTGAACTGACGAGCATGATCGGCGCCGACGCCGTCCTGACCGACCCCGCCGATCTGGATGCCGTGACCGAGGACTGGCGAGGGCGTTACCGCGGCCCGGCGCTCTGCCTCGCGCGTCCCGCCAACGCCGGACAGGTGGCCGAGGTGGTGCGCTGCTGCGCCCGCCACGGCGTGCCGGTCCTGCCGCAGGGCGGGAACACCAGCCTGTGCGGCGGCGCCGTTCCGTCGGAAACGGGACCCGCCCCGGTCATCCTCAGCCTGACCCGCATGCGCGCGGTCCGCGCCATCGACCCGGTGAACAACACCATGGAGGTCGAGGCCGGCTGCGTCCTCGCCACCGTGCAGGAGGCCGCGGCGGCGGCCGGGCGACTCTACCCGGTCAGCCTGGGCGCCGAGGGCTCCTGCCAGATCGGCGGCACGATCGCCACCAACGCCGGCGGCACGTCGGTCCTGCGCTACGGCAACACGCGCGAGAACGTGCTGGGGCTGGAGGTCGTGCTGGCCGACGGCACCATCTGGTCGGGCCTGTACGGCCTGCGCAAGAACAACACCGGCTACGACCTGAAGCATCTGTTCATCGGCTCGGAGGGCACGCTCGGCATCATCACGGCGGCGACGCTGAAGCTGCACCCGCTGCCGACGCGCCACGCGGTGGCCTGGGTCGGGATGGCCTCGCCGGAGGACGCGCTGACCCTGCTGACCCGTGTGCAGGAACGCAGCGCGGCCCGGCTGTCCGCCTTCGAGATGATCAACCGCCTGCAGCTCGATCTGGTGGTCGGCCATGTCCCCGGCCGCCGCAGCCCGATCGAGAGCGAGGCCGACTGGCATGTCCTGATCGAGCTGTCGGACAACGGCTCCGGCGAGGCGCTCGACGCCGAGCTTCAGGCGATCCTGGAGGAGGCCTTCGCCGACGGCCTGCTGAGCGACGCCGCGCTGGCGTCCAGCGAGGCGCAGCGCCACGCCATGTGGGAGATCCGCCACAGCGTGTCGGAGGCCAACAAGAAGGCCGGCGTCGGCCTGACCACCGACTGCGCGGTGCCGCTGTCGGCGGTGCCCGCCTTCATCGCGGCGGCCACCGCGGCGGTGCGCGCGCTGGTGCCCGACCTGCCGGTGATCGTGGTCGCCCATCTCGGCGACGGCAACGTCCACTTCATCCCCTTCTTCAGCTTCGACGCCTGGGAGGCCGCCGGAACGGGAGACCGCGACGCGCTCGCCGCCGCGCTGCGCCACACCGTCAACGACGAGGCCGCCCGGCTGAAGGGCACCTTCAGCGCCGAACACGGGGTCGGCCGCGTCCAGCTCGCCGAGATGGCCCGCTACAAGCCGTCGGCGGAGCTGACGCTAATGCGCGCCGTCAAGCGGGCGCTCGACCCGCAGAACCTCTTCAATCCCGGACGGCTCCTGCCGCCCGGCTGACCACCGCCTTTCCGCGCCCCCTTTCCGCCGTCCCGGCCCATCCTCGAGGAGTTCCGACATGAGCACACGTCAATCCGGCTGGTCCCGCCGCACCCTGCTGAAAGCCGGCGCCGCCGGCACCGCGGCGCTCGCCATGCCGGCGATCTGGAGCCCGGCCCGCGCGCAGAACAAGCGCATCGTCGTGCGCGACGACGGCGGCATCTACACCAAGGCCTATGGCGAGGTCTTCTACAAGCCCTTCACCGCGGCCACCGGCATCGAGGTCGTCGGCGTCCAGGCCAACGCCGAGCCGACGGCGCAGATCCGCTCGATGGTTGAAGCCAAGTCCTACACCTGGGACATGGCCAAGATCAGCGAGCCGGCAATCCTCATGCTGACCGCCGGCGACAAGCCGATGCTGGAGAAGCACGGGCTGGAGAACGATCCGGCGGTCGCCGCCATTCCCAAACAGTACATGTCGGAATACGGCGTCGGCACCAACGTCTACACCACCGTGCTGGCCTACCGCACCGACGCCTTCAAGGGCCGCAAGGCGCCGGCCTCCTGGAAGGACTTCTACGACGTCGCCGGAGTCGCCGGCCGCCGCGCCCTGCGCAAGCATCCCTTCGACACCATCGAGCAGGCGCTGATGGCCGACGGCGTGCCCACCGGCGAGGTCTATCCCTGCGACTTCGACCGCGCCTTCAAGGCGCTGGATCGCATCAAGAAGGACATCCCGATCTTCTGGACCAGCGGCGCGCAGGTCGAGCAGATGCTGATCTCCGGCGAGGTCGATCTCGTCCCGACCTGGGTGTCGCGCCCGCAGGCGGCGATCGCCGCCGGCGCTCCGGTCGGCATCGTCTGGGACCAGAACATCTGGGGCCTCGACAACTGGGCCATCCTGGCCGGCACCCCGAACGCCGACGCCTGCCGCCAGTTCATCAAGTTCACCTGCGACCCGAAGCGGCAGGCGGAGCTGGTGAAGTACTTCCCGGCCGGCGTCACCATGCCCGACGCCTTCAAGCACATCGATCCGGCGATCGCCCCCAACTGCCCGACCTTCCCGGCGAACATCGAGAAGGGCGTCAAGATCAACGCGCAGTTCTGGCTGGACAACCAGCAGAAGGCGCTCGAGCGCTACAACGCTTGGCTGCTGAGCTGAGGCGCCGCGACGCCACGTCCTTAAAGACCCGTCCCTGAAGACCCGCGACCGGCCCCCTCTGCCTGCATGGCGGTGCCGGTCGCGGGGCTCCCGCATTTTTCCCCACTCCCCTTTCGACGCGAGGAGACCTGCCATGTCGTCGTCCAGCCTAACCGTCCAGGGCCTCGCCAAGCGCTACGGCGATTTCGTGGCGCTCGCCCCCACGGATCTCGTGGTCGCCGACGGTGAATTCCTGACCCTGCTCGGCCCGTCGGGCTCGGGCAAGACGACGCTGCTCAGTCTGCTCGCCGGGCTGGTTCCGCCCGATGAAGGAATCGTGCGCATCGGCGCGCAGGACGTGACCTACGCCCCGCCCTACGAGCGCGACATCGGCGTGGTGTTCCAGAACTACGCCCTGTTCCCGCACATGACGATCGCCGAGAACATCGCCTTCCCCCTGAAGATGCGGAAGATCCCGGAGGCCGAGGCGAAGAAGCGGGCGCGCGAGGCGCTGGAGATGGTCCACCTGCCGCACATCGCCGGGCGCTACCCGCGCGAGCTGTCGGGCGGCCAGCAGCAGCGCGTCGCCCTGGCCCGCTGCATGGTCTACAAGCCGTCGATCATCCTGATGGACGAGCCGCTGGGCGCCCTCGACAAGAAGCTGCGCGAGCACATGCAGCTCGAGATCAAGCATCTGCACCGCGAGCTGGGAACGACGGTGGTCTACGTCACCCACGACCAGGAAGAGGCGATGACGATGTCCGATCGCATCTGCCTGATGAATTCCGGCCGCATCGAGCAGCTGGGCACGCCGGCCGACCTCTATTTCCGCCCGCGCACCCTGTTCGTCGCCGACTTCCTCGGCGAATCCAACCTGCTGCCGGCCTCGCTGGGGCCGCGGCTGGGCGACGAGGCGGAAATCCGGCTGGGGAGCACCGGCATCCCGGGCCGCGCGCTGGTCAACGGCCAGGATCTGCCGCCGGGCTCCCCGGTGCGGGTGATGGTGCGGCCGCAGAACCTGACCATCGCCCGTCCCTCGGGGGATGAGCCGGCCGTGATGGGCCGGGTGTCCGACGTGATGGTCACCGGCAGCCTGACCAAGGTCTACATGCAGCCGCTCGACGACGCCCTGCCGCCGCTGGTCGCCGCCTTCGCCACCCGCAACGAGGCCGAGGCGATCCGCATCGACGACGTGCTGGCGCTGTCCTGGGACAGCCGCGACGCCGTGGTGATCGCGGACCGCGGTCCGGCGGCCATGCCCGCAACCACGGCCAAGGCGGCCTGACATGAGCGACCAGATCATGACCATGCCCCACGCCGCCCCACGGCGCGGCGCCCCACCGGCCTGGCGCAAGCCGGTGCTGATGGGCGCCCCCATCGTCCTGCTCCTCACCGTCTTCCTGGTCTTCCCGGTCGGCCAGCTCCTGGCGCTCAGCGTCTACAACGGCCAGGGCTTCACGCTGGCGCCCTACCAGCAGCTCTTCTCGTCCAGCCTCTACGTCACCGTGCTGTGGATCACGCTGAAGATCTCGCTGGCGACGACGCTGGTCGCGGTGGCCGGGGCCTACCCCATCGCCTACCTGATCTCCGTCACCAAGGGACCGGCGAAGAGCCGCCTGATCTTCTGGGTGCTGCTGGCCTTCTGGACCAGCTTCCTGGTGCGCGCCTTCGCCTGGGTCATCATCCTCGGCCGCAACGGCGTCATCAACGGCACGCTGATGTCGCTCGGCATCATCGACCGGCCGGTCGACCTGCTCTACGGCTTCGGCTCGGTGCTGGTCGGCATGGTCCACGCCATGCTGCCGCTGGCGGTGATGACCATGCTGGCGGTGATGGAGAACATCGACCGCACCCTGCCCCGCGCCGCCAGCACGCTCGGCGCGCGCCCCGGCACCGCCTTCTGGACCGTCTATTTCCCGCTGTCGCTGCCCGGCGTCGCCGCCGCCGCGATCATGGTCTTCGTGACGGCCATCGGCTTCTTCATCGTGCCGGCCCTGCTCGGCGGGCGGCGCGAGACGATGATCACCCAGCTCATCATCGACCAGATCCAGCAGACGCTGAACTGGGGCCTGGCGGGCGCCATCTCGGTGCTGCTGCTGACGGTGGTGCTGGCCGTCTTCGTGCTCTACGACCGCGTCTTCGGCTTCGCGACGCTGACCGGCGAGACCGCGGGGGCCGCGCACAACCGCGACACCGCCATGCGGCGGCTGGGCGGCCGGGTGCTCGGGCTGCTGGGCGCCGCGAGCGATGCCTTGATCGGCCTGTTCCCGCGCCGCCGCCCGCGCGGCACCGGCGAGATGCCGTCGGCCGGCCTGCGGACGCTGGTGTGGACGATGCTGGTGCTGATCAGCCTGCCGGCCTTCCTGATGATCCCGCTGTCCTTCGGCGAGGCCGGTCTGGCCTGGCCGCCCACCGGCTTCTCGCTGCAATGGTACGAACAGCTCTTCCAATCGCCGCTGTGGATGCAGGCGCTGACCCGCTCGCTGGTGGTGGCCTTCGGCACCGGCCTTCTCTCGATGGCGATCGGCGTGCCGGCGGCCTTCCTGATGGTGCGCAGCCGGATGCGGGGCAAGGGCGCGATGCTGGCCTTCATCCTGTCGCCGGTGATCGTGCCGCGCATGATCATCGCCGTCGGCATGTTCTACCTGTTCGCCCAGATGGGGCTGGTCGGCACCATCCTGGGTCTGGTGATCGGCCACACGGTCGTCGCCGTCCCCTATGTGGTGATGACGATGACGGCGGTGCTGCGCAACTACGACACCCGGCTCGACCTCGCGGCGCAGAGCCTGGGAGCCCGCCCGCTGGCCGCACTGCGCCACGTCACCTTCCCGATCCTGGGGGCCGGCATGCTGTCGTCCTTCCTGTTCGCCTTCGCCACCTCCTTCGACGAGCTGACCATCTCGCTGTTCTCGTCGGGCGGTCTCAGCGCCACCCTGCCCAAGCAGTTCTGGGACGAGGTGACGCTGCAGGTCTCCCCCGTCATCGCGGCGGTGTCGACCGGTCTTCTCGTCTTCGTCGCGGTGCTGATCTACGCCGCGGACCGGCTGCGCCGACGCAGCCTAGCCTCCTGATCCGCACCGGAACCGACGCTCCACCTCTTCGCACTTCCAAGGATACATCATGCTCGACGCCACCAAACTCCGCGGCATTCTGCCCGCCACCCCGACGCCGGTGACCGCCGACGGCACCATCGACGTCGCGGCGTCGAAGGCGCTGTTCTCCTGGCTGAACCGCCAGGGGATCGACGGGGTGGTTCCGCTGGGCGGCACCGGCGAGTACGGCGCGCTGGCGCGGGCCGAGCGCAACCGCTTCGCCGCGTTGACGGTCGAGGCGATGGCCGGCAGGAAGCCGGTCATCGCCGGCGTCCTCGACACCGGCTATCACGACGCCCTGGCCGCCGGCCGCGATTTCGCGGCGGCCGGCGTGGACGGCCTGCTGGTCCTGACGCCCTACTACACCAACCCGACCCAGGCCGGCATCCGCGACTACTTCCTGCGCTACGCCGACGAGTCGCCGGTGCCGATCCTGATCTACGAGATCCCCTACCGCACCCGCATCGCCGTCGATCCGGAGGTGCTGCACGAGCTGTCGCGCCACGAGCGGATCGTCGGCATGAAGGCCTGCAACACCGACATGTACCACTTCCTGCGCACGATGGCCGGGCTGGACCCGTCCTTCGCCATGCTGAGCGGCGAGGACACGCTGTTCCCGCTGCATGTGGCCGCCGGGGCCAAGGGCGGCATCGTGGTCACGGCCAACCTCCTGCCGCGCGCCTGGCGCCTGGTCTTCGACCTCGCCTCGTCCGGCAAGACCTCCGAGGCGCTGGAGGTCCATCGCACCCTCATCCCGATGATGAACCTCGCCTTCGCCGAGACCAACCCCGGCCCGATGAAGTCGGTGATGGACCTGATCGGCGTGAACGCCCCGGCGATGCTGGCGCCGCTGCGCGAGCCGCGGCCGGAGCTGCGCGACGCGCTGAAAAGCGAACTGTCGCGCCTTCTGACCACCTATGAAGGACTGCCGGCGGCCGCGGTGGCCTGACCGGTAGCAACGCTTGCGCGTGGCATCCGGCGCGCCGGATGCTATGCGTAGGCGAACCATGCCGACGACGCGAGGACGAGCACCGATGAAGGCCGGAAAGACCACCAGGACGGGCGGCGTGGCGGATGGGGAGGGCCAACAGGCCGGTACCGCGCCGGCCGTGAAGCCGAAGGCCGACCCGCGCGAATCCTCGCTGTTCGTCGGTTCGACCGAGAAGACCTTCCAGATCCTGCACGCCTTCGACGGCCCGCACCGGCAGATGCCGCTGTCCGAGATCGCCAAGGCGGCGGGGCTGGACCGCAGCGCCGCCCAGCGGCTGGTCTACACGCTGGAGACGCTCGGCTATCTGCGGCGCGTCCACGGCACGCGCAACTACGCGCTCAGCCCGAAGATGCTCCAGTTCTCCTACAACTACCTGCGGGCGAACGAGCTGATCGAGAAGGCGTCGCCCTACCTGCTGGAGATCAGCCGGAGCGTCGGCGAGACCGCCAACCTTCAGGAGCTGGACGGTCACGAGATCGTCTTCGTCGCCCGCTTCCCCGGCCGGCATCTGGTGAACATCGACATCATGGTCGGCAGCCGGCTGCCCGCCTACTTCACCGCGTCGGGCACCGCCATCCTGTCGCGCCTGTCGGAGGAGGAGCGGGAGGAGATCCTGGCCCGCACCGACCTCCGCCCGCTCACCCCCTTCACCGTGAACGACCCCGGCCGGCTGCGCGCCCGCGTGCAGGAGGCGGCGGAAAAAGGCTACGCCGTGGTGACCAACGAGACGGTGATGGGCGACATCTCGGTCGCCGCCGCCATCACCGACGAGCATGGGCACGCGGTCGCCGGCCTGAACATCTCCGTCCCCACCACCCGCTGGACGCCGGAGACGGCCGAGCAGGAACTCGCCCGGCATGTGCTGGTGGCGGCAACCTCGATCTCCGTCAACAAATTCGCCGGCTACCCGCGGTAACGGCATCAGGACGGAAGCGTCGGCACGGCGGCGATCAGCCGGCGCGTGTAGGGGTGCTCCGGCGCGGCGAACAGGCGCCCGCTCGGACCTTCCTCGACGATGGCGCCGGCGGCCATCACCACGACCCGGTCGGCGATCGCCTCGACCACGGCGAGGTCGTGGCTGATGAACAGGTAGGTCAGCCCGTGCCGCTCCTTCAGCGCCGCCAGGAGCTGCAGCACCTGCGCCTGCACCGACACGTCCAGCGCGGAGACCGCCTCGTCGAGCACGATGATCCTCGCCCCGGCGGCGAGCGCCCGCGCGATGGCGACGCGCTGCGCCTGCCCGCCCGACAGCTCGTGCGGGTAGCGGTCCAGGATGGCGGGGTCGAGGTCGACCGACCGCATCAGCTCGGCCAGCCGCTCCTCCCGCTCCCCGGCGGGCACGCCAGTCAGGAAGCGCAGCGGCGCCGACAGGGTGCGCCGGATCGTCTTGCGCGGGTTGAGCGAGGACAGTGGGTCCTGGAAGACATACTGCACCGTCCGGCCCAGCGCCCGCGGACCTCCGGCGGCCAGCTCGGCGAGGGGGCGGCCGTCGAGCAGGACGGTCCCGCCGGTCGGAGGGCTCAGCCCGACAAGGCTGCGGGCGAGCGTCGACTTGCCGCTGCCGGACTCCCCGACGATCCCCAGCGTCTCTCCAAAGGCCACCCGCAGCGACACGGCTTTCAAGGCCATGACCGCCGGGCGCGACCGCCCGAACAGGGAACGGCGCGCGGCATAGGTCTTGACCAGATCGCGGACCTCGACCGCCCAACCCACCGACGACGCCCCCCGCGGCGGTGTTTCCAGGCGCCGTGAGCGCCCGGGCACCGGCACGGCGGCGAGCAGGCGCCGGGTGTAGTCGTGCCGCGGCCGGGTGAGAACGCTGCGGGTATCGCCCTCCTCGACGATTTCCCCCTGGAACATCACGGCCACCCGGTCGCAGAGTCGGGCGATGACGCCGAAATCGTGGCTGATGAAGACGACGGAGAGGCGGCGGCGGCGGCGCAGATCGTCCAGCAGATCCAGGATCTCGGCCTGGACGGTGACGTCGAGCGCGGTGGTCGGCTCGTCGGCGATGATCAGTTCCGGGTCGTTGGCCAGCGCCATGGCGATGCCGACCCGCTGGCGCTGCCCGCCCGACAACTCGTGCGGGTAGGCGTGGACGAGGGTGGCCGGGTCGGGCAGCTTCACCGCGGCGAACAGCTCCACCACCCGCCGGTCGGCTTCGGCCCGCGGCACCGGGCGATGGGCGCGCAGCGCCTCGGCCACCTGCGCGCCGACCGGCATCAGCGGATGGAGAGTCGTCAGCGGGTCTTGGAAGACATAGGCAATCCGCCCGCCGCGCAGCCGTTGCAACGCCCCGACCGGCAGCGCCAGCAGATCGTCCCCGCCGAACCGCACCGCGCCGCCGCGCACCACCCCCGGCGGCGAGGCGACGAGGCGCGCGATGGACAGCGCCGTGACCGACTTGCCGGACCCGGACTCGCCGATGATGCCCAGGCATTCGCCGGGGGCGACGCGCAGGTCGACGCCCTTCACCGCGTCCTCCGGACCGTTCGCCGTGTCGAAGGCCGTGCGCAGGCCGGTGACGTGGAGCAGCGCGCCGGGGGCCGCCGTCCCGTCGCCCATGTCGTCTTCGGTGGTGCGCGCCACCCGCGTGGCGGCGCCCGGCGCGCCGGGGATGCCGGAGCGCAGGCGCGGGTCGAGCGCGTCGCGCAGCCCGTCGCCGATCAGGTTCAAGCTCATCACGATCAGGAAGATGACCAGCCCCGGCACCGCCGCGACGTGCGGCGCGGTGATCAGCGCCTTGCGCCCCTCGCTCAGCATCGAGCCGAGATCGGCCTGCGGCGGCTGCGAGCCCAGCCCCAGGAAGGACAGGCCGGCGGTCTCCAGGATCATCCAGCCCACGGTGGTCGAGGCGGTGATGATGATCACCGGCAGGACGTTGGGCAGCACCTCGCCCAGCAGGATGCGCGTCCCGCCCAGGCCGGACAGGCGCGCCGCGTCCACGAACTCCCGGCGGCGCAGGCCGGCGGTGGCGCCGCGGACGTTGCGCGCGAAGAAGGGAATGTTGGCGACCACCACGGCGTACAGCGCGTTGAGCAGCCCCGGCCCCAGCGCCGCCACGATGGCGAGCGCCAGCAGCAGGTAGGGGAAGGCCATCAGCACATCGATGCCGCGCATCAGCACGCCGTCCGTGCGCCCGCCCGCGTAGCCGGCGACGAGGCCGATGGCCGACCCGACCAGCGCGGCGAGGAGGGAGGCCGCGACGCCGACGCCCAGGCTCAGCCGCGTCCCCCAGACCAGCCGGGCCAGCACGTCGCGTCCCAGCGTGTCGGTGCCGAGCCACGTCCCGGCGCTGAAGGGCGGCAGCAGGCGCCGGGCGGGATCGATGGCGTCCGGGTCGGCCAGCGGCAGGATGGGCGCGGCGAGCGCAACCAGGACGATCAGCCCCAGCAGCACGAGCCCCAGCGCCGCCAGCCGGTTGCGCATCACGCGGCGCAGCAGGGCCAAGCCGTCCCTCATGGCGCCCCTCATGGCGCGATCCTCGGGTCGAGCAGGCGTTGCAGGATGTCGGCCAGCAGGTTGAACAGCACGTAGCTGGCCGCGACCACCAGGACGCCGCCCTGGACCAGCAGCACGTCGCGCGTCGCGATGGCGTTGACCAGCATGCGGCCGATGCCCGGCCATTGGAACACCGTCTCGATGTAGACCGCCCCGCCCAGGACGAAGCCGGCCTGGATGCCGATCACCGGGATCACCGTCACCATGGCGGCCCGCAGCGCGTGGCCGAACACCACGCGCCGCTCCGTCAGCCCCTTGGCGCGGGCGGTGCGGACGAAGTCCTGGCGCAGCACCTCCAGCATGGCCGAGCGCGTCAGCCGGGCGATCACCCCGGCGGCCACGATGGCGAGCGTCGCGGCGGGCAGCGCCAGATGCCACAGCAGGTCCGGCAGGTCCCCGCCGCCGTAGATGGAGACCATGCCGCTCACCGGCAGCAGACGCCAGCGGACGGCGAAGACCAGGATCAGCAGCAGGCCGAGCCAGAAGGTCGGCATGGAGATCCCCACCAGCACGGCCAGCGTCACCAGCTTGTCGGCGAGGCCGAACTGCCGCACGGCGGACAGGACGCCGGCCAGCAGCCCGAGCACCGACGCCAGCACCAGCGCGGCACCGGCCAGCACCAGCGTAGCGGCGAAGCGCTCCGTCACCTCGTCGAGGACCGGCCGGTTGAGGCTGGAGGAACGGCCGAGATCGCCCGCCAGCACGTTGCCGAGCCACGTCGCGTAGCGCACCGGCAGGCTGTGATCGAGGCCGAGGTCCTGGCGGAGCCGCGCCACGTTCTCGGGCGTCGCGTAGGGGCCGAGGATCGCGGTCGCCGGGTCGCCGGGGATCAGCGCCATGATCAGGAAGACGATCAGGCTGAGCCCGAACAGCACGGGGACGAGCGCCGCGAGGCGGCTGAGGATATAGGACCCCACGGGCGCCCCCTCAATCCTTCGACACGCGGTCGAGCAGCAGGGAGAAGGACGGCTCAAGCGCGAATCCCCGCACCGCCGCGGTGGTGACGGCGTTCTGCTTCCAGTGCGCCACGAAGGCCCAGGGCGCGTCCTCCACGATGATCCGCTCGGCCTGCCGGTAGAGCGCCCCCCGCTCGGCCCGGTCGCCGCTGCGCCGCGCCCGTTCGAGCAGGCGGTCAAGCTCCGGATTCGCGTAGTAGCCGGAGTTGAAGCCGCCGGCCTCCGGCAGGGCGCCGGAGCGCAGGGTCAGGTACGGCAGGGTATCGGGATCGTTGGTCATCCAGGCCATCTCGGCCATGTCCGCCGCCTCGCCCAGCCCGCCGTTCACCCGCGCCAGGAAGCTGTTCCACTCGTAGGTTTCGATGGTGACCGACAGCCCCACGGCGGCGAGGTTCGCCTGGATCGCCGCCCCCATGGCGGCGGGGTCGAGCATCCCTGACCCGCCCTCCGCGACATAGAAGGTGAGCTTGGCCCCCTCCGCCCCGGCCTCCTTGAGCAGCGCCCGCGCCTTGTCCGGGTCGTAGGGATAGCCCGTGGCCGCGGGGTCGGCGGCCCAGTCGAAGGCGGGTGCGGTGGGGCCGCGGGCCGGGATCGCCGTGCCCTGCAAAATGCTGTCGGCGATGGCCCCCTTGTCGATGGCGTAATTCACCGCCTGCCGGACGCGCCGGTCCTTCAGCGGCCCATGCCGGGTGTTCAGGATCAGGAACCAGAGATGCGGCCCTGCCTGCTCGTGCACCCGGAAACCGTCGCCGTCGCGGAACTGGGACAGCGCGTCGGCCGGCACCTCCACCATCACGTCCAGGCCGCCTGCCAGCATCTCCATCGCGCGGGTGTTGGGGTCGCTCACCGGGCGGAAGATCACCGCGCGCAGCTTGGCCGGCGTGCCCCAATAGTCCGGGTTGCGCTCGATGGTCAGGCGCCGGCTGCCCTGCCACTCGACGAAGCGGAAGGGGCCGGTGCCGACCGGCCGCCGGCCGAACCCCCGGCCTTCCTTCATCACGGCGGTGGGCGAGACGATCAGCCCCGTCGGGTAGGCGAGGTTGGAGAGGAAGGGCGCGAAGGGCTCCGTCAGCGTGATGCGGACGGTGAGCGGGTCCGGCGCCTCGACCCGCTCGATGGCCGCGAAGAAGAAGGCCAGCGGGAAGGGACCGGTGTCGGCGGCGGGGTGCGCCTTGTCCAGCATGCGGTCGAAGTTGAACTTCACCGCCAGGGCGTCGCAGGGCGTGCCGTCGTGGAAGGTGACGCCCGGACGCAGCGTGAAGCGGTAGGTGAGGCCATCGTCGGAGACGGTCCACCGCTCGGCCAGCGCGGGCTCGACGTCCAGGGTTCCCGGCCGGTAGCGGACCAGCCCTTCATAGAGGTTGACCAGGATGCGGAAGTCGTTGGTGGCGGTGCTGACCGCCGGGTCCAGCGACGCCGGTTCGGCGATCTGGCCGACGACCAGCACGTCCTTCGGCACCGGCGCCGCCCGGAGAGGCGCGCCCGGCAAGGCGAGAAGGGCGCCGAGGAGCAAGCCCGCGAGCGCGCGTCGGAATCCGGTCATTGCGTCCCAGCCGTCGAAGTCGATCCGACCGTATCAATGCCGGGAGGGCGGCGTTGTTGCGTCGCTTCCGCTCAGCCGCAATCACCGGCGGTGCGTTGGGGGTCAGGCCGGCTCGCGGCAGGCCGCGAGAATCCGCCCGCGCAGCCAGCGATGGGCCGGGTCGGCGTCCTGCCGGGGGTGCCACATCTGCGTCACCACGACCTCGCCCAGGACGGTCGCCAGACCGGCGGGAAGCGGCAAGGTGCGCACCCCGGCCACGCCAGCGGCGAGCTGACGTTCGGACACCAGCGCGGTCAGGTCGGAGGCGCGGACGATCGCCAGCGCCGCCGGGAAGCTCGGCACCACCGCCACCACCTTGCGGGCGAGGCCGAGGGCGGCCAGCGCCTCGTCCACCCGGTCCCGCACCAACCCGCGCCGCGAGGTCAGCACATGACCGCAGGCGGCGTACTGTTCCGGCGTCACCGTCGCCCGCCGGGTCAGCGGATGGTCCTCCCGCACGGCGGCGACCAGCCGGTCGCGGAGCAGGCTCTGCACCTTCAGCTCCGGCGTGGTTTCCGAATGCACGCCGATGTCGAGGTCGATCAGCCCGTCGCGCAACGCCTGCGCGTCACGGTTGCCCCGTGGCGCGAAGCGCAGCAGGACGCCGGAGGCTTCGGCGGCGACGCGGCCGACCAGCTTGGCGGCGTAGACCTCGATGAAGCTCTCGCTGGCGCGCAGGGTGAAGCTGCGCTCCAGCCGGGCGATGTCGATGGCCTCCGCCGGACGCAGCACCGCGCGGACCTCCTCGGCGAGGCCGGGCACCCGCTCCCGCAGCTGGATGGCCCGCGGCGTCGGGACGAGGCCGCGCCCGGCCCGGACGAGCAGCGGGTCGCCGGTGACGGCGCGCAGGCGCGCCAGGGTGCGGCTCATCGCGGACTCGCTGAGGCCGAGCTGCCGCGCCGCCTTGACGACGCTGCCCTCCGTGAGCAGCGCGTCGAGAGCGATGAGCAGGTTGAGATCGGGATCGGCCATGGGGGCCGAGGCTAACACAGGGCGTCCCATGCAGGAATAACCTGCACAGGCGGCGTCTTCCGCCATGCCAAGCGGAGAGCGACATTGATCCAACCCCTGTTGGAGACGCCGATGCCCCGTTCCACCATCGCCCGAACACCTGATTCCCCGCATCCCGACGGGCTGCCCATGCCCCGCCGCGCCGTGGCCGCCGCGTCCGTCATCGCCGCGATCGTGCTCGTCGTGCTCGACGGCGCCATCGCCAACATCGCCCTGCCGACCGTCGCCGGCACCCTCGGGGTTCCGCCCGCCGACACCGTCTGGATCATCACCGCCTACCAACTGGCCCTGGTGATCGCGCTCCTGCCCGTCGGCGCCCTCGGCGAGAGTCTCGGGCACCGCCGGGTGTTCACCGGTGGGGTGCTGCTGTTCACCGCGGCCTCCGCCGGCTGCGCCCTGGCGCCGACGCTGCCCTGGCTGATCGCCGCGCGCTTCGTGCAAGGGCTCGGCGGCGCGGCGGTGATGGCGCTGGGCGTCGCGCTGCTGCGCTTCGTCTATCCACAGCGGCTGCTCGGCGCCGCCATCGGCTGGAACGCCCTGGCCATCGCCTTGGCCTCGGCGGCGGGACCGACGATCGGGGCGGGCATCCTCGCTGTCGCCCCCTGGCCGTTTCTGTTCGCGGTCAACATCCCGGTCGGGATCGTGGTTCTGGCGACCGCCCGCGCGCTGCCCGCCGTCGCGGGAACCAGGCGCCGCCTCGATCCCGTCAGCGTCGCCCTCAACGCCGGGTTCTTTGCTGCCCTGGTGATGGGGGCCGAGGCCGTCGCGGCGCAGCCCCTGCGCGGCGGCGCGCTGCTGCTGGCCGCGGCGCTCTGCCTTGCCGGACTGGTCCGGCGCGAAAAGGAACGCGAGGCACCACTGGTGCCGCTCGATCTGCTGCGGGTGCGCTCCTTCCGCCTGTCGGTGGTCGCCTCCGTCCTCTGCTTCACCGGCCAGATGGCCGGCACCGTGGCCCTGCCCTTCTACCTGCAGCACGGGCTCGGCCAAGGCATCGTCACGGCGGGGCTGTTCCTGGTGCCGTGGCCGCTGGCGACCGCCGTCGCCGCCCCCATCGCGGGCCGGCTGTCCGACCGCGTGGGCACGGGCTGGCTGTGCGCCGTGGGCGGCCTGCTCCTCGCCGCCGGCCTTGCCCTGACCGCGGTCTGGCCACTCGGGCAGGACCCGCGGCCTCTGCTGGTCTTCATGGTGATGTGCGGTTTCGGCTTCGGTCTGTTCCAGACGCCCAACAACCGCAACATGCTGCTGACCGTGCCCAAGACGCGCAGCGGCGCCGCCGGAGGGATGCAGGGCACCGCGCGTCTGGTCGGGCAGACCGCCGGCGCGGTGCTCATGACGGTGCTGTTCTCGCAGCTGTCCGGCCCGGAGGCCGCGCCGCGCCTCGGCCTCGCCGTGGCCGCCGCCCTCACCCTGGCGGGCGGCCTGACCAGCCTGCTGCGCGTTCCCCCGCGCGGCGCGGCGGAGGCCGTGGAGGCCGTCGAGGCGCCGGCCCCCGGCCGCTGAGCCCGGCCCTCCGGGGACCGTCACCCGCGCCGCGCGGCCTCGATCGCGGCGACGTCGATCTTCGTCATGCCCATCATCGCCTCGAACGCGCGCTTGGCTTCGTCACCGCCAGCCGCCAGCGCTTCGGTCAGCACGCGCGGGGTGATCTGCCAGGAGACGCCCCAGCGGTCCTTGCACCAGCCGCAGGCGCTTTCCTGCCCGCCGTTGCCGACGATGGCGTTCCAGTAGCGGTCGGTCTCCTCCTGGTCGTCGGTGGCGATCTGGAACGAGAAGGCCTCGTTGTGCTGGAACGTCGGCCCGCCGTTGAGGCCGAGGCAGGGAATGCCGGCCACCGTGAACTGAACCGTCAGCACGTCGCCCGCCTTGCCGGACGGGTAGTCGCCGGGCGCGCGGTGAACGGCCCCTACCGAACTGTCGGGAAAGACCGTGGCGTAGAAGCGGGCGGCGGCCTCCGCGTCCTTGTCGTACCAGAGGCAGATGGTGTTCTTGGCGGTCGTCATGGGGTGTCCCTTCCCTGTCGGTGCGTTGCCGATGCGCGTGAGGATACGCCCCCGCCCTTGTTGACGGGAAGGTTGCAATCCCTTTCGCAGAGGTGGCGCATGAGCGACCCGAAGAAGCCGGACGACGCCGGCATCCATCCCCCGCGCAGCTACGACCCCGACAGCAAGAAACCGGCCAGCGACCGTGACGAGGCCGCGCCCGGCACGCCGGGAACCGGCGAGGACATCGACCCCAAGACCGGCGAGACATTCACCGAGGGCATCGGCGGCGCCTGACCAACCCTTAACCGCCCAGCCCTCATCGTCCGGCGGCTAAAGCCTGCATGGTCACGCGGGCGGCGCTGGCGATGTGCTCGTCGTAGAGCTGGCGCGTGCGCACCGTGTCGCGGGTGGTCATCGCCTCGAAGATCTCGCGGATTTCGCGGATCGTGTTGGGCAGCCGCCCCGGCTCGGCCAGCGACACCCCGCGCAGCAGCTGGATGCGGTTGTGCAGCGCCTTGAGGATCTGCGCCATCGTCGGGTTGCCGCAGCCGGCGATCAGCGTATCGTAGAACATCGTCTTCGCCGTGCGGATGCGCGACGGCACGCCTTCCGCCGCCGCCGCCTCGAAGGCCGCCATGGCGTCAGCGAGGACCGCCCACTGCTCCGGGCTGGCCTGGGCGATGAACTCCGCCGCCGCCAAGCTCTCCAGCGCCCCGCGCACCTGATAGATCTGCCGGACATCCTCCGCCGTCAGGGTCACCACCTCCAACCCGCGCTGGGGCACGTTGTGGACCAGCCCCTCCGCCTCCAGCTGGCGCAGGGCCTCCCGCAGGATCGGGCGGCTGACCTGCAACGTCTCGCACAGTTCGCGTTCGACCAGCCGGTCGCCGGGGGAATAGCGCCCGTCGGCGATGGCCGCGCGCAACAGGTCGATCACCTGCTGACGCAGGGGAGCGGCGACGCGGACAATATTTATCGGCAAATTTGACATAAAATTTCTCTTCTTGTCAGACAGTATGACGATCTGCTTGCGCCACACTACCACCTTCGATTAGCATACGTATCAACGACGATCCAAGGCGGCGGCCCAGAGGGCCAAACGCCACACCCACCACACCATACCATCACCTCGCACACAGGAGGCAGGCGTGCAGCGGAGTGCACAAGCGAGCGCCGTTACAAAAAGCGCCGGCGAGCCTGAGGCCGCGTCCGACCCCAACCGGCAGAGGCGCCGCGAGCGGCTGCTTCAAATCGGCACGCTGGTCCTGCTGCTCGCCGTCTGGGAATTCGCGGCGCGCGACGCGAACAAGCTGCTGGTCGCGGTGCCCAGCGACATCGCCGTGGCGACGTGGGAGCTGCTGCTGAACGGCGAACTGCTCTCGGCGACGCTGGACAGCATGTCGACCTTCGTCCTGGGCTTCGTCATCGCCTCGGTCATCGGCATCGTGGTCGGCTTCGCGATGGGCACGAACCGCACGGTGGAGGTGATCCTCGATCCCTACATCAACGCGCTCTACGCCATGCCGCTGGTGGCGCTGATCCCCATCCTGATGCTGTGGGTGGGCATCGGCTTCCTCGCCAAGATCACGATCATCATCCTCTTCGCGGTCTTCCCGGTGATCATCAACACGGTCACCGGCGTGAAGAACGTCGACCGGCATTATCTGGACATCGGCAAGGCCTTCATGGCCTCGCGGTTCATGGTCTACCGCCAGATCATCGCGCCCTACGCCCTGCCCTACGTGGCGAGCGGCCTGCGCATCGCGCTCGGCCGCGGCATCATCGCGATGATCGTGGCGGAGTTCCTGACCTCCATCTCCGGCCTCGGCGGCCTGATCATCAACTACACCAACGCGTTCGAGACGGCCAAGGCCTTCGCCCCGGTCCTGGTGGTGGCCCTGCTCGCCAACGCGCTGACGGTTCTCGTTCAAAAGGTCGAAGAGCGTTTCGGCCGCTGGCGCCGCCGCTGACCGGCCCGCCTCCCCCCGCACCACACGCGCCCCACACCACACCGGATTTGAGGAAGGAAGAGGGATCATGAGCATGATGTCCCGTTCGCTGAAGGCCGCCCTGCTGGCGGGTGCCTTCTCCGTGGCGATGAGCACCGCCGCGCTCGCCGCCGACGCGCTGAAGATCGGCATGCCGGCCAAGATGTTCCTGAACCTCGTCGAGTTCGTCGCGCAGGACCAGGGCTTCTACGAGAAGAACGGCCTGACGGTGGAGCTGGTGCACATCGCCGACAGCTCCATCCCCGTGCGCTCGCTGATCGCCGGGGAGCTGGACATCAGCCAGGCCGGCATGTCGGAGACGCTGGCGGCGGCCGACAAGGGCGGCACGCTGAAGACCATCGGCGGCGTCCACACCGGCCTGCATTACGCCTTCTACGCCAACGCCGCGTCGGGCGTGAAAGACGTCACCGATCTGCCGGGCAAGAAGGTCGGCATCTCCTCCCCCGGCTCGCTGCCGCACGTCGTCATCACCGCCCTGATGCGCCAGGCCGGCATGAGCGAGGATCAGATCAAGTCGGTCCAGTGGGTCTCGCTGAAGGGCTCCTCGGCGCGCATCAACGGCATCCTGACCGGCACCATCGACGCGACCGTCTCCAACTACGACCCGAAGGCCGCGCACGACAAGAACGCCAAGGTGCTGTTCGTCGTCTCCAAGAAGCTGCCCAACTACGTGATGACCCCCTGGGACGTGAACGACCAGACCATCGCCAAGAAGCGCGACGTGCTGAAGCGCTTCGTCAAGGCGGAGCTGGAGGCGACCCGCTGGATCTTCGACAACGAGAAGGGCGCGCTGGACGTCGCGAAGAAGCACTTCGACTACAACGACGAGCAGCTCGCCGAATTCTACGAGTTCTACAAGGTCGGCGGCATCTGGAACCCGAACGGCACCGTCACCGCCGATCAGGCCAAGTACATGCAGGAGCTGAACGTCGAAGGCGGCCTGCAGAAGGCCGTCCACCCGGCCGAGAAGGTGCTGGACACCAGCATCGTCCAGGAGGTGCTGGCGGAGATCGGCACCTACAAGCAGCCGTAATCCCGTCGGGGCCGGCGTCGCACCGCCGGCCCCCTCCCCCGCTTTGCCCCATTCCGCCCGCCGTCCCGCTTCAAGACCCGGTGCCGTCCCATGCCCAAGCTGTCCGTCCGCAACCTGACCAAGCGTTTCCCGGTGTCCGGAGGGCCGTCGATGACGGCGCTCGACGGCGTCGACCTGGACGTGGAGGAGGGTGAGTTCATCGCCTTCGTCGGGCCCAGCGGCTGCGGCAAGACCACGCTGCTGCGCATCATCCAGGGGCTGGAGACGGCGACCAGCGGCGAGATCCGCATCGACGGCAAGCCGGTCACCGGCCCCGGCCACGACCGCGGCTTCGTCTTCCAGCAGTACGGCCTGCTGCCCTGGCTGACCGCCGCCCAGAACATCGGCTTCGCGCTGGAGGCCAAGGGCATCCCCGCCGCCCGCCACGGCGAGACGACGGAGCGCGTGCTCGCCACCGTCGGGCTGAAAGGTTTCGGCGACCGCTTCCCGCACCAGCTCTCCGGCGGCATGCAGCAGCGCGTCGGCATCGCCCGCGCCCTGGCGATCGAGCCGGAGATCATGCTGCTGGACGAGCCGTTCGGCGCGCTCGACGCGCTGACCCGCGAGATTTTGCAGAACGAGATGCTCGGCCTGACCGAGCGCATGGGCAAGACGATCCTCTTCGTCACCCACAGCGTGGACGAGGCCGTCTGCCTCGCCGACCGGGTGGTGGTCATGTCGCCCCGCCCCGGCCGCATCCGCGAGATCGTGCCCATCGACATCCCGCGCCCGCGCGCCAGCCTGGGCGAGGCGCTGCGCGACACGCCGGAGTACGTCGCCAAGCGGCACCAGCTGTGGACCCAGCTGATGGATCTGGTCTGAGCGCCCCCCTTCTCCGGAACCCAGGAGGTCCCATCGTGTCAGTCGTCCCTGACGATCACGAGTGGCAGTACAACCCCCGCCATTCCGTCCCCGACTTCGCGCGCCACGCCGAGCGCGCCGCCGCGTTGAGCCGCGCCGCTCGGGAACGGAACGCCGGACGGTACGACATCGCCTACGGCGACAGCCCGCTCTCCACGCTCGACGTGTTTCCGGCGGCCGCGCCCGGCGCCCCGCTGCACGTCTTCCTGCACGGCGGCTACTGGCGCGGGCGGGACAAGGCCGACTACAGCTACGTCGCCGACGCGCTGGTGCCGCGCGGGGTGACGACCGTGGTCATGAACTACGACCTGTGCCCGGCGGCGACCCTGCCGGAGATCGCGCGGCGCACCCGCGAGGGGCTGCGCTGGATCCACCGCAACGCCGCCTCGCTGGGCGGCGATCCCGACCGCCTCACCGTGTCGGGCCATTCCGCCGGGGCGCATCTGATCGCCATGGCGCTGGCCGCCGACGCCGGGGCGGACCGGCTGGAGGATGGCGCCATCAAGGCCGCCGTCCTGATCAGCGGCATCTACGAGCTGGCGCCGGTGCTGGACATCACCGTCAACGAGACCATCGGGCTGCGCCCGGAGATGGTCGACGGGGTCAGCCCGATGCGCCACCCGCCCTTCACCGCCACGGCCCTGACGGTCGTCGTCGGCTCGGCGGAGACGCCCGCCTGGATCGCCCAGTCGCGCGACTTCGCCACGCTGTGCCAGTGCCGCGGCTCACGCTGCACCTATCACACGCTGGCCGGGGAGGATCACTTCTCGATCATGGCACGGATGGAAAGGCCGGACGACGCGCTGTCGCGTCTGGTGCTGAATGCGGCTGGAGTGCAAGCATGATCGTCATCGATGAAACCGCCGCCCGCCGTCTGGTGTCCCCCGCCAACGCCATCGACGCCATGGACATGGCCTTCCGCGAGGTGTCCCGCGGGCAGGCGCGCAACTTCCCGGTGGTCCGCGAACGTCTGCTGCCGGGACCGGACGTCTACGGCATCAAGGCTGGCGGCGACCTCGCCATCGGGCTGCTCGGGCTGAAGATCGGCGGCTACTGGACGGGCAACCGCGCCCGCGGCCTGACCAACCACCAGTCCACCACCGTGCTGACCGACCCGGAGACCGGCTGCCCGACGGCGCTGGTCAGCTCCAATCACCTGACCGGGCTGCGCACCGCCGCCGCCTGCGCCATCGGCATCCGCGAGCTGGCCCGGCCCGACGCGCGCGTGCTCGCCCTGATCGGCACCGGCGGGCAGGCCGCGCACCATCTGGAGGCGGCGCTTCTGGTGCGCCCCTTCGACCGCATCCTGGTGGCCAACCGCGACCGCGCGCGGGCCGAGGAACTGGCGGCCTCCTTCGCCGGGCGGCTGCCCGTCGAGGTCGTGGATGCCGAGATTGCGGCGCGCAGCGCCGACGTGCTGATCACCCTGACCACGGCGCGCGAGCCGGTGGTCCAGGCCGGCTGGGTCCGCCCCGGCACGCACATCTGCGCCATGGGCGCCGACACCGCGGGCAAGCAGGAGCTGGACCCGGCGATCCTCCTCGGCGGCGCCGTCTGGGTGGACGACTGGGCGCAGGCCTCGGCCCTCGGCGAATGCCAGCACGCGCTGGCGCACGGCCTGACCCGCGAGTCCATCCGCGGCACGCTGTCCGACGTGCTGGAGGGCAAGGCGCCCCGCCGCGCCCATGCGGGCGAGATCACCGTCTTCGATTGCACCGGCATGGGCATCCAGGATCTGGCGATCGCCGCCTGGGCCGTCCGCGCCGTCGATAGCGACGCCGGGACCGAAGCCGGTTCCACCATCCACCGCATCGATTTAGCGCGTTAACACCCAAACAGGGCGCCGCCCGAGGCCGACATGCAGTTGAAGAATGTGCGCATCGCCGGGAAGATTCTCGGCATCGTCGTGGTGCTGGGCACCGTTTCGGTGTCCACCGCCCTGGTCAGCGGCTACGGCCTCGCCACGCTCGGCGGAGAGCTGAACCGGGTCGAGGACGCGGGGCGCGAGGCGACGCAGGGTGCCCGGCTGAACCGCTATCTGGTCGAGCTGAGCCGCGCCGAGTACCAGATGGGCGCCAACCCTGCCAGCGTCGCCAGCATCGAGGCGGTCGTCGCCGACCGCAAGGCCGAGGTCCGCGCCCATCTGGAGCACGCCCGCTCCGCCGCCGACGCGCAACAGCGCCCCTTGCTGGACGGCATCGAGACGCAATACGCCGCCTATGTCAGCAGCCTGGACGCCACGGTGGCGGCGGCGAAGAAGCACGCCGACATGGGCATCACCTACGCCCGGCGCGAGGTGCTGAACAACGTGTCCGGCAGCCAGGAGCAGGTGGAGGCGCTGATCCGCGCCGTCCAGGACTACAACGGCCTCACCGTCGCCAAGACGGCGCGGATCTCCGAGGAGGCGGAAGCGCTGGCCGACCGGACCACATGGCTGATCGCCGCGGTCGCCCTGCTCGGCATCCTCGCCAGCGGGCTGATCGGGCGCTGGCTGTCGGCGCGCGGCATCGTCACCCCCATCGTCGAGGCGGTGTCCTGCCTACGCCGTCTGTCCGGCGGCGACCTGACGGTGGTCATCAGCGGCGCCGATCGCCGCGACGAGGTCGGCGACATCGCGCGGGCGCTCGCCGTCTTCAAGGACAACGCGCTCGACCGCCAGCGCATCCAGGCGGAGCAGGAGGCCGAGGCCCGGCACAAGCTCGACCGCGCCGAGGCGGTCGGCGCGACGATCCTGCGCTTCGACCGCGAGGTCGGCGAAGCCCTGCACGTCATGAAGGACGCCGCCGCCGCGCTGGAGGCCACCGCCAACTCCCTGTCCGCCGGGGCGGAGCAGGCGTCGGAACGGATGACCGTCGTGGGTGCGGCCGCCGAACAGACCGCCGCCAACGTTCAGACGGTCGCCGCCGCGACGGAGGAGATGACCTCCACCGTTCAGGAGGTGTCGCGCCAGATGAACGAGGCGCGCGGCTTCGCCGACGAGGCGTCGCGGCAGGCCCAGCAAGCTCAGGAACGCGTCGGCGCCCTGACCGAGTCCGGCCAGCGCATCAACGAGGTGATCGACCTCATCCAGGGCATCGCCAGCCAGACCAACCTGCTGGCCCTGAACGCGACCATCGAGGCCGCCCGCGCCGGGGAGGCCGGCAAGGGCTTCGCCGTGGTGGCGAGCGAGGTCAAGCAGCTCGCCAACCAGACGGCGCAGGCGACCGACGAGATCCGCGGCCAGGTCGGGGCGATGCAGGAGACCATCGGCGGCGCGGTGTCGGCCATCCAGACCATCGCCACGGTGATCTTCCGCCTGAACGAGATGGCGACCGCCGTCGCCGCCGCCGTCGAGCAGCAGGGTGCGGCCACCGCCGAGATCGGCCGCAACGCCGTCCAGGCGGCGCAGGGCACGGCGGAGGTGACCGGGACCATCGGCACGCTGCGCGTCGCCTCCGAATCGACCGCCGCCGGATCGGCGCAGGTCCTGCAATCCGCCCGCGAGGTGGCCGGCCGCGCCGTGGCCCTCAAGGGCAGCGTCGACGCCTTCATCGCCGAGGTGAAGACGGCCTGATCCCTTCCTCAATCCATCGGCCGTGATCAATCGGCCCTGATCAATGGGTTGAGCGGCGCGCCGGCAACCGCCAGAATGCGGCGGGCGAGACGACCGGCGGCCTCCGCCGGTTTCCCTCCTGTGGGATTTACCGCGGGACCGGTTGGGAGAGGATCACGATGACGGTTGACGGCGCGGCTCGGACCCTGAGCTTTGGATCACTCTACCGCCATGGGATGGCCCGGGTCGCCGCCTGCACGACGCCCTGCACGATCGCCGATCCCATGGCGAACGCCGCCGCGGTGCTCGACAGCGTGCGGGAGTGCGACGAACAGGCGGTCGCCGTCGCGCTGTTCCCCGAACTGGCGCTGTCCGGCTACGCCATCGACGACCTGTTCCTCCAGGACTGCCTGCTCGACGCCGTGGAGAAGGCCGTCGTCCATCTGGTGGAGCAATCGCGCGACCTGATGCCGATGATCCTCGTCGGCGCGCCGCTGCGCCACGCCGGCCGAGTCTACAACACGGCGGTCGCCGTGCATCGCGGCCGGCTGCTGGGCGTGGTGCCGAAGGTCCATCTTCCCAATTACCGGGAATTCTACGAGCGCCGCCATTTCGCCTCCGGCGCCGGCACCGAGGGCGGGACGATCCGCATCGGCGCCCGGGACGGCGCCCAAGACGGCGCCCTCGACGCCCCCTTCGGCCCCGACCTGCTGTTCCAGGCGGAGGACCTCGACGGGCTGGTGGTCCACGCCGAGGTCTGCGAGGACCTCTGGGTCGCCGTCCCGCCCAGCTCCGAAGCGGCGCTGGCCGGGGCGACGGTGCTGGCGAACCTGTCGGCCAGCAACATCACCATCGGCAAGGCGGAGACCCGCCGCCTGCTCTGCAAGTCGCAATCGGCGCGCTGCATCGCCGCCTATCTCTATTCCTCCGCCGGGGCCGGGGAATCGACCACCGATCTGGCCTGGGACGGGCAGGCGTCGATCTTCGAGAACGGCGAGACGCTGGTCGAGACCGAGCGCTTTCCCAAGGGCGCCCAGATGGCCGTCGCCGACGTCGACCTCGACGTTCTGCGCCAGGAACGGCTGCGCATGGGCACCTTCGACGACAACCGCCGCCTGCACGGGACGGTTTTCCGGCGGGTTGCCTTCCGCGTCGATCCGCCCGGCGGGGACCTGGGGCTGCGCCGCAACGTGCCCCGCTTCCCCTTCGTCCCGGCGGCGCGGGAGCGTCTGGAGCTCGACTGCTACGAGGCCTACAACATCCAGGTCGCCGGGCTGGTCCAGCGGCTGCGGGCGACGGGCATGCCGCGCATCGTGATCGGCGTGTCGGGCGGGCTGGATTCCACCCACGCCCTGATCGTCGCCGCCCGCGCCATGGACCTGCTCGACCGGCCGCGCACCGACATCCTCGCCTTCACGATGCCGGGCTTCGGCACCAGCGACAAGACCAAGGGCAACGCGATCCGCCTGATGAGCGCGCTCGGCGTGTCGCACCATGAACTCGACATCCGCCCCGCCGCCAACCAGATGCTCAAGGACATGGACCACCCCTTCGCCCGCGGCGAGGCGGTGTACGACGTGACCTTCGAGAACGTCCAGGCGGGTCTGCGCACCGACTACCTGTTCCGCCTCGCCAACCAGCGGGGCGGCATCGTGTTGGGCACCGGCGATCTGTCCGAACTGGCGCTGGGCTGGTGCACCTACGGCGTCGGCGACCAGATGGCCCATTACAACGTCAATTCGGGCGTCCCGAAGTCGCTGATCCAGCATTTGATCCGCTGGGTGATCGGCTCCCGCCAGTTTCCGGACGAGGTTCTGGGCACGCTGGGCGACATCCTGGCGACCGAGATTTCGCCGGAACTGGTCCCCGCCGGCAGCGACCGTGCCCTGCAGAGTTCGGAGGCCGTCGTGGGTCCCTACGAGCTTCAGGACTTTCATCTGTTCCACACGCTGCGCTATGGCCTGCGCCCGTCGAAGATCGCCTTCCTCGCCCTGCACGCCTGGTCCGATCCGGCGCGTGGCGACTGGCCGGCGGGCTATCCGGTGGAGAAGCGCAGCGCCTACACGCTGGCCGAAATCCATTCCTGGCTGCGCGTCTTCATCCAGCGCTTCTTCGGCTTCAGCCAGTTCAAGCGCTCGGCCATGCCCAACGGGCCGAAGGTGACCGCGGGCGGCTCGCTGTCGCCGCGCGGCGACTGGCGCGCGCCGTCCGACGGCAACGCCCGCATCTGGCTGGAGGAGCTGGAGCGCGAGGTGCCCAAGGAGTAGCCGCCCTACCCCGCGGCGCCGGTCCGTTCGTTCATCACCAGCCGCCCGGCCGGCCAGGAACGGACCAGCCCGGCGGCGCGCAGTTCCGGCAGGGCGCGGGCCACCGCGTCGTGCGAGAGGCCCGTCGCCTCGACCAGCGCCGGCCCCGATTTCGCTCCGTCCGCCAGGGCGCGCAGCACCGCCGCGGTCGGCGTTCCGGCCTGGGCGAGCGCCGCCGTGCTGCGGGCAGGCCGGTTCGCCCGGCCGGCGGCGACCATCGCGGCGATGGCGCGGAGTTGCCCCAGCCGGTGCATCACCTCGGGGCCGCGGTCCTCGCGCAACGCCAGCGCCGTGTGGCAGCGGGCAACCTCCCGCGCCAGGGCGGCGAGGTCGGCGGTGCGGTCCTGCACGAGGCACAGCGCCGCCTCTTCGGCCAGGGTATCCAGGTCCGCGTCGGCCTCGTCCCAGCGGCCGACCTCGACGGCCGTTCGAATGTCGTCGGCCAAAGCCCGATACGCCTCCCCGCTCATGGACAGCCCTCCGTCTTCAGCTCCGGCCAGCCTTGCGGTTCCCAGCGCGCCGCGACGCAAGCAGGCTCCGGCG
Source organism: Azospirillum himalayense (assembly GCF_042657465.1). Taxonomy (NCBI): domain Bacteria; kingdom Pseudomonadati; phylum Pseudomonadota; class Alphaproteobacteria; order Rhodospirillales; family Azospirillaceae; genus Azospirillum; species Azospirillum himalayense. The sequence goes on along the minus strand of NZ_JBHSLC010000042.1, from coordinate 90,370 downwards.
CGTCGATGGGAAGAGACAGCCGGCGGATGCGCGAGGATTGCGCCGGATCGGCGCGCGGCTGGAAGAACAGCGCCACCCCGCAGTCGGTGATGCGCTTGTCCTCCTCCCCGTCGGCGTCGCGGACGCGGTTGAAGCGGTGCGAGACGGCCATGCTGTTCGCCACCACCACCCGGCACGACCCGGCGCGGGAGGACTCGTCGCCGGCCTGGGCCTGCCACCGCTCCTCCGTCAGGCCGGCGTCCATCACCGGGGTGACGATCCAGTCCAGCAGCTTGGCCCGGCACAGCCACGCCGCCGGCTGCTCGCGCCCGAGATCCTCGCAGATCATCACCGCCAGCCGGCCCATGTTGGGCAGCTCGACGATGGTGACGCCATCCCCCGGCGCGATGAACTCCTTCGCCGCGTCGAGCAGCCGCCCGTCCGGACCGCGCACGTCGTAGGAGCGGCACTGGTCGGCGTCGAGGTCCCAGCAGTGCAGCTTGGTCTGGCGGACAATCTCGGCCCCCGTCCGGTCGAGCAGGACCGCCGTGCTGCGCGGCTTGGCGTCCGCCTCGCCGCCCTGACGGACGCCGACGAGGACGTAGCGGATCGGGCCGTCCACCGCGTGGCGCCGCACCGCCGCCTGGATGGCGCCGAGCGTCGCGGGACCGGCGGTCACCTCGGGAAACACGATGACGGTCGCCCCTTCGGCGGCCAGAGCGTCGATGGCCGACGCTGCACGGGCGCCGAGATCGCCGGGGATGGCGGCATACCAGTCCGCACCATCCTTGGAAAAGGTCCGGATGGCGAGGTCGTCCTCGGCGAGGGCGAGCGGGACGACGCCGACGACGGGCGTCCAATCGGGATCGCTGGGGCACTGGTCGGCGACCTCGGCGATGCGATGGAAGGCCAGCGAGACGGGCCGCTCGCCGTCCTCCCCATGGGGGCACTCCGCCGCGAGGGTCGGCGGCAGCAGGAGGAGGGTGTGGAACAGGTCGGCCACGTCGAAGGACTTGCGCAGGGGCGTGACCTCCCGGATGTTCACCGAGCGGTCGAACAGGCCGGGCCGCAGGATGAGTTGCCCCTCGGCGGCGTCGCCGTTGAGGCGCCCGTGCCGCTTGTACCATTGCCGCGCCCGCAGATGACCATCGGACAGCGCGCTTCGCGACAGGTGGCGCGAGGCCAGCGGCGCGAACCATTGGTCGATGGCCTGGGCCGCCAGCACGCACCGGTCCAGCGGCGTCCACTCGTCGGACGAGGCGACCCAGGCCTTGAGAGCGTCGGTGCCGTCGTCAGCCTCCACCAGCGCCATCAGCCGGCGCAGCACACCTCTCGCATCGTCCGGCGCGAATTCCAGACGCTGTGCGGCGCGTTCGGTCTCGTTCGGGTCTCGATCCAATTGGTGCCGCAGCGCAACGAACAGATCAGCCAGATGCATGCCTTCAACCACGCGAAGCGACGGACAGGGGCAGGATGCCCATCCTGATGAACAGCACCACGGCGGCTTGGTTTCGCGGTTACATTGCCGAGCGGCGGCGGCTCCTGCCCCCGGGGCTCCGCGCCGCGGCATCCCTTTTGACGGGGAGCGAAGAGGGGTTAGCCGCTTCCCCGCTTAGCGATGCATTAACCATGACCGCCCGACCATGCCCTCAGACAGCGTGCCTCGACGAGGCGAACCAGGGGAGCGTGGCTCATGACGGGACGGGTGCTTGGCGGACTGATGGCCGCTTGGGTTTTGTGGAGCGGCGCCGCTGCGGCGTCGGCGCTTTGCCCGGTCCCGCCCGGTGCGGATTCCGCCGCCGCCGGGCTGGTGCACAGCCGGGCCGCTTTGGCCGCCGGGCACCCGCTGACGGTCGTCGCGATGGGGTCGTCCAGCACGGAGGGCGTCGGGGCCACCACCATCACCGCCACCTACCCCGCCCAGCTCGACGCCATTCTGGAGCAGCGTCACGCCGCCTCGGCCATCCAGGTCCTGAACAAGGGCATCGGCGGCGAGACGGCGGGGGCCAACCTCGTCCGCTTCGACAAGGACGTGCTGGCCGCCAAGCCGGACCTCGTGGTCTGGCAGGTCGGGACCAACGACAGCTTCCAGAAGGTGCCGCTCGACACCTTCGCCGCCACCCTGCGCGACGGCATCGCCCAAATCCGCAAGACCGGCGCGGACGTCATCCTGATGAACCCGCAGTCCTTCCCCGGCGAGGCCAAGGTCGAGTCCTACCCCGCCTACGCGTCCACCGTGGTGGCACTCGGCCGGGAACTCGACGTGCCGGTGCTCGACCGCTACCGCATCATGGCGTGGTGGCTGGAAAGCCGCCACTTCGCCGCCGATCAGGTGCTGAGCACCGACGGCCTCCACCTGAAGGATCTCAGCTACCGCTGCTTGGCGGAGTTCGTCGCCGACATGATCGACACCCCGCGGGTGGTCAGCGAGAAGACCGCGGCGCGCTGAGCGTCTCTAAACGTCCCTCTCCCGCCCCGGGAGAGGGTGGCGCCAAAGGCGCCGGGTGAGGGTCGTGCAAGGATCAAGACACCAATCCTCGGCAGCACCCTCACCCTTCCCACGCCTGCGGCGCGGGCCCCTTCCCTTTCCCGGGGCGGGAGAGGGGATATCCCCACCCGTCAGACGACCAGTTGCGCCCCCAGGAACTGCCGGAGTTCCGGGGTGCGGGGGTTGCCGAACACCTCCTCGGGCGGGCCGATCTCGTGTACGCGGCCCTGGTGCATGAAGACCACACGGTCGCAGACCTCGCGGGCGAAGCGCATCTCGTGGGTCACCATCATCAGCGTCATGCCGTCGGCGGCCAGCTCCTTCACCACGGCCAGCACCTCGTTCACCAGCTCCGGGTCGAGGGCCGAGGTGATCTCGTCGCACAGCAGGGCCATCGGCTGCATGGACAGCGCCCGCGCGATGGCAACGCGCTGCTGCTGCCCACCAGAGAGCTGGTCGGGGTAGGCGTCGAACTTGTGGCCCAAGCCCACCCGCTCCAGCATGCGGCGGGCCATCGCCTCCGCTTCGCGCGCCGGCGTCTTCTTGACGACCATCTGCGACAGCATGACGTTGCACCCCGCCGACAGGTGCGGGAACAGGTTGAACTGCTGGAAGATCATGCCGACCTTCAGCCGCAGCGCCTTCAGGTGCAGGTCGTCGTTGATGAGCTGGGCGCCGGCCACCATGATCGAGCCGTCGTCGATCATCTCCAGCCCGTTGACGCAGCGCAGAAGCGTGCTCTTGCCCGAGCCGCTCTTGCCGATGATGGCGACGACCTCGCCGCGCTCGACGTCCAGATTGATCCCCTTCAGGACTTCGACGTCGCCGAAGCGCTTCTTCACCTCAGTGATTGCGATGAGCGACATTGAGCTTCCTTTCCAGAATCTGGCTGCTCTTGGACAGGGGCCAGCACAGCGCGAAGTAGATCAGGGCGACCAGCCCGTAGACGTTGAAGGGTTCGAAGGTCGCGTTGGTGACGACCGTGCCGGCCTTGGACAGCTCCACGAAGCCGATGATCGAGGTCAGCGCCGTCCCCTTCACCACCTGCACCGAGAAACCGACGGTGGGCGGGACGGCGACCCGCACCGCCTGGGGCAGGATCACGTAGCGCATCTGCTGGACGTAGCCCATGCCGAGGCTGGCCGACGCCTCCCACTGGCCACGGGCGACCGATTCCACACAGCCGCGCCAGATCTCCACCAGGAAGGCCGCCGTCCACAGGATCAGCGCCAGCCCGGCGGCCAGCCAGGCCGGGACGTCGATGCCGAACAGGCCGAGCCCGAAGAAGGCGAGGAAGAGCTGCATCAGCAGCGGTGTGCCCTGGAACAGCTCGACGTAGCCCTGGACGAACATTTGTCCGGCCCGCGCCTTGCCGATCCGCAGATAGAGCAGCGCCATCCCCAGCAGGCCGCCGCCGATGAAGGAGACGAGCGAGAGGACCACCGTCCAGCGCGCCGCCAGCAGCAGGTTGCGCAGGATGTCCCACAGGGTGAAGGTCATCATCGCGCGGCCCTCCGCGGGAACAGCATCCGCCCGACGCCGCGCAGCGCCTGCCGCAGCGCCAGCGCCAGCAGCAGATAGAGGCCGGTGGTCAGGAAATAGCTCTCGAAGGCGCGGAAGGTCCGCGACTGGATGAAGTTGGCGGCGAAGGTGATGTCCTCCGCCGCGATCTGCGACACCACCGCCGAGCCGAGCATGACGATGACGATCTGCGACGACAGCGCCGGCCAGATCCGTTGCAGCGCCGGGATCAGCACGACGTGGCGGAAGGTCTCGAACCGCGTCATGGCGAGGCTGGCCCCGGCCTCGAACTGGCCGCGCGGGGTGGCCTCGATGCCGGCGCGGATGATCTCGCCGCTGTAGGCGCCGAGGTTGATGACCATCGCCAGCACCGCCGCCTGGAACTCGGTCATCTGCACGCCGAGCGACGGCAGGCCGAAGAAGATGAAGAAGAGCTGGATCAGGAAGGGCGTGTTGCGGATCAGCTCGACATAGGCGACGACCGGCGGGCGCAGCCAGCGCGGCCCGAGCGACCGCGTCCAGGCGCAGGCGATGCCCAGCGCCACCCCGAACAGCGTGCCGATCAGGGTCAGTTCGACCGTCGTCACCAGCCCCTTCAGGATGACGGGCCAGTATTCGGCGATCCACGAATAATCGAAGCGGTAGGTCATGCGGCCCTCCGGTCAGCCCCCCGTACGCCGGGGCGCCGTGGCGGCCGAAGCCACCCGCGGCGCCCCGGCCCCATCGTCGTCAGAGGTCCTTCGGCAGGTCGGCGGACAGCCACTTCTGCGCGATGGCGTTCAGCGAGCCGTCGGCCTTGGCCGCTGCCAGGATGCCGTTCAGCTTCTCCAGCAGGGCGGGCTGCTCCTTGCTCAGGCCGATGAAGCAGGGGGAGTTCTTGATGAGGAACTTCAGCTCCGGCCGCTTCGGCGGGTTGCGGGCGAGGATCGCCGCCGCCACGACGTTGCCGGTCGCCACCACCTCGACCTGACCGGACAGGAAAGCGGAGATGGTGCCGTTGTTGTCCTCGTAGCGCTTGATGACCGCGTCGGCCGGGGCGATCTTGGTCAGTTCCAGATCCTCGATGGCGCCGCGGGTCACGCCGATCGTCTTGCCGGCCAGCTCCTCCGGCTTGGAGGCGGTCACGCCGGCCGGGGCGAAGACGCCGTTGAAGAAGGGCGCGTAGGCGTCGGTGAAGTCGATGACCTTCTCGCGCTCGGCGTTCTTGCCGAGGCTGGAGATCACCAGATCGACCTTGTTGGTCTGCAGGAAGGGGATGCGGTTGGCGCTGGTCACCGGCACCAGCTCCACCTTCACGCCCATCTTGGCGCCGATCAGCTTCGCCACGTCGATGTCGTAGCCGAGCGGGGCCATGTCCGGGCCGACCGAGCCGAAGGGCGGGAAGTCCTGCGGGACGGCGACGCGCAGCGTGCCGCGCGCGGTGATGTCCTGAAGGGCGTCGGCCCGCGCGGCCGGGGCCTGGGCGATGGAAAGACCGGCGACGGCGGCGACGGCCAGGGCGAGCAGGGTCCTGCGCTTCATGTCTCTAACTCCTTTTTGGCTGGATGGGCCGGTTCTGGATGGAATGGGTTGCGTGAAAGGGGTCAGGCGGGGGCGCCGGGCGAGAGGATCTCGCGCAGGCCGGCCAGGGGATCGGGGGCAGCGGCGAGGTCGAGGCCGTCCTCGACGCGCCGGATGTGCTCGTCCATCAGCCGCGCCGCCCCGGCGTAGTCGCCGTCGGCCAGCAGCGTCACGATGCCGGCGTGGTCGTCGCTGGACGCCGCGGCGTCCTGGTCGGACTGGTAGAGCATCGAGACCAGCGTCGTGCGCGCGGTCAGGTCGCGCAGGATGTCGGTCAGGAAGGCGTTGCCGAAGGCGTGGGCGAGATGGATGTGGAAGTCGCCGAGCAGGCAGGTGCGCGACCCGACATGGCCGGTGTGCAGCGCCTCGCGCTCCTCCTCGACATGGGCGCGCAGGTGGGCGACGGCGTCCCCCGGAAGCGTGTGCAGATCGCGCAGCATCCCGGTCTCGATGACCCGCCGCGCCTGGAAGGCGGCCCGCGCCTCCGTCGCCGAGGGTTCGACGACGAACCAGCCGCGCCGGGCGCTGACATGGACGATGCCGCGCGTCTCCAGCCGCATCATCGCTTCCCGCACGCGGGTGCGGGACACGCCGTAGACCTCGGCCAGCTTCGCCTCGCCCAGACGGGTGCCGGGCCGCAGCCGCCCGCCCAGGATGGCGGAGATCACGCTGTCTTCGATGCTGTCGGGAAGCTGGGTCATCAGGCTGCCGCACCAATCTTGTATACAAGACTGTTGAGCAAGCGGCGTGCCAACCGGAAAGGCGCGAAAACGCTGGGGCCCGTCCCTTGTTGCGATCAAAAATTGGGCATGAGGCCGACCTGATTAAGCCTTATGCACTTTTCTGCGGCACCGCTTCGTTTCGCTTGCCCCGGATGGCAAAGGGCGGCGGCGGAAAAGGCGGAACCAACGCCTGCCATCTTCAGTTGGGCTGGGGGACTCTCCCGCTTCGCAAAGAGGACCGTTCCCATGGCTCGTGCAGCCACCCATTCCCTTGCCATCGTCACCGGAGTGGCCATTGAAACGCCCGCCCCCCTTTGCCACCACCCGCTACGGAGAAGCCCCGCATGAAAGCCCTGGTCTGGCACGGCACCGCCGATGTCCGTTACGACACCGTCCCCGACCCGGAGATCGAGCAGCCCCGCGACGCCATCGTCAAGGTCACGTCCTGCGCCATCTGCGGTTCGGATCTGCACCTCTACGACCACTTCATGCCCGGCATGGAGAAGGGCGACATCCTGGGCCACGAGTTCATGGGCGAAGTCGTCGATGTCGGAGCCGAGGCCAGGAGCGCCCTGAAGGTCGGCGACCGCGTCGTTGTTCCCTTCACCATCTGGTGCGGCGAGTGCGACCAGTGCCGCCGCGGCAACTATTCGGTCTGTGAGCGCTCCAACCGCAACAAGGCGATGGCCGACAAGCTGTTCGGCCACACCACCGCCGGGCTGTTCGGCTACACCCACCTGACCGGCGGCTATCCGGGCGGGCAGGCGGAATACGTGCGCGTCCCCTTCGCCGACCGCACCCACGTGAAGATCCCCGACGGGCTGACCGACGAGCAGGTGCTGTTCCTCGGCGACATCTTCCCCACCGGCTGGCAGGCGGCGGCGCAGTGCGACATCCAGCCGACCGACACGGTGGCGATCTGGGGCTGCGGCCCGGTCGGGCAGATGACGATCCGCAGCGCCATCCTTCTGGGCGCCAAGCAGGTCATCGCCATCGACCGCGTGCCCGAACGCCTGTCCATGGCCAAGGCCGGCGGCGCCATCACCATCAATTTCGAGGAGGAAAGCGTCGTCGAGCGGCTGAACGAGCTGACCGGCGGCAAGGGTCCGGAGAAGTGCATCGACGCCGTCGGCATGGAGGCGCACGCCACCGCCACGCTCGATTCCATGTACGACCGCGCCAAGCAGGCGCTGGCTCTGGAATCCGACCGCGCCCATGTGCTGCGTGAGATGATGTATGTCTGCCGCCCCGCCGGCACGCTGTCGATCCCCGGCGTCTATGGCGGGCTGATCGACAAGGTCCCCTTCGGCATGTCGATGAACAAGGGCCTGACTTGGCGCATGGGCCAGACCCACGTCAACCGCTGGACCGACGACCTGCTGCGCCGCATCCAGGAGGGCCAGATCGACCCGTCCTTCGTCATCACCCACACCGTAGGTCTGGCCGACGGGCCGGGCATGTACGAGACCTTCCGCGACAAGCGGGACGGCTGCATCAAGGTCGTGCTCAAGCCGTAACAGGGAGGCGCACCATGGCGTATTACCGCAGGAATTCGTCCGCCGACCGGATGGCCCGTGGTTTGGGGTGGTTCAGCATCGGGCTGGGCGTGGCCGAACTGGTTGCCGCCCGGCGCCTCGCCCGCTGGATGGGCATGGAGGAGCAGGCCGGGCTGATCCGTGCCTACGGCGCGCGCGAGGTGGCGACCGGCGTCGGGCTGCTGGCGATGGGCGACGCCCGTCCGTGGATGTGGGGGCGGATTTCCGGGGACGCGCTGGACCTCGCCACGCTGGCGACGGCGCATCACGACGGCAACCCGCGCCGGGAAAACGTCGCCACGGCGCTGGGCGCGGTCGCGGCGATGACAGCGCTCGACATGCTGTGCACGGCGATGCTGCACCGGGATGAGGCGACGGCCTGGACTCCGCCCCGCGACTACAGCGACCGCAGCGGCCTGCCGCGCCCGCCCGCCGCCATGCGCGGCGCCGCCAAGGACGCCCCGATTCCCGCCGACATGCGGACCCCGGCCATCCTGCGCTTCGAGCCCGCGGGGGCGAATTAGCATGAATAACCCTCTCCCCTCGGGGGAGAGGGTGGCCCGAAGGGCCGGTGAAGGGGTTGCGCGTGACGGTGCGTCCGGCAAAAGGGCAACCCCCTCACCCTAACCCTCTCCCCAGAGGGGAGAGGGGACAACATCCGCTCAACAGCACCCCGCCTTGCCGGCGCCGTAACGGGCCTGCAGACGGTTGTCGAGGAACTCTGTGTAGGTCATCGCCGGCTGGTCGGGGTGCCGGGTCCGCATGTGCTCCAGATAGGTGTCGTAATCCGGCACCCCGATCATGAGCTTGGCCGTCTGCTCGAAATAACCGCGGAACCGGCTGAGGTTGCTTTTCAAGCCGCTCATCCGTCGCCCTTTTCCAATAGATCGATCCCTCACTCCCGAAGGAGTGAGGGAACGGTGTACCCATACTCAATCCCCCGCCCGCGCGGTGGCGCCGCCGGTCGGGATTTCCCGGGTGGTCGGGCGGTCGCTGCGCAGCGCCTTCAGGCAGGACAGGACGCCGAAGACCAGCACCGCCAGCACCACCAGCACGAACAGCGACGCCAGCGCCGCGTCCAGGTAATCGTTGAAGATCACCTGCCGCATCTGCTCCATCGAGGTCGCCGGAGCGAGCAGCCGGCCCTCGTTGGCGGCGGTGCTGAACCGCTCGGCGTGGGCGAGGAAGCCGATCGCCGGGTTGCTGTGGAAGACCTTCTGCACGCCCGCGGTCAGGGTGCAGATCAGCAGCCACGCCGCCGGCACCATGGTCACCCAGGCGTAGCGTTCGCGCTTCATCCGGAACAGCACCACCGTCGCCAGGATCAGCGCGATCCCCGCCAGCATCTGGTTGGAGATACCGAACAGAGGCCAGAAGGTGTTGATGCCGCCCAGCGGATCGATCACGCCCTGATAGAGGATGTAACCCCAGGCGGCGACGCACAGGCCGGTGGCGATCAGGTTGCCGGCCCAGGACGCCGTCCGCTGCAACGGCTTGAAGAAAACGCCCAGCAGATCCTGCAGCATGAACCGCCCGGCGCGGGTGCCGGCGTCGACGGCGGTCAGGATGAACAGCGCCTCGAACAGGATTGCGAAATGGTACCAGAAGGCCATCATGCCCTTGCCGCCGAACAGCTCGGAGAAGATCTGCGCCATGCCGACCGCCAGGGTCGGCGCGCCGCCGGCCCGCGACAGGATGCTCACCTCGCCGACGTCCTGCGCCGTCTGGGTGATCATCTCCGGCGTGATGACGAAGCCCCAGTTGTTGATGACCTGGGCCGCCGACTCCGCCGTGGTGCCGAGCAGCGCGGGCGGGCTGTTCATGGCGAAGTAGATGCCCGGCTCGATGCAGGAGGCGGCGACCAGCGCCATGATGGCGACGAAGGACTCCGTCAGCATGCCCCCGTAGCCGATGAAGCGGGTGTGAAGTTCGTTCTCCACCATCTTCGGCGTGGTGCCGGAGGAGATCAGGGCGTGGAAGCCCGACACCGCGCCGCAGGCGATGGTGATGAACAGGAACGGGAACAGGCTGCCCGACCACACCGGGCCGGTGCCGTCGACGAAGCGGGTGACGCTGGGCATCTTCATCGGCGGTGCGACGAGCAGGATGCACAGCGCCAGCATCACGATGGTGCCGACCTTGAGGAAGGTCGACAGGTAGTCGCGCGGGGCCAGCAGCAGCCACACCGGCAACACCGACGCCACGAAGCCGTAGCCGATCAGGATCCAGGTGATCTGCACGCCGGTCAGCGTGAAGACCGGCGCCCACGTCTCGCTCTGCGCCACCTGCCCGCCGAGCAGGATGGCAGCGATCAGCAGGAAGAAGCCGATGATGGAGATCTCGCCGATCCGGCCGGGGCGCAGGAAGCGCATGTAGATGCCCATGAACAGGGCGATCGGCACGGTGGCGGCGACCGTGAAGAAGCCCCACGGGCTGTTGGTCAACGCCTTGACCACGACCAGGGCCAGCACCGCCAGGATGATGACCATGATCATGAAGGTGCCGAACAGCGCGATGACGCCGGGGATGTCCCCCAACTCGGCCTTGATCAGCTCACCGAGCGACCGCCCGTCGCGGCGCATCGAGACGAACAGGATCATGAAGTCCTGGACCGCCCCGGCGACCACCACGCCGGCCAGAATCCACAGCATGCCCGGCAGGTAGCCCATCTGGGCCGCCAGCACCGGGCCGACGAGCGGGCCGGCGCCGGCGATGGCCGCGAAGTGATGGCCGAACAGGACGTACTGGTTGGTCGGAACGTAGTCCAACCCGTCGTTGTGGCGCATCGCCGGAGTCGGGCGCGCCGGGTCCAGCCGCATGACGCGGGTGGCGATGAACAGGCTGTAGTAGCGGTAGGACACCAGGTAAGTACAGACGGCGGCCACGACCAGCCAGAGGGCGTTGATGGTCTCGCCGCGCGCCAGGGCGACGGTGCCGAGCGCAAAGGCGCCCAGCACGGCGAGGATCAGCCACGGCGCGTGATTGAGGATGCGGGGCATGCGTACTCCTCCCGAACGATTCGCAATCGTTGAAAAGCACGATGAACCTGATGAAAACGATGGAGAATCATCCTCTCATCACGCCCGAACGGGAAGAGCAAACTCGCCGGTCGCGACAAAATGGGTCAAAAATAAGGCATACCCTCAATTTGGGCGGGCTGCCCACCGCCCTCGGACGATCAGGGCGCCATGGACGACGCCGGCGCCGAGGCTGGTGTGGCCGCTGAACATGACGAGGCCGAGTCCCCAGCCCTGCCACGTCACGAGGAGGCCCAGCGCCCCGAGCAGGGAAACCGCCCCGCCGACGCGCAGGGCGAGCGTCGCGGGGGCCGGCAGGGACCGTCCGAACAGGTCATGCTGCGGACGGTCCATCGCGAAGGCCAGCGCGGCGAACCCGGTCAGGCACAGGATGAAGGACGACAGGTGGATCATGCTCATCCCTCGCGCAGAATGGCGCCGCTGGCGGATTCGTTGACCGGCTTGCGGACAGGCCGCGTCTTGGGCTGGTGGCGGAGCGTGCGGACCGCCAGAACGGCGTGAAGCGCCGCCAGCGCCCAGCACATCAGGTCCATGCCGATGAACACCCAATCGCCTTCGGTCAAACTGCGCCAGAAAGGCCGATGCGTGGTCGCGGCGTTGAGCACGGGCAGCAGCGCCAGCAGCGCCGCGGCCAGCCACAACTGCTCGACCCAGGCCTTCTTCGCCGGACGCAGCACGCCGTGCAGCAGCGTCAGCGCCCAGACGATGAAGAAGCCGTGGATCTCCCAGTTGGCGCGGTCCGCCAGAGTCTCCGGCAGCAGGCGGTTGGCCCACAGGAAGGCCGCCATGGCGACCGACAGGCCGGCGATGCTGGCGATGTTCAGCCGCTCCACGATGTGGAATCCGACGTGCGGCCGGGCCGGATCGGGCAGCTTCTGCCGGCGCTTCACCGTCCACATCACCAGACCGGTGCCCACCATCGCGGTGCCGGCGAGGCTGACGAGGAAATAGAGCCAGCGCGTCACCGAGTCGCTGAAGCGCCCCAGATGCAGGGCGTAGAGCACGCCGCGGGTCTCCGCCGCCGGCCCCACCCCTTCATGGACGGCCAGCAGTTTGCCGGTGGTCCCTTCGAACTCCAGATATTGCGGGCTCATCGAGACGCGCCCGCCGTCACCGCGCGCCACCGCCACCCGCGACGCCGCGTCGCCCGGATGGGTGGCGGTGACCCGCCCGACGCCGTCGCGGCCCCAACGCTCCTGGGCGTGGCGCACCATGCCCTCGATCGAGGCGAGGGGTGCTGCCTCGCCGCTGGGCTTGCCCGGCTGGATGAAAGCGCTGAGTTCGGCGTTGAGCTGCTGGCGCTCCGCCGCGGTCTTGATCCCCGCCTGCTGGCCCCAGGGCATGTAGAGCGCCATCAGCGTCACCAGCCCGGTGTAGGTGATCATGGCGTGGAACGGCAGCCCGAACACCGACAGCGCGTTGTGCGCGTCGAGCCAGGAGCGCTGCCCCTTGCCCCAGCGGAAGGTGAAGAAATCGACGAAGATCTTCTTGTGGGTGATGACCCCGCTGACGATGGCCACCAGCATGAACATGGCCGCGATGCCGGCGAGCCAGCGCCCCCACACCACCGGCATGTAATGGAACTGGAAATGGAAGCGGTAGAAGAAGTCGCCGCCCAGCGTCGCGCGCGACGACACCGTCTGCCCCGTCGCCGGGTCGAAGTTGCCCTCGCCGAAACCGCGCCGGCCGGGAGCCGCCCCGGCGGTGCGCCAGAAGGCGTAGACGCTGTTGTTGCGGGCGTCCGGCAGGCGCAGGCTCCATTGCGGGCTGCCCGGCACCAGGGCGACCAGTTCGTCGGCCACCCGCTGGGCCACCTGGGCCTGATCCGGAACCCCGCTCTGCGCCGGCAGTTCGGGACGCATCCATTGCGACAGCTCGTCCTTGAAGTAGGACACCGTCCCGGTGAGGAACATCGCGTAGAGCACCCAGCCGAGAAGCAGCCCGACCCACGTGTGCAGGTCGGACATGCTCTGGCGGAGGCCGCGGCCGTCGGGGCGCGCTTGCTGGTCTGTCGTCACGCTCGGCTCCCCATCACCAGACCGACCACGCCGCCAGCAGCAGCGGCGCGGCCACGACAAGCAGGCCCGCCCAGGCGCGCAGCGCGCTGCGGACCGCGAAGACCCAGATAATGGCGGCGGCGTAGACGAGGAAACTCGCCATCTCGCCGGTGAGCACCGCCTGCGGCGTGCTCATGGGAAGCGCCAGCACCGCCACGCTCGCGAGCGCGGCCAGCGCATAGCCGCCGAACAGGGCGGCGGCTATGCGCGAGACGAGCGGGCCACCCCAAGCATCAAGGGCAGAACGGACCCGTCCGGCCACGGAGGTCATTTGTTGGGCGTCGCCGCCGGGCCGGCGGGGACCGGCGCCAGACCGTCGGGGTGGACGTAGGTCACCGTGGTGACGTAGCTGACGCCATCATACTTCTCCGCACCGTTGGCGCCCTGGCGCTCGCCGGGGGTGCGCTCGTTCAGGCTGACCTCGGCCACGTAGGTGCCCTTCCACGGCAGGTCGAAGGTGACCAGACCCTGCTCGTCGCTGTGCGCCTCCTTGGCCCAGCCGGACTGGGTGACCAGCATCACCTTGGTCTTGGCCTTGGGCTGGCCCCGGAAGACCAGCTTGAACTGGCCGGGCGTGCCGGTGGGCACCAGATCCAGCGTCAGCTTCGGCGCCTGCTCGGCGAAGCCGGTTATCAGGCGCGCGGCGGGGTGGAACCAGTTGGTGGTCTCCTTGTCGCCCTGCTTCCAGCTGTAGAGCGGGTAGAGCGTGTCCTCGGCGACGATGCTCTCGCCGTTGGCGGCCTTGAAGGGCAGCGTGAAGCCGTCGGCGGTCTTGGCGGCCTCGGCCTTCTGCTCGCCCTTGGCGGAGAGCAGCGTGCCGGCCGGCTTGCCGAACTTGTCGAGCAGGCCGGGCGAGGCCTCGCGCAGATTCTCGCCGAATTCCCCGAAGCGGATCATGGCGTTGCCCTGCTCGGGCTGCTCGATCCAGATCTGGTGGGCCTGGGCGGGCATGGCGGCGGGCATGGCGAAGCCCAGCGCGGCGATGAAGGCGAGCGACAGTTTGTTCATGACGTCATCCAAAGGAATGGCTTGGCGGATTTAGAAATCGACCGTGGCGGACAGCAGCACCGTCCGCGGCGAACCGACGGTCACGTAGGTGCCGGTGGTCAGCCAGTACTCCTTGTCGAAGAGGTTCTCGACGCTGGCGCGCAGCACGACCGGCTTGCCCGACACGTCGGTGGTGTAGCGGGCACCGATGTCGAAGCGGGTCCAGCCGTCGAAACGCAGCGTGTTGGCGTTGGTCAGGTAGGAGCCGGACGTGTAGATCACGCGCCCGTTGAGGGCGAGGCCCTCGACCCACGGGGTGTCCCAATCCAGGCTGGCGGAGAAGCTCTTGTCCGGCACGCCGGCGGCGTCGTTGCCCTCTTCCGAGGCGACGGCGGTCTTCGTCAGCTCCGGCTTCAGGAAGGTCGCGCTGGCCATGGCGCGCAGGCCGGGCAGGATCTCGCCGTAGGCGGACAGTTCCAGGCCGCGGTTGCGCTGCTCGCCGTCGTAGGCCAGCTCGTTGGACGCGGTGCGGATCGAGCTGGGGCGGGTGATCTGGAACACCGCGGCGGTGGTCGTGATGGTCCCCCAGTCGACCTTGACGCCGCCTTCGAGCTGCTTCGACTTGTAGGGTTCGAGCACCGCGCCGGTGTTGGCGTAGCCGGCGCCGACGATGGTGCCGCGCGACAGGCCCTCGGCGTAGTTGCCGTAGACCGCGACGTTCTCCAGCGGCTTGACGACCAGACCGGCGAGCGGCGTCGTGGCGCTGGCGTTGTAGTTGCTGGTCTGCGCGCCGGTCGTCGTGCTGTAGCCCTTCACCTTCACCGTCTGGTCGCGCACGCCGAGCGTCAGCAGGACGCGGTCGTTGACGAAGGACAGCGTGTCGGCGATGGCGATGCTGCTGAGCGTCGTCTCGGCCGACTTGCGCGGATCGGTGCGCGGCGCGGTGATGACCGGCAGCGGCGCCGGGTTGTAGATGTTCGACGGGGCCGAGCCGGCGGCCTGGATGTAGGCGTTGCCCTCCTCCCGCTGGAAGCCGGTGTAGCCGATGTTGACCTGATGGCGGACGGGACCCGTCTCGAAGCGCAGCCGCGCGCCGGCCGTGCCGCTGACCGTCTCGCTGTAGGAGTCGTAGTAGGAGTTGCGGACCGTGAAGTTGCCGAGCGCGTTCACGGCGGGGTTGGACTGCGGGAACACCTGATCGTTGGTGCCGTCGCGGTAGCCGATGCCGGCGTAGGCGGTCAGCCAGTCCGTCACGTCGAACTCGATGTTCGAGGCGATGGTCTTGTCCTTCTGGACCAGCTTGGTGTTCGGGTACCAGTTGCTGCGCGCGTCGGGCGGCGACGGGATGGCCGTCGTCGTGGACAGGATGCTGATCTGCGGGCGGAAATTGTCGGTGTCGTCGCGCTGGATGATGCCGTCGAGCGACCAGCGCAGCCGCTCGCCCCGGTAATCCACCGCCAGCGAGCCGAGGCCGGTCTTCACGTCGCCGTCCTCGATCGAGGCTTCGCCGCCGCGCAGCAGGCCGTTGAAGCGCACCCCCCAGGCGTTGTTCTCGCCGAAGCGGCGCCCGGTGTCGACATGGACGCCGAAGTTGGCGTCGCTCTGGTAGAGCCCGGTCACGCGGGTCAGCGGCTGGTCGCCGGCGCGCTTGCTGAGGATGTTGATGCCGCCGCCGATGCTGCCGCCGGGGGCGATGCCGTTCATCAGCGCGCCCGGCCCCTTCAGCAGCTCGATCCGCTCGATGATCTGCGACGGCACGCGGTTGGAGGACACCAGCCCGTACATGCCGTTGAAGCCGACGTCGCCCGACGGAACGGCGAAGCCGCGGATCTGGAACGTGTCGTCGAAGCCGTTGCCGCCGGTGGTCGTGCGCACCGACGAATCGTTGACCAGCGTGTCCGCGGCCGTGCGCGCCTGCTGGTTCTCGATCAGCTCGGAGGTGTAGTTGGTCGTGCTGAAGGGCGTGTCCAGCGTGTTCTTCGTGCCCAGCAGGCCCAAGGTCCCGCCGCGCGCCACCTGACCGCCGGCGTAGGGCGGCGGCGGCTCGCCCGGCAGCGCGCCGGCGTTGGCCGAAACCTGGACGGAGGGCAGCACCGTCGCCCCGGCCGGGGCGTTCACGACCGGCGTGGACCCTTGCGCGACAAGGCCATACCCCGAGGACGTGCCCGCGATCTGATAACCGCTGCCGTCCAGCAGGCGGCGGAAGCCGTCCTCGACCGTCGTCGTTCCGCGCAGCCCCGGGGAGGTTTTGCCCCGGACCTGCGCCGGGTCCACGGCGATGCTCACCCCGGCCTGTGCGGCGAAGCTGCGCAGGGCGGCATCCAGCGGCCCCGGCGGCACGTTGGCGTCGATCGTACGGGCCGCCGCCGTCTGGGCCTGCGCGGCCGGAGCGAAGGGAAGGCCGCCCGCGAGGGTGGCACTGGCAAAGCAAACGGCCATGGCGACCGGGCGCAGACCCGGTGCAAGGAGATTGTGCGCAACGCCGCGGCGGCGGACGGTCAGGCGTGGAGCGTCCTTGCCGCAAGATTGAGACATCGACAAACTTCCTCTACCAAAAGGTGTATATGTGGCGTAGCGTCAGCGACCGGCACTCTGTCCGTTCACAAAAAGCCAAACGTCTGCGCTGATCGCTCGAATGCGAATGATTTTCATTCTAAGCATCGGGCGACGGATTGCGCAAGGGGGCAACGTCACCCTCCCGGTGATCGTTCGCATCTTTATGTCCGTGATTTTCCTATGGGAATTTTGCAGGCGAGGACCAAAGAGGCGGGATGATCCGATGAATGACAGCTCCGGAAACGGAGCGATCGCCATGGCCGCAACTCCGGAAACCGCGTCAGGATGAGCAGGACCGTGAGCCAGCGCAGAACCGCGGCGGATTTCCTGGCCGGCGGACGCATCGGCACCATCCGGACGGCCTCCTGCTCCATCCGTGCGGACGGCGCCGTTCCCGAACACCACTTTTCATAAAATCAACTCCGCTCCTTTTACAACCGAGTCCTCAAATGCGTCAATAATTGACAATTTGTTTCGGCATGAACCAAAATTCATGCAGTAACCATCCCCTTCCTGCGGAAATTTCGTTGTTGCGTCACCATCAATTCCAGAAGAATTAACTTCCAATCAGCCGAAAGATCGGCAGCGTTCAGAATTTCTTTAACAAATCACTTTGTTATTGGCCTTCCCGATACGCGACCGCCGCGACGGCGAGAGGGCCACCATGCCGGATACCCTGGACGCCACTGCTCCGCTCCTGACCATTCCCGATGCCCTGGCCTCCGAAGCGGCGGCGGTGCTGCTGGGCGGCGACCCCGGCGCGCTGAAGGCCGTGCAGGAAAAGCTGGCGGCGGCGCTGACCGGCCAGGGCCTGCCGGAAGGCGCTGCCGGCAGCGTGGCGGACGGCTGGATGCGCAACGTCGCGGCGGGGATCGGCACCAGCGCCACGCCCGATGATGCGATCGCCCAGGCGAGCCGGATCGCCGCCGGCACCGCGGCGCGCATGGCCCAGGCGGCCCAGGAAACCGCGGAACTGACCGGAGAGCAGCGCCTGGCCGTCGCCCTGGCCCAGGGGCAGGGACTCGGATCGGGCGGTGCGGGCGATCCCAAGACGGCGTCCGACCTGTCGGCGGCATTGTTCAACGGGGTGATGGATCCGGCGGCCCGCCCCGCAGGCGCCGCCGACCCGATCGCCGCCCTGTCGCAGGCCTTGACCGCTCCCCCCACCGCCCTGGCGGCGCCGGAGGCCGTTCCCGTCTCGCCGTCCGACAAGCTCGCCGCGGCGCTCGCCTCCGGCGTGGGGGTGCAGGACGCGGTGACGGCGCTCGGCCCCGGATCGGGCGGTCACTTCGCCGAGGCGCTGGAGCAGGCGCTGTCCAGCGGCGCCGACGCTGCCGGCGCCATTGCCGAGGCGCAGGCGTTGAGCACCGCCAGCGCGGTTCAAAGCACGTCCGTCGCGGTCGAGCAGACCGACGGCGCGCGCCTGCTCGGCGCCCTCGCCGCCGGAAAGACGGACGGGGCGGAAGGCGCGCTGACCGGCAACCCCGCCTTCACCAGCGTCCTGAACGACGCGCTGGCGCAGGGCGCGCAACCCGACGCGGCGCTCGGCGCCTCGGCCCGGGCGCAGACGGAGATGGCGTCCCGGCAGGAGGCCGCCGCCGTGCCGGCGAAGCCGGCGGACGCGCTGGTCGCCTCGCTGTCGTCCGGCCAGAATGTGGCGGCCACCGTCAAGACCTTCGCCACCGCCGCCGGTCTCGATGGCACGGCGGCCGGCGGCTTCGGCGACGCCTTGGGACGGGCCTTGTCCAGCGGGCAGGAGATGGCCGGCGCGCTGGGGTCGGCGCAGCAGACCGTGTCCACCGCGATGGCCCTGTCGGCGGAAACGGCGAAGGGCGTCAAGAGTGACGGGCTGATCGCGGCGCTGGCCAGCGGGCAGAACGTGCAGCAGGCGGTGCAGGCGCTGGGCGGGTCCGGCGCCGCCTTCAACGCCGCTCTGGGTCAGGCGCTGGCGGACGGGCGCGCCCCCGGACAGGCGCTCGCCGCCGCCCGCCAGACCGCGGAGACGGTGCAGCAGAACGCCCAGGGCAGCGAAGTTCCCGTTTCCGCCGAGAACAAGGCGCTGGCCGATCTCGCCACCCCCCCGCCCGCCGGGGAGTCGGCCAAGAGCGATGGCGAAATGGCCGCCCAGAACACCGACAGCGCCCAGGGCAAGCCCGCCGAGCAAGTCGCCGAAGCCCCGGCGGAGGGCAAGGAGGAGGGCAGCGAGAAGGAAGGCGCCAAGGAAGATGGCGCCAAGGAGGAGGCGAAGGGCGAAGCCGGCGACAAACCCACCGCCGATGCCACCCCCGACGCAGCACCGGTGAAGGGCGAAGCGTCGTCCGCGCCGGCCAAATCCAGCATGGGAAGCGAAGCGGCCCTGAAGGCGATCAGCTTCGACGTGGCCGGAACAGCCAAGAGCGCCGAGACCGCCACGCCCGGCGCCACGGCTCCCGCACCGTCGGCCAGCACCACGCCCGCCACCGCCCCGTCGGTCGCCAAAGCGCTGGCCAGCGATCCCTTTGCCGTCGCCGCGCAAATCCAGCAGCAGGTTGCCCGCGCGCTCGAGGCTGCGGCCAACGCTCCGCCAGTGACGGTGCCGCCGGTGGCGGCGCCCACCCTCTCCGCCAGCTTCGACGCGGCGGCCTTCGCGAAGGCCTTGGCGATTGCCGAAGGCACCGCGGCTCCGGCCGGTTTCGCCGTCTTCCATTTGATCGAGGCGATGTTCCGGCCCGGCGAGGCCGGAAGCAGCGTGATCGGCGTCGCCGTGGTGGCCAACCCGGATTCCCCGTCCGGTGTCTGGCAGTACAGCGTGGACGGCGGCGCATGGCTGGAGGTGGGCGCGATCGGCGACAACTCGGCCCTCGTGCTTCCGGGCGGCGCCCTGCTGCGCTTCCTGCCGGCCGCCAACTGGAACGGCACCACCCCGTCGCTCGGACTGCGAGCGGTGAACAGCGAGTGGGCCGACGGGTTCAGCGGCGCCGAGCACCGGCTGTTCACGCTGAGCGGCATCGGCGGCACCACCCCGCTGTCGGCGGGCGTCGCCCCGTTGACGCTGGAGGTGACCCCGGTGAACGGCGCCCCGATGGCGACCGGCACACAGGCTGTCCTGGCCGCCATTACGGAAGACAGCGCCAACCCGGCGGGCGCCGGCGTGGCGATGCTGTTCGGCGGACTGTTCTCCGACCCTACCGACGCGGTGTTCGGCTCCGCCGGCAACGGCCTCGCCGGCGTGGCGGTGGTCGTCAACCCGGCGGACGCCGCCCAGGGGCAATGGCAGTATTGGACTGGCACCGCTTGGGCCGCCGTGGGAACGGTGTCGGACGGCAACGCCCTGCTGCTGTCCGTCGACGCCAAGCTGCGCTTCCTGCCCGCCGCCGACTGGAACGGCGTGCCGCCGAGCCTGACGGTTCGCCTGATCGATGATTCGCAAGGGGCCGTGACCAGCGGCGAGCGGACGGACGTGACGGGTGCCGGCGGAGACAGCCGCTACAGCCTTGCCACCATCGCCCTGACCACCGCCGTGAACGCGGTCAACGACGCCCCCGTGGCGACGGGCGGCACGGCCACCCTGCCGACCATCGCGGAGGACACCGCCAACCCGGCGGGAACCACCGTCTCCGCCTTGTTCGGTCATCTGTTCTCCGACGCCGCCGACGCGGTGACTGGCGGGTCGGCGGCCGACACGCTGGCCGGCGTGGTGGTGGTCGGCAACGCCGCCACCGTGACGCAAGGAACGTGGCAATATTGGACCGGCACGGCCTGGGCCGACATCGGCGCGGCAAGCGACGCCAACGGGCTGCTGCTGGCCGCCAACACGGCGTTGCGCTTCGTTCCCGCCGCCAACTGGAACGGCATCACCCCGACCCTGACGATCCGGCTGGTCGAGGATGGCGCCGCGCCGCTGATCACCGGCAACCGCGTCGACCTGACCGGTGGCGTCGGCGGCAGCACCGTCTACAGCGCCGGGACCATCGCGCTGACCGGAACCGTCACCCCCATCAACGACGCGCCGATCGTCACCGGAACGACCGCCGCCCTGCCGACCATTGCGGAAGACGCCACCGACCCGTCCGGTGCCACGGTCACCAGCCTGTTTGCCCACCTGTTCTCCGACCCGGCGGACGCCGTGGCGGGCGGCTCCGCTGCGGACAGCTTCGCCGGGATCGCCATCGTCGGCAACGCGACGACCGCGCAGGGTGCTTGGCAGTATTGGACCGGTACGGCCTGGGCCGCCGTGGGAACGGTGTCGGACGGCAACGCCCTGCTGCTGGCCGCCGACGCCAAGCTGCGCTTCCTGCCCGCCGCCGACTGGAACGGCGTGCCGCCGAGCCTGACGGTTCGCCTGATCGATGATTCGCAAGGCCCGGTCACCAGCGGCGAGCGGACGGACGTGACGGGTGCCGGCGGAGACAGCCGCTACAGCGCCGGGACCATCGCCCTGACCACCGCCGTGAACGCGGTCAACGACGCCCCCGTGGCGACGGGCGGCACGGCCACCCTGCCGACCATCGCGGAGGACACCGCCAACCCGGCGGGAACCACCGTCTCCAGCCTGTTCGGTCACCTGTTCTCCGACGCCGCCGACGCGGTGAGCGGCGGGTCGGCGGCCAACACGCTGGCCGGCGTGGTGGTGGTCGGGAACGCCGCCACCGTGGCGCAGGGAACGTGGCAGTACTGGACCGGCACCGCCTGGGCCGGCATCGGCGCGGCAAGCGACGCCAACGGGCTGCTGCTGGCCGCCGATACGGCGCTGCGCTTCGTTCCCGCCGCCAACTGGAACGGCATCACCCCGACCCTGACGATCCGGCTGGTCGAGGATGGCGGCGCTCCGCTGGTCACCGGCAACCGCGTCGACCTGACCGGTGGCGTCGGCGGCAGCACTATTTACAGCGCCGGCACTATCGCCCTGACCGGAACCGTCACTCCGGTCAACGACGCGCCGGTCGCCACCGGAACGACCGCCACCCTGCCGACCGTCGCCGAGGACACCGTCAACCCGGCAGGCGCCACGGTCACCAGCCTGTTCGCCCATCTGTTCTCCGACCCGGCGGACGCCGTGAGCGGCGGGTCCGCCGCCAACGGTTTCGCCGGGATCGCCATCGTCGGCAACGCGGCGACCGCGCAAGGCGTCTGGCAGTACTGGACCGGCACGGGCTGGACCGCCGTGGGGGCGGCCTCGGACGGCAACGCCCTGCTGCTGGCGGCGAACACGGCGTTGCGCTTCGCTCCCGCCGCCAACTGGAACGGCACCACCCCGGCTTTGACCGTCCGGCTGATCGACGACTCCCAAGGGGCCGTGACCAGCGGCGGGCGGGTCGCCCTGGCGAGCGTGGGCGGCGACAGCCGCTACAGCGCCGGCACCGTCGCCCTGACCACCTCGGTCACCCCGGTCAACGACGCCCCCGTGGCGACGGGCACGGCGGCAACGCTGCCGACCATCGCTGAGGACACCGCCAACCCCACGGGCACCACCGTCTCCAGCCTGTTCGGTCACCTGTTCTCCGACGCCGCCGACGCGGTGAGCGGCGGGTCGGCGGCCAACACGCTGGCCGGCGTGGTGGTGGTCGGCAACGCCGCCACCGTGGCGCAGGGGGCGTGGCAGTTCTGGACCGGGGCGGCCTGGGCCGACATCGGCGCGGTCAGCGGCGGCAACGGCCTGCTGCTGGCGGCGAACACGGCGCTGCGCTTCGTTCCCGCCGCCAATTGGAACGGCACCACGCCGGCCCTGACCGTCCGGCTGGTCGACACGTCGCACGGCCCGATCGCCAGCGGCGCGCGGGTCGACGCGACGAGCGTCGGCGGCAGCACCGCCTACAGCGCCGGGACCATCGCCCTGACGGGCACCCTCACCCCTGTCAACGACGCCCCGGTGGCGACGGGCACGACGGCGACCCTGCCGACCATCGCCGAGGACACCATCAATCCGACGGGCACCAGCGTCACCGCCCTGTTCGGTCACCTGTTCTCCGACCCGGCGGACGCGGTAGCGGGCGGCTCCTCCGCCAACGGCTTCGCCGGCGTCGCCATCGTCGGCAACGCGGCGACCGCCGGGCAGGGCGTCTGGCAGTACTGGTCGGGCTTCGCCTGGATCACCGTGGGCGCGGTCACGGAAGGCTCGGCGCTGGTCGTCGCCGCCGACGCGATGCTGCGCTTCCTTCCCGCCGCCGACTGGAACGGCGCCACCCCGGCCCTGACCGTCCGGCTGATCGAAGACGGCGGCGCCCCCGTCGTCACCGGCGGCCGCGTCGACCTGACGGCCGGCGTCGGCGGCAGCACCGTTTACAGCGCCGACACCATCGCCCTGACCGGCACCGTCACCCCCGTCAACGACGCGCCGCAGATCACCGCCGGCACGACGGCGCTGGCGACGATGAAGGGCGTGGCGGTGGCGGTCACCGGCCTGTCGGTGTCCGACGTCGATGCCGGCGCGCTGCCGATGCTGGTGACGCTGACCGCCGGCCACGGCACGCTGACTCTGGCCGGCGCCGGATGGGACGCCGTCATCACCGGCAACGGAACGGACAGCGTCACCATCCGCGCGACGCTCGCCACCATCAATGGTCTGCTCGGCGCCGCCAACGGGCTTCTCTACACGGCCAGTTCCTACACCGGGGCCGACGCCATCCGGATCGTCGTGAACGATCTCGGCAACGGCGGGGCCGGCGGGCCGCTGTCGGCAACCGCCTCCATCGGCGTCACCGTGGCGCCGCCGAACGCCTCCCCCATCCTGATCGATACCAACCTCGACGTGACCGTGGCGGCGGAGGCCCTGGCCGCCCCCACCGCGGGAACGGTCGGCTTCGCGGTGTCCAAGCTGGTCGGGCTGAACGGCAGCGGCCCCGCCAACGTCACCGACACGGACGCCGGGGCCGTCGTCGGCGTCGCCCTGACCGGCACCAACGAGAGCTATGGCCGCTGGTGGTTCTCCACCGACAACGGCGCGACCTGGAACCTCGTCGGCGCGGTCAACGACAGCGATTCCGCCCTTCTTCTGCGCGCCACCGACCGGCTCTACTTCCAGCCCAACGCCGCGGTGCCGGCCACCGTCAACGGCGCCCTGACCATCCGGGCCTGGGACCAGACCACCGGCAGCGCCGGCTCCAAGGTCGCCGTCACCATCGGCGACGGCAGCGCCTTCTCCACCGCGACCGACACCGTCACCCTGCATCCCGGCGTGCTGATCCCCAACGGCACCTTCGACAAGGGACTGACCGGCTGGAGCCACACCGGCGGCGCCACGGTGGGTGCGACGGGCGACGGGCATGAGGGCACCCTGACCTCCGCGGCCGGCCGGACGCCGACCCAGCTCGAGGACTTCCTCGGCCTTGCCCACGGCTCCATCGCCACGGCGACCGGGACCATCCCGTCCTTCGGCAACGCGATGAAGCTGGCCACCTCCGTCACGGTGACGAAGGACACGACGCTGACCTTCGACTGGACCTTCGTCTTCTCCGACCCCGGCTATCACGACTTCGCCTTCGTCAGCGTCAACGGCGTGGTCACGCTGCTCGCCAAGGACGCGAGCGCCAGCGGGAAATTCAGCGTCGTGATCCCGGCCAACAGCACCCTGTCGCTGGGCTTCGGTACCTCCGACACCAGCGACAACAGCGTCAACCCGATCCTGCGCGTCGACAACATCAAGCTGACCACCGTCGCCAGCGACCCCATCGTGCTGGACATGGCCGGCGACGGGCTGGCCCTGCGGGCGCTGACCGACGGCGTCCTGTTCGACGTCAGCGGCGACGGCGTGGCCGACCGCACCGGCTGGGTCGGCAAGGGCAACGCCCTGCTGGTGCGCGACGACAACCACAACGGGCAGATCGACGACGGGCGCGAGCTGGTGTCGGAACATTTCGGAAAAGGCTTCAACAGCAGCTTGGAGGCGCTCGCCTCGCTCGACAGCAACCGCGACGGGCGCATCGACGCCGCGGACGAGAGCTTCGCCACGCTCCAGGTCTGGCAGGACGCCGACGGCGACGGGGTGAGCCAGCCGGGCGAGCTGCGCACGCTGGCCGACGCTGGCATCCTTTCCATCGCCACCACGGCCACCCCGACCGACACGACTCTGGCCGGCAACCAGATCCTCGGCACCACCAGCATGACCATGGCCGACGGCAGCAGCCGGCTGGTGGCCGGCGTCGCCTTCGACGCGCAGGCCACCGTCGCGGCGCAGTTGCACAGCCAGCCGCTGGCCGCAGCGCCTCAGGCTGACCACGGGCGCTTCGATTACGCAGCACTTCTCTCCTCCGGCCTGGGCCTGCCGGACACTGCTCCGGTTGTGCAAAACAGTCTTGATGCGCACAACGGAGACTGGGCGATGGCGCTTCACACCGCGGATACACACCACACCACAACCCATGCATCGACGATTGTGCCGGTCGCAGAAAATTCATGAGCGACCGACAGAATTCGACGCATTTTTAGGTATTTGGATACTGTTTTGTCCTAAATGAGTATGAGAGTTCTCGACTAAGATCATCATCGCTGTAAGCCGAATGGCTTAGACATGCGGCGATCTCCAGGACCCTCATGCACAAGCTTTGTCTTATCGCCACGGTTGCGCTTCCGCTCCTGACCGGAGCGCCACAATCTCTAGTTGCAGCTCCGCGCGACGAGGTGGTGGCGCTGATCGGCAAGGCGACGGAGACCCACGACCGCCTGCGCGGGGCGGAGGCCGCCGCCGACGGGGCCCGCAACGCCCTGCGGGTCAGCCATGGCGGCTGGTTCCCGACGCTGAGCCTGTCGGCCAACGGCGGGCGCGAGAGCACGACCAAGCCGGCGGGCCTGCCCAACACGGACATGAACGCCTCGCAGTTTTCGGCGCGGGCGACGCAGCTGATCTGGGACTTCGACGCGACCAACGCCGACATACGGCGCGCCCAGGTGACGCTGGTCCGCGCCGACATCGCGGTGGAGCGCACCCGGCAGGAGCTGCTGGTAGAGGGGCTCACCGCCTACGCCAGCCTCGTCCGCGCCCATCAGCTGCTCGCCTTCGCCCGCCAGTCCGAAGACAACATCCGCCGCCAGACCGGGCTTGAGGAGGTGCGGCTTCAGGAGGGTTTCGGCTTCTCCACCGACGTTCTCCAGGCCAAGAGCCAGCTGGCCGGCGCCCAGGCCCGCCGCGTCGCGGCGGAGGAGGCGACGCAGAATGCGCAGAGCCGCTTCCAGGCCTTCTTCGGCCATGTCCCCTTCCAGGTCAGCAACGCCCAGGTCCTGGCGATGACCCGCGCCGGCCTGCCCGTCTCGATGGATGCGGCGGTGGAGGAGGCGCGCCGCCACAACCCGCGCCTTCAGGAACTGGCCCTGACCACCGCGGCGGCGCAGGAGGCGGTGACCTCGGTGCGCGGCCGCACCCTCTACCCGCGGATCGACGGCTTCGTGGAACACAACATCAAGCGCGACGTCGCCGGCCAGTCTGGGCGGCAGAACGAGCTGCTGTTCAAGCTCCAGGTCACCTTCTCGCTGAACACCGGCCTGACCGCGCTCAACAGCATCCGTCTGGCCGAGGCCGACCTGCGGGCCGCCGACGCCACCTGGGCCGACCAGGAGCGCACGGTGCTGGAGACCGTCCGCAACAGCTGGAACCGGCTGGAAAGCGCCCGCGCCCAGGTGCAACTGCTCAACGATCAGGCGAGCCTCGCCGCCGGCTTCCTCGACGTGGCGCGGTCGGAGCGCGAGCTGGGCACCCGGTCGCTGATCGACATCCTGTCGGGGGAGACGACGCTGATCAACGCGCGCAGCGACGCCGCGGCGGCGGAGACGGAACTGGTGCTGGCCGGCTACCGGCTGCTCGCCGCCATGGGCCGGCTGAACGCCACCGACATCCAGACCAAGCCGATGCCGAAGCTGACCGCGCCGGGCCGCGGCGCCTTCCGCGACCAGGGCGGGCGCGATCCGGCCCAACGCGATCCGGCCCGGCGCGGCACGGGAGACCAGCGATGAGCGGCGGCGCCATCGGGCTTCTGGTGCTGCGGCTGCGCGCCAACCTGCGGCTGACCGCCCGCGTCTTCGCGGCGTCGCTGGCGGCGAACCTGCTCGGGCTGGCCTCGTCCTTCTACACGATGCTGGTGCTGAACCGCTACGTGACGCACGGCGTCGACTCCACGCTGGCGGCGCTGACCGTCGGCGTCGTCCTGTCCATCGCCTTCGAGCATCTGTTCCGCCACGTCCGGCTGGGCATCGCCGGGCGCATCGGGCGGGCCGAGCACGAGCGTCTGACCACCGGGGCCTTCGGCATCCTGATGACCGCGCGCAGCGGCGCCGGATCGGCGGAGGGCGACGCGGCCCGGCGTGAGGCGCTGCGGGCGCCGGAGCAGATCGACTCCGCGCTCGGCTCCGCCAACCTCGCGACGCTGTTCGACCTGCCCTTCGCGCTCGGCTTCATCCTCGTGGTGGCGCTGATCTCCTGGCCGCTGGCGGCGATCTGCCTCCTCTTCACGCTGCTGGCCATCGCCGCCGGGCTGCTGGCCCAGGCGGACATGCGCGCGGTCGGGCGCGACCTCGCCCAAGCCGGCGCCGACGCCCAGGGGCTGGTCACCACCGCCATCGTCGGGCGCGACGCGGTCGCCCTGTTCGGCGGCGCCAAGCCGCTGCTGGGCGACTGGCAGCGCGCGGCCAAGGCGCTGCGCGTGGTCCGCGAGCGCATGTCGATGCGCCAGGGCCGCGCCCAGTCGGCGGCGCAGAGCCTCCAGGCGCTCCAGGGCGTCGCGGTGATCGCCACCGGCGCCGTCCTGGTGGTGCGCGGCGAGCTGGACGTCGGGTCGCTGATCGGCATCAACCTGCTGGTCGGCCGCGCGCTGGCCCCCTTCACCCGGCTGGCCCAGATCGGCGAGTCCCTGGCGATGGCCCGGCAGGCGCAGGTCCGGCTGGAGCAGTTCGCCCGCACCGCGGTCGAGCCGACCGGCGGCACCAGCCTGCCCCGCTACGCCGGCACGCTGGAGCTGCGCGACCTGACCTTCACCCCGCCGGGCGGCGTCACGCCGCTGCTGCGCCGGCTGACCCTGTCGGTGCCCGCCGGCAACATCCTGGTGCTGAAGGGGCGCAACGGCTCGGGCAAATCGACGCTGATCCGCCTGATCGCCGGTCTGGCCGACCCGCAGGAGGGCGCCGTGCTGGCCGACGGGGTGGACATCCGCAAATTCGCCCCCTCCTGGTGGCGCCAGCAGATCGGGCTGCTGCCGCAGGAGCCGGTGTTCCTCAACCGCACGATCCGCGAGAACCTGCTGCTCGCCAACCCACGCCTGTCGGAGACGGAGCTTCACGCCGTCCTGCACCGCGCCGGGGCCGACCGCACGGTGGCCGACTGCGCCCAGGGCCTCGACACGCCGCTGCGCAACTTCGGCCACGAGCTGCCGACCGGCCACCGCCGCCGGCTGGCGCTGGCCCGCGCCCTGGCGGTCGGCGGGCGCCTGATCCTGCTCGACGAGCCGACCGACGGGCTGGACTCGGAAGGCACCGCCACCGTCTACCGCACGCTGATCGAGCTGGCGCGGAGCGGCCACACGGTGATCATCGCGTCCCACGACCCGCGCATCCTCCAGGGCGCCTCGCTGGTGCTCGACCTCGACCAACCGAACAGCACAGTGGCCGCCCGCGAAGCGGCGGGGCTGGTGACGCCATGAAGCCGCTTCCCCTGCTGACCCGAAAGCTCGCCGCCGGCCCCGCCGCGTCCGTGCCGCCCGCCATTCCCACTCCCCTTCTTGGAACGGAACCCGCGGACACGGAAAGCCGCTTCGGCGACGGCCTGTTCGCGGTCAGCATCGCCGCTTTCCTCGCGGCACTCGGCTGGGCCGCCATCGCCGAGCTGAACGTCTCCAGCAGCGCGCCGGGCGACGTGGTGCCGCTGTCCTACAACCAGTCGGTCCAGCATTTCGAAGGTGGCATCGTCCGCGACATCCTGGTGCAGGAAGGCGATTCGGTCACCGCCGGCCAGACGCTGGTCGAGCTGGACCAGACCAAGATCCGCGCCGACCTGGAGGAGCTGAAGCTGCGCCTCGGCTCGCTGTCCGCCGACACCGCGCGGCTGGAGGCGGAGGTCGGGCGCCGCGAGGCCATCGACTTCCCCGAGCGGCTGCTGCGCGAGCGGCCCGATCTGGTGGCGCAGACCCGCGACCTGTTCCGCGCCCGCCGCGACCGGCTGGCCTCCGACCTCGACATCCAGCGCCAGGACATCGCCCAGCGCGAGCAGCAGGTGGCCGCCGTGCGGGCGCGCATCGGCGGCTCCCAGGTGGCGCAGGGGTTGATCCGCGAGCAGCTCTCCATCAGCGAGACCCTGCTGAAGCGCGAGATCACCAACCGCATGAAGCATCTGGAGCTGCTGCGCGACGACGCCCGCGTCAGCAGCGCCATCGCCGAGGACCGCGCCACGCTGGCCCAGGCCGAGGCGGCGCTGGCCGAGGCGCGCAGCAAGCTGGTGTGGATCGGCCGCAAGTACGAGGAGGAGAGCCGCAACGCCCTCGACGAGGCCCGCCGCAACCACGACGAGCTGTCGCAGCGCCTGACCCGCTACCAGGACAGTCTGGACCGCAGCAGCCTGCGCGCACCCATGGACGGCATCGTCAAGACGCTGGCCGTTTCCACCAAGGGCGCCGTCGTCAAGGCCGGCGAGACGGTGGTGGAGCTGGTGCCGCGCGACGGCAAGCTGGTGGTGGACGCCCGTCTGCCGGTGCAGGACATCGGCTATGTCCGCCCCGACCAGCCGGTGGTGGTGACGCTGGCCGGCGGCGACGCCTCGCGCTTCGGCCACATCGAGGGGCGGGTGCGGACGATCAGCCCGGACACGCTGCTCGACGCCAACAAGCAGTCCTACTACAAGGTCCGCGTCGAGCTGCCGGTGACCCGTTTCGACTACGGCGGCAAGACCTACGAGCTGTTCCCCGGCGTGCGCGTGACCTGCAGCATCCTGACCGGGCGGCGCACCATCCTCGATTACGTGTTCTCGCCGGTCCTCAACGGCCTCCAGCACGCGATGCAGGAGCAATGAGGATGGCCGGTCCGACTGCCATCGTTTCCCTCTCCCGCCCCGGGAGAGGGAGGGGCCCCATGCGGAAGCATGGGGAGGGTGAGGGTCGTCCAACGGCGCGACCGCCCGATCCTTGCATTCACCCTCACCCTTCCCGCTTCGCGGGCCCCTTCCCTCTCCCGGGGCGGGAGAGGGAAACGACCGCCCACCGCCAAACGGACACCCCATGCTGAGCTCGCTCCAGCCCCGCTCCCGGCCGCCGCTGCGCTGGTCGCACCTGACCAAAAAGGCGCGCTTCGCGCTGATCCTGGCGGCGGCGATGCTCGTCACCGTGCTGGTTTCCCTGGTCGTCCGCGCCGGCTTCCTCGGCGACAGCGCGCGCGAGCCGTTGACCGTCGCCGTCGTCGGGCCGCTCAGCGGGCCGGACGCGGCGCTGGGGCTGGCCCTGCGCAAGGGAGCGGCGTTGCGCGCCGACACCATCAACGCGGCGGGCGGCATCGCCGGCCGTCCCGTGGTGGTCAAGCCCATCGACGACGAGGGCGACAAGGGCAAGTCGCTGGAGATCGCCCGGCGCGTCTCCAACGATCCCTCCGTCCTCGCGGTGATCGGCCACACGCCGGACGCCGCAGACAGCGCCACGGCGATCTACGCCCAGCGGCAGATCCCGCTGATCGCCCCGCGCCCGCTGGTCCGCCCGGCCGACGCCGCCCCGAGCCCCTGGCTGTTCAGCATCACGCTGGACCGCACGCACGAGACGCGCTTCCTCGCCAACTACGTGCGCAACGTGGTCGGCGAGCCGACCGTCGCCATCGTCCGCGAGGACAGCGAGCAGGCGGCATCGCAGGCCGGGCAGTTCGACGCGATCCTCCAGCGCTTCGGCACCAAGCTGGTCGGCCAATGGACCTTCGCGCCGGGCCGCGGCGGTGCGTCCGCCCTGCCGGCGCTGGCCCAGGCGGTCAAGGAGAAGATGCCGACCGGCGCCGTCGTCGTCATCGGGTCGGCGGTGGACAGCGCGCGGGTGGTGGTGGCGCTGCGCGACGCCGGGGTGCGCAACCTGATCGCCGGCAGCTCGGAGATGGCCTCGTCGGCCTTCCGCACCGAGATCGTCGCCCAGGCGCAGGCCAACCCCAAGGCGCTGACCCCGGAAGCCTACGGCCACGGCCTGCTGGTGTCCTCGCCCGTGCTGTTCGACACGGCGAACGAGCGGGCGCAGCGCTTCTACGGCCAGTATGTGAAGCGCTTCAACGCGGTGCCCGACTGGGCGGCGGCGCTGGGCGCAGACGGCGTGGACCTGATCGCCGGAGCCATCGCGAAGACCAACGTCACCACCGGCAAGCCGGACGGCGAGGCGTTGCGTCGCGCCATCGCGGATCACGACCGCGCCGAGACCGCCTTCCAGGGCACGGTCGGCACCTGGACCTTCGACAGCCGCGGCCAAGCGACCCTGCCGGTGATGATGGCCTCCTACAACGGCCTGAACCCGGTGGCGGCGCTGACCCAGCTCCAGCCGATCCGCGAGGCCGGCGTCTCCAACTTCCTGGAGGAGGTCACCAAGGGCCGGGCGCTCTACGTCAACGACCGCTTCATGTACAAGACGGACGTCATCTACACCGGCGTCCAGCTCCATGAAATCCGCGACCTGAACCCGGACGCCAACGAGGCGACGCTGAACCTGACGATCTGGTTCCGCTACCGCGGCGCCTTCAACCCGGCGGACGTCGTCTTCACCAACGCGGTCAAGCCGGTCGAGCTGGGTAAGCCCTACCGCGAGGAACGCGGCGAGGTCACCACCTACGTCGCCTACCGGATCGAAGGGCGCTTCGCCCTGAACGTCTTCGACCAGCGCCCGCCCTACGGCAGCCAGACGGTCGGCGTCAGCTTCCGCCACCGGACGCAGAACCGCAACACGGTGATGTTCGTCACCGACGTGCTCGGCATGTCGCTGGTCGACACCAACGACTTCGTGGAGAAGCTGAAGGCGATGGCCGCGGCGGAGACCGCGTCGGCCGCCGATCCCGGCCTCGCCGACCGCTTCCGCCGCGCGCTGGAGGGCGAGAGCGAAAGCTCCACCCTGCTCGACCAGCTCCGCGCCAAGCGGGTGCTGGCGCCGTCGCCCGGCTGGCGCCTGTCGCGCGCCTGGATCTCGCAGGACGTCGCCTCGGTCGGCAGCGAGGGCGATCCCAACTATGTCGGCTTCGGGCGCCCGCAGCCGGACTTCTCGCGCGTCGATTTCGGCGTGGTCGCGGCACCGGACTCCCCGGCGGCGCGCGACTTCATCCACCGCGACTTCTTCGTTTACATCGCCATCTTCAGCGCCGTGCTGGCGGTCTTCGCCGCCTTCATGGACCGCCGCGACCGCGGCCAGTTCTGGAAGATCCAGACGCTGTTCATGCGCATCCTGTCCTGGCCGCTGCTGCTGATGTCCGCCGGCAACATCGCGCTGGACCAAGCGGTGGCGACGCTGCCGCCGAGCGGGATCGCCATGGTGGTGAACGGCGTCGACGTGCTGTGGTGGATCGTGCCGGCCATCCTGGTCGACCGCACGCTGGAGCGCTTCGTCTGGACCCCGCTGGAGATCCGCACCCAGCGCAAGATCCCAGGCATCGTCCGCCGCTTCTCCACCCTGATCGTCTTCGGCTTCGCCGGCTGCGGCATCATCGCCTTCGTGCTGAAGCAGCCGATCACCAGCCTGCTCGCCGCCTCCGGCCTCGTCGGCATGGTCATCGGCCTCGCCATCCAGGCCAACATCGCCAACGTCTTCTCCGGCATCGTCCTGAACATCGAGCGGCCGTTCCAGATCGGCGACAGCATCCAGATCACCGATCTGGTGCGCGGCGTCGTGGTCGACATGACGTGGCGCACGGTGCGCATCCGCAACGTCGCCGGCTTCATCGTCGCCATGCCCAACGCCAAGGTGTCGGAGGCGACCGTCATCAATTTCAGCGCGGTCGATCGGGTGTCGATGAAGCTGGAATATTACGCCGACGCCCGCCACGACCCCGGCCGGATGGGCGGCCTGCTGACCACCGCCCTGCAGAACGCCGACAAGGTGATGCCCAGCGCCACCGGCGGCCCGCCCTTCGTCCGCTACGACGGCATCCGCGGCGTCAACGGGCAATGGCTGTGCAAGTACAACCTGTTCTTCTGGGTCGAGGATTACGACGCCAGCTTCGTCGTGCCGGAGCTGGTCTGGCGGTCCGTCTACCGCACGCTGGCCGAGGCCGGCATCGAGCCGACCCCGCCCGACCTGATGGAGGCCGCCGGCCCCGCAGCGGTCGCCACCAACGCCCAGCGCCGGGCGATTCCGGCATGAGCAGGAACATTCCGATGATGCGAACCCTGATCGCCGCGACGGCGCTGCTGCCGGTCCTGCTCGCCGGGACGGGCTGCGCGCCGCTCGGCAGCGACCGCCCCGGCGCGATCCTGGAGAAGGTGGCCGACGGCGACTACGACGTCGGCATCCGCTACCCCGCCAAGCGCGCCCGCTACGTGATGATCGTGGAGGAGGACGAGGACGGCTTCGTCGTCACCAACCGTCCGGCCGGTGCCCGCGAGGTGGACGCCGCACCGGCCACACCCTCGCCGGCGGCGCAGCCGCAGCGCAACGACCGCGTGCTCGCCCCCTGCGCCGAGGCGACCGGCAACTGGTACCGCCACACCCCGGCGGGCTACGTCTGTGCCGGCCAGTCGGCGCCCGGCGGCGGTGGCTGACATGAAGCGCCTCGCCATGCTTCTCGCCCTGACGCTCGCCGGCTGCGCCGCGAGCGCCCCGGCCCCCGGTACGGGGCGCGCGAACATGCCCGTGCTGCGCATCGTCGCCGAGCCCGACGCCAACGGGCGACGCCCGGTCGCCGTCGACGTGGTGCGGGTGGCCGACCCGGCGCTGGCCGGACGGCTGGCCGGGCTTGACGCCGCGGGCTGGTTCCGCGACCGCGAGACGCTGAGCGCCGAGGCCGGAAACCGCATCGCCATCGCCTCCTGGGAGATGGTGCCGGGCCAGAGCGTGCTGCTGCACAGCCTGCCGCCCTTCGCCACTACCCCAACCCAAACCCTCGTCTACGCGCTGTACGGCGCACCCGGCACCCATCGGCAGGCGCTGGACGGCGCCGGCGCCCTGGATGTGCGGCTGGGACGGGACACCTTCACCGTGGCCCCGCTGACGGAGGGAACGCCGTGACCGCCCAACCCGCCCTGGCGCAAGCCAACCCGGCGAAGGCGCCCCCCGCGGGGGCCAAGCCCGCCGGCACGCTGGCCCTGTTCCGCGCCTTCCAGGAGGACCTGCTCGCCGGCTGCGCCGACGCGCAGGCCCCGGCGGGGACGGTGGCCGACCGGCTGACCGCCACGCTCCATGGCATGAGCGGCGCCGCCGTCTCCCAGGGGCCGGGCGCGCACGGCACGGTGGTCAAGGCGGTCTTCGCCATGGCCATGCTGGCCGACCGCGCGCTGGCCCAGACGCGGCCCGCCGACGCCGTGGTCTCCAGCCGCCTGTTCGGCGCGAACGCCACGCTGCAAACCCTGTTTGTGCAGGCCGACGACCTGATCCGCCAGGGCAACAAGGCCGACCGTGGGCTGGCCGCCGTCTATCTCGCGGCGCTGGCGCTGGGCTTCCCCGACGACGCCCAGGCGACCGCCCGCCGCCCCGCCCTGCACCGCATCGTCGTAGGCGAGCGCGCCGCGGCCAGCCATCCCAGCCCGCGCGCCTGCGAACCGCCCGATGGCGCCATGCCCGGCTACCTCGCGCCGTCCGGGCGGCGCTGGTGGTGGGCGGTCGGCGGGACCGCCGTGCTGTTCCTCGTCGTCTCGCACCTGCTGTGGGTTGGCGCCGTCGGCGGTATTCAACGCGATCTGAGCGGCGCCCGCGCTGCGGTCGAGGACATGGGGCTGTCATGGTCCTACTGATGCTCACGCTGGAGCTGGTGCTCTCCACCATCGGCTCCGCCATCGTCTATCTGCTGTCCTTCGCCGTCACGCTGGCGCCCTACGCGCTGCTGGCGCTGCCGCTCTACATCTTCTACCGCCTCGGCCGGATGATCTGGCCGAAGCTGCGAAGCTGGCGGCGCAAGCCCGTTTCCAAGGGCACCGCCCAAAAGAAGGCGCCCGCGCGCCGCCCTGCCCCGCCGGCGCCGCTGCGCGTCCGCGCCGAGGCGCCACCGCCGACGAAGGCCGCCGCCAACACGCCGCCCAACGCCCGCGTCTATGGCGAGGGGCTGGACATCCTGACGCGGCAGATGCGCGGTCCCCTGCGCCGCGGCGACATCCCGTGGTTTCTCGCCTTCGGCGTCGGCGGCCCGGCCCTGCTCGCCACCGACCCGACCCATGTCCGCTGGCCGGAGGACGGCAACGGCGAGAACGGCTGCTGGTGGTTCTGCGAAGGGGCCGCGATCCTGCACGCCGGTGCCGATTCCGCCGACGGTTCCCGGCTGGGCGCGTCCTGGCCGGCGCTGGTCGCGGCGATGCGCAAGCGGCCGATGCGCCGCCCGCTGGACGGCATCCTGCTGATGGTCGGCGCCGACGAGCTGCGCGCCGCCGCCGAGCGCCCCGGCCCGCGCGACGCGCTGGCCAAGCGGGGCGCCGCCCTGCGGGAGCGCCTGCGGACGCTGCGCGACGATCTCGGCGTGGTCGGCCCTGTCCATGTGGTCGTGGTCCGCGCCGAGGCTCTGGACGGCTTCACCGACCTCTGCGCCGCCATGCCGTCGGCCCTGCTGGACGGCGTGCTGGGCTGGACCAACCCGCAGGACTGGGCCAAGCCCTTCGAGCCGCGCCGCATCGACGAGGCGTTCGAGGCCATTGCCGCCGACATCGCCGTTCTGGAAGCCGACGCCTTCGCCGCCGGCACCGCCGGGGTGCGGCTGCCGCTGCTTCCGGCGTCCCTGGACACGCTGCGCCATCCGCTGGCGCTGTTCCTCGACGGCGTTCTGGGCGGCGACGATCAGGCGGAGCCTTTCCCGCTGCGCGGCATCGCCCTGACCGGCGCCTACGCCCCGGCCACCGGTGGGCGCCGTCCGGTCTTCGCCCGCAACCTGCTGCCGGGCCGGGCCTTCGCCGAGGCCGGTTACGGACGGCCGTCCGACGCCGCCTACCAGCAGGCCCACAAGCGCCGCCGGATGGCCCAGGCCGCGCTCGCCGCCTCGGTCGCCGGCCTGTCGGTCGCCGCGTGGCAGGGCGTGTCCAGCGTGTCCGCCGGCAGCCCGCCGGTCGCCGCCGCCACCGCCGACCTGCGCCGGGCGCTGCTGGCGCGCGACGCCGTCACCGACGGGGCTCTGGCCGGTCGGGTGATCGCCGCCACGGCGGTGATGGAGCGCAGTCCCCTCGCCACCCCGCTGCTGCCGACCTCGCTGTTCAGCAGCTTTGACGAGGACAAGAAGCGGCTCGCCTCCGTCACGCTACGCCGCTCGGTGCTGCGGCCGATCCGCGACGCCCTGCTGCCCAGCGCCACCATGGCCGACCTGCCGCCGGTCGCCAGCCCGCAGCGGGTGGAGGATCTGCCCGCCTTCCGCCGGCTCGCCGAGCAGCTCGACCGCATCGGCGGACGGCGCGACGCGCTGGAACGCTACGACCGCTTCCGCCGCAACAGCGGCTTCGACGAACTGAACGCGCTGGCCGAAAGCGTCTACGGCGCCGTCCCCCGGTCGCCGATGACGGCGACGGACGGCTACATCACCCGCATCGCCGCGGGCGCCGACCTGCCCAACCTCGACGCCCGGACCATCGCCGCGGCGGTGCGCGCGGAATCGGTGCAGCTCGCCGCCCCGCTGGCCGAGGAGCTGTACAGCCGCAACCCGCTCCGCCAGCGCGCCGAGGCCCTGGCCGAACGGCTGCGCGGCCTGCCGGAGACGCCGACCGCCGAGGATGTCGACGACGTCCGTCGCCTGACCAGCGCCGTCGCCGAGGCCGTCGCCTGGCCCATCGCCGGCGCCTTGCAGGAGCCAGCCCGCGGCCTGCCCGACGCGATCCGGGTGGCGCTCCAGAAGGCGGCCATCGCCGATCTGCCGGGCCGCGACACCACCGACCGCATCACCGAGGCCCTGTCCACCGCCGCGACCGGCGCCCGCGCCGCCGTCCTGGCGCTGGACGCGCCGCAGACCGGCGCCCTGTTCGCGGTGGGTGACGGCGGAGCGTTGGTTCTCAACCCGGCGGTGACCGCGCTGCCGGACGCCCTGGCCGCCGCCCTGCCCGCGCCGGCTCCTGATGCTCCGCCCGCCGAAGCCGTCAAGCCGGCCGAGGCCAAGCCCGCTGTATCCAAGCCCGCAGAACCGAAGCCCGCGGAACCAAAGCTCATTTCGCCCGAAGCGGAGCCGGCCAAGCCGGTCGCGGCGGCCCCTCCCCCTCCTCCGCGGCCGGCCCCGTCGCCGGAACCCGCGGCGCCACCGCCCGCCGTCGTGGAGGAGCCGGCCGTCGTCGCGCATCTGCCGATCCCGCCCAGAATGCCGGTGGAGGCTCCTGTCCCGGACAGCGACGTCGCCCTGTCGAAGCTGTCCACCGCCTTCACGCAGACCCTTGCCGGGCGTTTCCCCTTCGTCGGCTCCGAACAGGCGCGCGGCGCGCAGGACGCCGACCCGCAGGACGTCCGCCGCTTCTTCCGGCAGCTCGACGAGCACCGGGCGGCGGTGATGCGGACCGCGACGCCCGAGGTCGCCGCCTTCATGGAGCGGATGGAAGCCGCCCGGCCCCTGCTGGAGGCCATCGCGCGCCCGGCCCCCGTCAGCGTCCGCCTCACCTACGGCGCCAACCGCGCGCAGGAGGTCGGGGCGGAGCACATCATCGACTGGTCGGTGCGTTCCGGCGCCAGCGCGGTGGGGGCGACGGCCAACGGCGGGACGCTCGCCTGGACGCCGGGCCAGCCGGTGCTGCTGAGCGCCCGCTGGGCCGCCGGGTCGCCCTTCCGTCCGAAGGGCGCGCCGACGGGCGGAACCGCCGCGGCGACCGGCGACACCATCACCCTGGCCGAGCGCGGGCCGTGGGCGCTGCTGCGCCTGCTGAAAGGCCACGCCCCGTCGTCGTCGCGGGACGGCCTGCTGCTGCGCGTCGCCCTGCCCACGCAGACCATCGAGGGACAGCCGGTGCGCGACACCGTCCTGGTGCTGGGGGCGGCGGTCGGCACGGGCGGGCGCAACGAACTTCCGGCGCGCGCCCTCGATCTGCCGTCGCGTTTCCCGCAGAGGTAGTGAATTTCATTATACAAAGAAAAGCTCATGATGAATTTTGTTACAATTCGTAGAAATATGACGCAGCTTCCAACAAAATCTCCGACGGTAGTCATAGGCATTTAATGCGTTGTTAAGCACTGAAAATGTATCAAGTCGTTGGGACATATTGAATCGTTGGGCAGTCATTCTCTGCTTAACGACAGTCCTGAGACCCGATCTCTAATTTACCAGCGACAATAGGGGCATTCTTTTACCAATCGCTGGGAAGGCGGTTGATTGGCGATGTTTTGTTTCTTTCGGAATGCCAAATTTTCGACGCATAACGTCCCAAGACGTGTGTCTGAGCCTATCGTTTCCACCTGAAATCAACCTCACCTGACCCTCGAAAGGTTTCGGATCATGGTAGACCGCAAGAAGCGCGCCCAGGAACTGATCAAGTATCACAGCTACGCCTCGGGCGCCTTCGGACTCATCCCCGTTCCCGGCGCGGACGTCGCCGCGGTCAGCGTGGCCCAGCTCAACCTGATCCATAAGCTCGCCAAGCTCTATGAGATCGAGTTCGCGCAGGAGCGCACCCGCGCGATCATCGGCGCGCTGATGGGCGGCGTCATGCCCGGCGCGCTCAGCTCCAGCGTGCTCGGCTCCGCCGTGAAGGCCGTTCCGTTCATCGGCACCGCCCTGGGCGTCGCCGTCATGCCGGCGCTGTCGCTGGCCGCCACCCAGGCGCTCGGCCGCGTGTTCGCGCAGCACTTCGAGACCGGCGGCACGCTGCTGGACTTCGATGTCGAGACGATGCGCGAGCATTTCCGCAAGGAGTTCGAGGCCGCCCGGAACGACGCCGCCAAGAACGAGGCCGGCGAGGCCCCCGCCGCGGCGCCGCAGATGGAAGAGCAGCCGGTCCAGAAGGCCGGCTAAGGGCACGACGCCGGGGCGCCGGGCAAAGAAGGAAGCATCGCCGTGTTCGAGCTGATCTACATCGGTCTCTGCCTGCTGGTCGGGTTTCTGGGGATCGGCCGCCGCGGCGGCTTCCTGCTTTACGCTTTCCTGGCGGTGGTTCTGACACCGCCCGGCGCCCTTCTCGTGATGATCCTGCTGACCACCCGCAGCAAGAAGCGGGCGAAGGCATGACGGTGGCGACGGCGTCCGTCCTCCGCCCGGCCCTGCGGCTCCTGCTGCCGGTCCTGCTGGCGCTGTTCGCCGCGATCCTTCCGGCGCGCGCCGAATACTGGACCATCGCGTCGGAAGACCATTTCCCGCCTTACAACTACTCCTTCAACGGCACCCGCACGGGGATCGACACCGAGATCGTCGTCGCTTTGCTGAAGGAGTTGAACATCACGCCGGTCCACCGGCCGCTGTCCTGGACCGAGGTCGTCCGGTCGATGGACGAGAACACCGCCGACGTCGGGTTCCAGTTCATCGCCTCGCCCGCCCGTTTCGCGCAGTACAACATGATCGGCCCGTTCCGCACCGGCACGACCGTCTTCATGGTGCGCAAGGACTCCCCCATCGCCTTCGAGCGGCTGGAGGACCTGACCCCCTACCGCATCGGCGTGGTCGACGGCTTCGCCTACGCGCCGGACTTCGACGCCGCGACCTATCTGGAAAAGGTCCCGTCGAGCAGCAACGTGGTCAACTTCCGCCGCCTGATCCTGGGCCGGGTGGACGTGATCGTCGGCGACCTGCATGTGCTGAACCACATGGCCAAGCAGGACGGGCGGCTGAAGGACGTGCGCGTCCTGCCCAAGCCGCTGGGCCTGATCCCCCGCTACATCGCCATGCCCAAGGCGCGCAAGGAGAAGGCGGAGCGGCTGCAGGCCGCCTTCGTCAAGCTGCGCGACAACGGCACGATCACCCGCATCCTCGACTCCTGGCTGGCGGAGTGAGGCGGGCCGATGAGCAAAAGCAAGACAGCCAAGCGTGTCGCCCCCAGCCGGCCCGTCTCGGCTCTGCTGCCCCTGATCGGGCTGGCCGACCGTGAGATCCTGACCCGGCTGGTGGTGACCGGCTGCGTCGCCGCCGCCGCCAACCTCATCAGCCTGATGAGCCTCAGCGCCGAACTGAACGGCTGGATGCGCGGCGAGGTGCTGGACACGCCCTTCCTGATCTTCTGCCTGGCGCTGCTGGTCTCCTACAGCTTCAGCAAACGCTTCGTCGGGCTGGTGCTGACCACCGGCTTCAGCGCGCTGGCCGGGGTGCGGCGGCGCTTCCTGCAGACCGTCACGCTGGGCAACCACGCCGACATCCTCGACATGCAGGCGCGGCGCTCCTTCGACCTCGGCAACCACCATCTGGAGCGCATCGCGGCGCTGCTGCCCAACCTGTCGATCGCCGCCAACATGATGCTGGTGGCGGTCGTCGCCTACCTCTACCTGTGGACGCTGACCACGGTGGGCGCCACGCTGCTCCTGGTGGCCGGCGCGATGATCGGCGGCTGGTACGTGCGCGAGGCGCAGCGGACCCGCGCCCTGCTGGGCCAAGCCAAGGAGTCCGAGGTGCGGATGCTCCAGGGCTTCTCCGAGATTGTCGGCGGCAACGCCGAGATCAAGCTGGGCAAGGCGCGGCGCGACGAGCTGGCCCAGGCGGTCGAGGCCGACGTCGCCCAATGGGAGGACCTGAAGCGGCGCCACGGGCGCAATCTGGGCGAGCTGTTCTCCTGGATCGCCACCATCGTCATCGGCTTCTCCGCGGTCTTCGTCTTCATCTTCCCGCGCATGGGCGCGCTGTCGGCGGCGGAGCTGCCGCTGGTGACCTCGGTCATCCTGTTCCTCGCCCGGCCGCTGTCGAAGTTCCTCAACGCCGTGCCCGACTACATCGCGGCGGAGGATGCGGCGAACCAGCTCACCACCCTGCTCGCCGCCATGCCGGCGGCGGAATACGCGCCGTCGAAGCTGGCCCGCGCGCCGCGCCGCTTCTCCGCCATCGAGCTGCGCAACGTGCGCTTCGCCTACCGCGCCGGGCTGCGGCCCGAGCCCTTCGTGATCGGTCCCATCGACATGACCATCCCGGCGGGCAGCGTCGTCGGCATCGTCGGCGCCAACGGGTCGGGCAAGTCCACCCTGCTGCGCGTCATCCCGCTGCTGTTCCGACCGGACGAGGGGCAGGTGCTGCTCGACGGGCAGGAAGTGGAGGGCGACCGGCTGGAATCCTACCGCGACCTGTTCTGCGCGGTGTTCCAGGACCACCACCTGTTCACCCGCCTGCCGCAAGGGCCGACCTTCGACGCGGAGCTGTTCCGCGAGATGCTGGCCTATCTGAAGATCGACCATCTGGTTCCGGAAACCGGCGACGGCCTGCTGAACCGCGACCTGTCCAAGGGCCAGCGCCGCCGCGTCGCCCTGGCCGTCGCGGTCGCGGAGGGGCGTCCGATCATCATCCTCGACGAATGGACGTCCGACCAGGACGCCGAGTTCCGCACCCGCTTCACCAACGAGATCATCGGCAAGCTGCGGGCGCTCGGCCGCACCGTGATCTTCGTGTCGCACGACGGCAACGCCGCGTCGGTCTGCGACGTCACCATTCACATGACAAACGGGCAGATGGACACGCCGGCCGACAAGGCCGCGTCCCGCCCCGCCACGGCTTTGCTCCAGGAGACCGCGTGACATGGCTGACCAGGCCTTCACCTACGACGACGCCGACGCGACGCCGCAGCCGAAGTCGCGCCTGCGCGCGCTGCTCGGCAACTGGTACGACGAGCACCGCCGGTCGCTGCTGTGCACGCTGCTGGTCGGCATCCTGATCTTCCTCTACTTCGCGCCGTCGATCGTCGTCTTCATCCCCGCCGGCCATGGCGGCGTGCTGTGGAAGCGCTTCCACCAGGGCACCCAGATGGGTCCGGCCCTGGCCGAGGGCGTGCACGTCATCTTCCCCTGGGACAAGATCGAGGTCTACGACCTGCGCCTGCAGGAGGACACCCGCTCCTATTCGGCCATCGCCAACGACGGCCTGAACGTCAGCATCGAGATCACGGTGCGCTACCGCCCCTACGCGGAGATGCTGGCCGCCCTGCACAAGAACGTCGGGCCGAACTATCTGGAAGTGCTTCTGGTGCCGGAGGTCGGGTCGGTCTCGCGCGAGATCGTGTCGCGCTTCAAGGCCGACGAACTCTACGCCCACCGCCGCCTGCGCGTTCAGACCGAGACCTTCGAGCAGGTCGCCGACCGCGTGATGTACGCCCAGATCATCGGGGCC
Source organism: Azospirillum himalayense (assembly GCF_042657465.1). Lineage (NCBI taxonomy): Bacteria > Pseudomonadati > Pseudomonadota > Alphaproteobacteria > Rhodospirillales > Azospirillaceae > Azospirillum > Azospirillum himalayense. The sequence continues at coordinate 48,646 of NZ_JBHSLC010000042.1, read as the reverse complement.
GAGGACACGCCGAAGCCCGATGGGCGGACCAAGACCGGCTACATGCTGATCCAGGACATCCTGATTCGCAACGTCTCGCTGCCCGAGGCGATCATGGTGTCGATCGAGCGCAAGATCCAGCAGGACCAAGCCGCCCAGGAATACCAGTTCCGCCTGCAGCGCGAGCTGTTCGAGAGCCAGCGCAAGCAGCTCGAAGGCCAGGGCATCCGCGCCTTCCAGGAGACGGTCCAGGCCAACCTGACCGAGAACTACCTGCGCTGGCGCGGCATCGAGGCGACGCTGGAGCTGGCCCATTCGCCCAACGCCAAGATCGTCGTCATCGGCAACGCCGCCAGCGGCGGGCTGCCGCTGATCCTCGACGCCGCCTCGGGCGGGGGCGCCACTCTCCCGATGCCGGGCGCCCCCGCCCCCGGCGCGCCGCAGGCGGGGGCCGCGACGGTCACCATGCCGAGCGGCCTGCCGGTGCCGCCCGCTGCGCAGCTCCCCTCGCTGAGCGGCGAGGGCACCCCCGGACAGGTGCCGGTCGCCCAGATGCCCAGCCTGAACACCGCGGGCGCCGAACCTGCGCCGGCCGCCGCGGGCCACGCGCCGGCCGCGCCGGTCCCCGGCGTCAAGCCCCAAGCGGCGGGTGGTGCCGCGGGGACCGCCGGCGGACCGGCCAAGGACGGGAAGGCCGCCTCGGCCCCCATCCTGTCGAACATGTCGCCGTCCCGCCTGCTCGACCTCATCCAGTCCAAGTGAGCCGGCGATGGATCTCTGGCGCATCCTGAGACGCGACGCCCTGCGCAACATGCAGCCGCTGATGCTGCTGGCGGTGCTGGCGGCGGCCCTCAACCTCGCCCTGCTGACCTCGCTGAACAGCGCTCTGGTCATCATGGACGATCCGGAAGGGTTGCAGCGTCTGCTGTTCATCTTCCTGCTGTCCGCCTTCTCCTGGCGGTTCGCCCAGGGCTGGATGATGAGCGCGGCGTCCAAGCGGATGCAGGCGGCGCTGGCGATCCTGCGCGTCGACCTGCTGCGCCGCGCGGTGGCCGCCGACCTGCCGGACGCCATGGCGGTCGGGTCCGGCCGCCTCGCCCAGGTGGCCGGGCCGGAGCTTCAGCTCCTCGCCCAGGCGGTGCCGACGCTGGTCATCAGCTTCCAGTCGGTCGCGGCCATCGTGCTGTGCCTGCTCTACCTCGCCTCGCTGTCGAACGCCGCGGTGCTGATCGTGCTGGGCTTCCTGACAGTCGGCGGCGTCCTGATCGCCCGCTCCGTCCTGCGGCTGGAGCGGCTGTCGGAGACGATCCACGAGGCCGAGGGCGCGCTGTCGGAGCGGTCGGACCACATCCTGCAGACCCTGCGCGAGTGCAAGCTGAACCGCCGCCGCGCCGCCAACGCGCTGTCCGACGCCACCGCCTGCGCCGAGGCGCTGCGGACGGAGCGCCACCGCTTCGGCGCCGAGTACAGCCACTATTTCACGCTCAGCGAGCTGACCTACTACGCGGCGCTGGCCGGGATCATCTTCCTGCTGCCGGCGGTGACCAACACCGACATCACGACCGTCGTGCTGGCCGGCCACGCCGCCGCCTTCATCGCCTATCCGGTCATCACCATCGTCGCCTCCTACCCCTCCTACATCAGCGCCGAGACCGCCGCCCGCTCCTATCTGGCGGTGGAGGCCGAGCTGAAGGCGCCGCCACGGCCCGCGCAGCGCCGGGCCAAGGACGCGCCGCCGACCGGCTTCGCCGACTTCGCCACCATCGCGCTCGACGGCGCGGCGTACCGCCACCCCGGTCGCGACGGCACCGGCTCCTTCACCGTCGGTCCCATCGACCTGAGGGTGGAGCGCGGCGACATCGTCTTCGTCACCGGCCACAACGGCGCCGGCAAGAGCACGCTGATCCACATGCTGCTCGGCCTCTACCCGGCGCAGCGCGGCAGCCTGACGGTGGACGGCGCGGTGGTGACGGCGGACACGCTGGGCTCCTACCGCGACCTGTTCTCCGTCGTCTTCTCCGACAACCACGTCACCCGCCAGCTCTACGGCGCGGTGTCGCTGGAGGACGGCTTCGCCGACGAGTTGCTCGACCTGCTGGAAATGTCCGACAAGGTGGCGGTCGAGGACCGTGCCTTCACGACGGTGGACCTGTCGCAGGGGCAGAAGAAGCGCCTCGCGCTGGCCGCCGCCCTGCTGGAGCGCAAGCCCGTGCTGGTGCTCGACGAATGGGCCGCGGACCAGTCCCCCTATTTCCGGCGGAAATTCTACCGTGAGATCATTCCCTGGATGAAGGCGCGCGGCATCACCGTGATCGCCGTGACCCACGACGACGCGTATTTCGACGCCGCCGACGTGCAGATCCAGGTGGAGCAGGGCGGTATCCGCCGGCTCGACACCCCGACCCTTCCGGCCCCCGACCTGCTGCCCGCCTGATCCAGACCAGCGGATCGGGGCCAGCGGATCGGAGCCACCAACCGAACCCTCCCCTCCCCCAGACGCGAGACTGAGGCACACCATGATCCTTCTCACCGGCGGCACCGGCTTTCTCGGTGGTTCCTTCTACCTCGACGCCGTCAAGAACGGGACCGCGGCGGACTGCCTGCTGCTGATCCGCGGCGCCGACGAGGCCGCCTGCCGCGCCCGTCTCGCCACCAACCTGATGCGCTGCGTCGACCGCGCCACGGCCCAGGCCTACGCCGATCTCTGCCAGATCATTCCGGGCGACCTGCAGTCGCTGGCGACCAGCGCCGACCCGCGGCTGGACGCGGTGACCCACATCGTCCACGTCGCCGCCGACACCTCCTTCGACAGCCGCCATTCGGTCTGGCAGATCAACGTCGACGGCACGCTGGCGCTGGCCGCCCGCGCCCGCCGCATGAAGCATCTCCAGCGCTTCCTGCACATCGGCACCGCCTTCTGCTGCGGCGAGACGCCGTGGCTGGAGATGGTCGAGGAAGCCCCGGCCCCCGGCCACGACACGCCGCACATCGTCGAGTACACCCGCAGCAAGGCGGCGGCGGAGCGCGCCCTGGCCGCCGGCTTCCCCGACCTGCCGATCGTCGTCTGCCGCCCGTCCATCGTCGTCGGCCACACCGCGATGGGCGTGCGCCCGAGCGCCAGCATCTTCTGGTTCTTCCGGCTGGTCGACCGCACCGGCGTCCTGCCCTGCTCGCCGGACGGCTTCATCGACATCGTTCCGGTGGACTGGGCCTCGGCCCGGCTGCACGACCTGCTGCGCAAGCCCGACCTGAAGCACAACCTCTACCACATCTCCGCCGGTCTCGGCAGCCGGACCCTGTGGAGCGACTTCCAGGCCGCCTTCGCCGCGCACGGCCATGAGGGCACCCGCCCCTACAGCTTCTTCGACCCGAAGGGTCCGGAAGGCTGGAAGCCCTTCGACCGCGCCTTCCGGCTGGCCTTCCCGCAGCGCGACATCCTGCACCGGACGATGATGGCCGGCGGGCGCAAGTACCACCGCTTCACCGCGCAGGACATCGCCTTCGACAACAGCCGCCTGCTGGCCGAGGGCTTCACCCCGCCGCCGCGCTTCGCCGACTACATCGGCGTCTGCCTGACCAACCCCGGCACGACCATCGCCGAGCAGTTCGTCGACGACGCCGCCAGCTTCGAGTTCGACGAATCGCTTGCCCCGGCCGGGTCGCCGGCCACCGCCGCCGCCTGAGCCCCATCGCCGGAGAAGGACGCCATGCCGCTCCTCATCGCCACCCGCCTCGCCTCCAGCCCGATCCATGGGCTGGGGCTCTTCGCCGAGGAGGCGGTCGCCGCCGGCACGCCGGTGTGGGCGTTCGACGCCCGCATCGACCGCCTGCTGGAACCCGACGACGCCGTGCTGGCGGAGTTTCCGCAGGTCGCCCGGCTGGTCGACTTCCACGGCTGCGTGATCGAGGGGGTCGGCGTCCTTCTGCCGGGGGACGACGCCCGGTTCCTCAACCACGCGGATGGTCCGTCCATCGGGCGGGCCGATCCCGGCGACTGGCGGCGCTTCGTCGCCCGCCGCGACATCGCCACCGGGGAGGAGATCACCTGCAACTATGAGGACATCTGCGCCGACGTGCGCGAGGCCGGGGCGGCGCTCTATCTGACCGGGGCCGGGGCCGGAGCGGGGGAATGACCACGCCCGCGGCGCGTCCTCCCCTGCGGACCAGCTTCGTCGCGCCGGCGGCCCTGACGCCGGAGCGCCGGGCGGCGATGTTCGCCCTGCTCAGCGTCTGGTTCGAAGGCTACGGCGAGGACTATTTCAACGAGGAGCTGGAAGACCTCGACCACTGCGTGCTGCAGGAGGACGCCGGGACCGGGGAGCTGGTCGGTTTCGCCACCGTCTACCGGCAGGCGGCGGAGATCGGCGGCACCGCCGTCGGCGCCTTCCACACCGCCCATTGCATCCTGGAGCGCCGCTTCTGGGGGTCGAACGAGCTGGTGCGCTCGATGGTCGCCGAAATGGTCGCCCGCGCCCGCGCCGACCGTTCGGGACGGCTGTGGTACTGGAGCTACAGCGCGGTCGGCTACCGCTCCTACCGCTACATGCCGATGCTGTTCGTCCGCCACACGCCGCATCCGGACCAGCCCCCCGACGCCCTCGACCGGGCGTTCCGCGACCACATCGGGCGGGAGTGCTTCGCCCAGTACTACGACGCCGACACCGGCACCGTGGACTGGCAATGGCAGGGCTACGGCCTGACCGAGGAGGCCCGCGCCATCAGCGAGGCCAAGCTGGACAGCCCGGCCGTCGCCCAGTTCAGCCGCATCAACCCGCGCTGGGCCGACAGCGTGGAGATCCTCTGCCTCGCCCGGCTGCAGGACGACAACCTCACCGCCTTCGGCCGCCGCTGGTTTCCTAACAACCCTCTCCCCTCTGGGGAGAGGGTGGCCCGCAGGGCCGGTGAGGGGGCTGCGCGTAGCGGAACGCTCGGCACAAGCACAACCCCCTCACCCTAACCCTCTCCCCAGAGGGGAGAGGGGATTTCAAAACATCGCCCCCGCAAGCCTCGACCCTGGAATGACGACGCCCATGAACACCTTGTCTCTTCGCGCCGCCGCTCTCACCGGCACAGCCTTCGCCGCCCTGACGTCGGCCCCGGCCCTGGCCGAGCCGAGCTTCGACCTGATCCTCGGCGGCGACGCCTATTTCCAGGGCGCCTACATCCGCCAGCAGCAGGACGACGGCCTGCGCTCGCGCGAGTTCGCCAACCGCTTCCGTCTGGTCGTCACCCCGACAGCCACCGCCGACAACGGCCTGACCTACGGCGCGCGGCTGCGCATCGTGGCGGGCAACGGCGATCTCACCGTCTCGACCCGCGACATCGAGAGCGACCGCGCCTTCCTCTTCGCCAACGGCGCCTTCGGCACGATCCAGGCCGGCGTCATCAACGGCCTGTCGGACGAGTACGGGATGATCGGCCCGAACGTCGAGGGCGTGGCCGGCAGCCCGGACAGCAATGGCATCCTGTTCCTCAACGGCTCGACCACCTTCGGCGCCCTGCCGCTGGCCGCCACCAGCATGCGCACGCTGATCGCCTACGACACCGGGACCAAGTTCGTCTACATCACGCCGAGCTTCGGCGGCCTGTCGGCGGCGGTGTCCTACATGCCGCGCAGCGGCGACTCCAACAGCTCGGTCAACCGCCGCACCACGGACGTGCTGGGCGACCTGCTGTCCTTCCGCGACGTGGTCGAGGCCGGCGGCGCCTTCCAGACCGCGGTCGGCGACTTCAGCATCGAGGGCAGCGCCTTCTACGCAACCGGCAAGGCGGTGCGCCAGACCGACGGCGTCGTCAGCCAGTCCTTCGAGGATCTGAATTCCGTCCATGTCGGGGCCAACGTCGGCTACGGCCCGGTGAAGGTCGGCGCCAGCTACGCCTACAGCGGCGACAGCGGCTACGCCGAGGGCCTCGCCCAGACGCGGGCGCAGCAGAACTGGATCTTCGGCGCGCAGTACAGCGCCGGGCCGCTGCTGTTCGCCGCCAACTACCTGCGGGCGCTGGGCAACGACAGCGCGACCATGTCCACGCCGAGCAAGGCGGACATCTGGCAGGGCGGCGTCACCTGGACCGTCGCCCCCGGCTTCACCGCCGGGCTGGAGTACGATTACGTGCGGTCCACCCTGCAGGCAGGCCGCCCCGACGGCGGCGACCTGAAGGACCGCGCGCACATCGTGATGCTCGACACCCGTCTGGCGTTCTGATCACGCGGACCGCTGCGGCCCTTGGAAAGCTCCAGGGGCCGCAGCGTTTTCGCGCCATCGACCCCCGCTGAATTCGTTTGTTGGCACCACGGAGCGCGGTCTACCCTGGCCACCCGAACCAACGTCAAAAGGGTGCGCCGGTGTTCGCGTTCCATCTCGCCTTTCCCATCCGGGACATCGAGGAAACCCGCCGTTTCTACGTCGATGTCCTGGGCTGCCGCGAAGGGCGCTCCACCGAGCGGTGGATCGATTTCGACTTCTTCGGCAACCAGATCTCCGCCCACCGCTCGTCCGAGCCGCGCTCGACCGAGACCAGCATGGTCGACGGCAAGGCGGTGCCGCTGCATCATTTCGGCGCGGTGCTGCCCCGCCCGGTCTGGGACGCGCTGAGGGAACGGCTGGAGGCCGCCGGCGCGACCTTCCTCCTGGAGCCGCAGATCCGCTACCCCGGCAAGCCGTCGGAGCAGGGGACCTTCTTCATCCTCGACCCCTCCGGCAACGGGCTGGAGTTCAAGAGCTTCACCGACGAATCCGGCATGTTCGCCCAAGTCGAGGCGACCTGACGTACTGAAGGAAAGTCTACACCGGCGGGGCGGCGTCCGTGGCCGAGGGTGCCGTCGTCTGCGCCGGTGGGGCCGCCGGCACGTCGTCGCTGCCCTCGCTGCGGTCGCGGTAGAGGGCGGCGCGGGCGAGCAGCATCAGCGTGATCGGCGTGGTCACGATCATGAAGATGGCGATCAGGATCTCGTGCAGAACCAGCCGCGACTGCAGCACGGTGAAGCACAGCATCGAGGCCAGCAGCACGGAGCCGATGCCCATGGTGGTGCCCAGCGTCGGGGCGTGGACGCGCTCGTAGAAGCTGCGCAGCCGCACGAATCCGATGGACCCGATCAGCGCCAGCGAGGCGCCGAGCAGGAGGAGCAGCGCCACCGGGATCGCCGCCCAGACCGGCAGGTCGGCCAGATGCGTCATTCGATCACCTCTCCGCGCATGAGGAACTTCGCCAAGGCCGCCGTCGCGACGAAGCCGAGCAGCGCGATGATCAGCGCGGCCTCGAAATAGAGCGTGCTGCCGGTGCGGATGCCGAAGGTCAGCAGCAGCATCGTGGCGTTGACGTAGAGCGTGTCGAGCCCGAGCACACGGTCCTGCGCCCGCGGCCCGCGCAGCACGCGATAGGTCGCGCAGGCCATCGCGACGACCAGCAGTGTCTGCGCCAGGAAGATCGACCAGAGCAGCAGCGTGGCGGTCATTCGAAGATCTCCATCAGGCGCTTCTCGTACCGTCCCTTGATGGTGTCGATCCAGGTGCTCTCGTCGACCAGATCGAGGATGTGGAGAAGGATGGTGTTGTTCGCGGAATTGTACTCCACCCAGATCGTCCCCGGCGTCGCCGTGATGATGCAGGCCAGCGTCGCCAGACCGTAGGGGGCGCGCATGTCGAGCGGAATGTGGAGGAAGCCGGACACCCGCTCCGTCTTCCGCGGGTTGAGGATGATCTTGACGACCGCGAGGTTGGAGCGGGCGATGTCGGCCATCACCAGCGCGGCCAGCGCGAAGGCGGCGCGCGGCCGCTTCAGCCGTCCGCCCGGCGGGTCGAGCGCCGCGAATCCCCAGACCGCGACGGTCGCCAGGATGCCGCCCATCAGGATGGAGCCCAGCGCCACGCTCTCGGTCAGCAGCAGCCACATCGCCACGAGCGCGGCGGTCAGCAGCGGGTACGGCCACCAGCGCTTCATGGCGCGACCCCCTTGCCGGTCCCCGGCGCGGCGGTGGTCATCACCCCCTGGACGTAGCGTTCCGGCCCGTGGAGGGAGCGGGCGGTGTCCTCCATGTAGCGCATCACCGGACCGGCCTGGACGGTCAGCGCCACGCAGAGCGCCAACAGCATCATGACCGGCCCGAGTTCGACGAGGCGCACGCGCGGCAGGTCGCCCGCGGGCGACGCCCAGAAGACGTCGATGCCGGTGCGGCTCATCGCGACCACCGTCGCCAGACCGGACAGGATCAGCGCCGCCATCAGCGCCCAGGTGGTGAAGGGAAGCCCCTCCGCCCCCTGCGCCAGCATCGGCGCCAGGATGGCGAACTTGGCGAGGAAGCCGGACAGCGGCGGCAGGCCGGCGAGCAGAAGCGCGCAGGCCATGAAGGCGATGCCGAGGATTGCCATGATGGCCGGGATCGACACGCCGATGGCGTCGTCGTCGTCCGACTCCTCGTCCTCGCCCTCGCCGAAGGCCTCGCGCGTCACGGCCAGCACGTCGGCGCCGACCATGCGGCCGCGCTCGACCAGCTCGATCAGCAGGAACAGCCCGGCGATCGCCAGGACCGAGCTGGTCATGTAGAACAGCGCGCCGCCGGTCACCGCCACCTGCCCGGCGCCGACGGCGGCCAGCAGCGTGCCGGAGGACACCAGCACGCTGGCCCCGGCCAGCCGCGCCAGATTTTGCGTCGCCAGCACCGCGATCGAGCCGAAGGCGATGGTCAGCACGCCGCCGATCAGCAGCCAGTGCCCGCCGAACCCCGCCGAGGTTCCGGCGCTCTCGCCGAAGACCAGCAGCCAGATCCGGATGATGGCGTAGATCCCGACCTTGCTGAGGATCGAGATGATCGCGGCCGACGGCGCGCCGACCGTGGTGTAGGTGTTCGGCAGCCAGAAGCCCAGCGGCCACATGCCCGCCTTGATGAGGAAGGCGACGCCGAGGATCGCCGCCCCAGCCTCCAGAAGCCCGCGGTCCTCCGGAGCGATCCCGGCGATGCGCACGGCCAGCTCGGCCATGTTCAGCGTGCCCGACACGCCGTAGATCATGCTCACCCCGATCAGGAAGAGCAGCGACGCCGCCAGGTTGATGGCGATGTAATGCAGCCCGGCGCGCACGCGCGCGAGGCCGGAGCCGTGCAGCGCCAGCCCGTAGGAGGCGGCCAGCATGATCTCGAAGAAGACGAAGAGGTTGAACAGGTCGCCGGTCAGGAAGGCGCCGCTCAGACCCATCAGCTGGAACTGGAACAGCGAATGGAAATGCGCCCCCGCCTTCTGCCAGCGCGCCAGCGCGAAGACCAGGGCGGACAGCCCCAGGATGCCGGTCAGCACCAGCATCATCGCCGACAGCCGGTCGAGGACCAGGACGATGCCGAACAGCGACGGCCAATCGCCCAGCCGGTAGACGCGCACGGTGGCGTCCGCCCCCGTGACGGTGTGGTCCGTCAGATAGAGCAGCAGCACCGCCAGCGCCAGCAGCGCCGACGCCGACGCCACGCCGAGCGTGGCCTTCAGCGCCCGCCGCCGCTCGTCGATCAGCATCAGCAGCGCGCCGACCAGCAGCGGGATGATGATCGGCGCGATCACCAGATGATTCATCCAAGCGCTCATTGGCCACCCGTTCACCGGGACTTCTCCTTACCGTCCACATGGTCGGTTCCCGTCAGGCCCCGCGCGGCGAGGAGCAGGACGAGGAACAGCGCCGTCGTCGCGAAGCTGATGACGATGGCCGTGAGGACCAGGGCCTGCGGCACCGGGTCGGCGTGGCTGGCGAGGCTGCCGGCCATGCCGCGCTCCAGCACCGGGGCCGCCCCCGTGCGCAGGCCGCCGGTCGAGAAAATGAAAAGGTTGACGGCGTAGGAGAGCAGCGACAGGCCGATGATGACCTGGAAGGTGCGGGGACGCAGCAGCAGCCAGACGCCGGAGCCCGTCAGCACCCCGATCCCGAGGGCGAGGATAAGTTCCATCAATCGTCTCCGGTTGCGGCGGTCGGGGCGGCGGCAGGCGCCACCGCAGCGGGCGCCGCGGGGGCGCTCGCCGCCGGGACGCGGGGTGCTGCGGCGCGATGGCCGCGGACCGACTGGCGGGCCAGCGCGATCAGGGTCAGCATGGTCGCTCCGATGACCAGCGCGAACACGCCGATGTCGAACAGCAGAGCGCTGGCCGTCGGAATCTCGCCGATCAGCGGCAGGTCCGCGTAGGCGAAATAGGTGGTCAGGAAGGGCCGCCCGAACAACAGGGCACCCAGGCCCGTGACGGCGGCCAGCAGGAGCCCGAGGCCCATCCAGCGCAGCGGCAGCACGCGCAGCCGCGCCTCCACCCACTGCGTCCCGCCCAACATGTATTGCAGGATCATGGCGATCGAGCCCATCAGCCCCGCGGCGAAGCCGCCGCCGGGCAGGTCGTGGCCGCGCAGCAGAAGGAACAGCGCGACCATGCCGACCACCGGGAACAGCAGACGCGCGATCACCGACGGGATCAGCAGCCAGTCGGCCACCGTGTCGCCCTCCCGCCGCTCGGGCCGGGCGATGTCGTAGGCGCTCTGGTCGCGCTGCTGCTCCGGCACGTCCACGCTGTCGGGGGCCGGGCGGAAGCGGCGCAGCAGCGCGTAGGCGGTCAGCGCCACCACACCCAGCACGGCGATCTCGCCCAGCGTGTCGAATCCGCGGAAGTCGACCAGAATCACGTTGACGACGTTGGTGCCGCCGCCCTCGGTGTAGGCGCGCTCCAGGAAATGCTGCGCCAGGATTTCCGGCGGGAAGCGGGTCATCACGCCGAAGGCCAGCCCCGCCATGCCGAGCCCGGCGGTGATGGCGATGGCGAGGTCGCGCAGGCGGCGGCCCGTCCGCATCACTTCGGACGTGCCGGTGCCGGGAAGCCGCTTTGGCAGCCAGCGCAGGCCGAGCAGCAGCAGGATCGTGGTGACGATCTCGACCAACAGCTGCGTCAGCGCGAGGTCGGGGGCGGAGAACCAGACGAAGGTGACGCAAGTGACCAGACCGGTGCCGCCGAGCAGGATCAGCGCGGCGAGGCGGTGGAACTTGGCCTGCCACGCGGCCCCCAGCGCGCAGGCCGCGCCGATCACCCAGATCAGGGCGAGCACGGGGTCGATGCCCTGCGGCACCAGATTGCCGGGGCCGAGCCCGCGCCGGTAGACCGCCCAGCCCGCGGCCAGAATGGCGACGCAGACGACCAGACGGAGCTGGGGCTGCAGGCGCCGCGTGCCCAGCAGCCCTTCCAGCGACCGGGCGAGGCGCCAGGACAGGAAGACCATGCTGCGCTCGAACATGCGGCGGCCTTCCAGGCGGCTGATGAAGGGTGGGCCTTCGATGTTCCGGCGGAACAGCGGCTGCAGCAGGAAATAGAGCGTCACGCCGGCCGCCAGGGCGAGCAGGCTCATCACCAGCGGCGTGTTGAAGCCGTGCCAGACCGCCAGGCTGTATTCGGGCGTCGCGGCGCCGAGCGCGGCGTGGGCCGCCATGTCCAGATACGGCCCCACGGTGGCCGCGGGCAGCAGCCCGATGATGATGCAGGCCAGCGCCAGGATCTCGACGGGAAGGCGCATCCAGGCCGGCGGCTCGTGCGGCAGGTGCGGCAGGTCGACCGGGTCGGGACCGAAGAAGGCGCCGTGGATGAAGCGCAGCGAATAGGCCACGGCGAAGGCGCTCGCCACCATCGCCGCAAAGGGCAGGATGTCGAGCAGGAAGGTCACCGACCCCTGGGCCGTCAGCGTCTCGGCGAAGAACATCTCCTTCGAGATGAAGCCGTTCAGCAGCGGCACCCCGGCCATGGCGGCGGCGGCCACCATCGCCAGCCGGGTCGTGAAGGGCATGAAACGGTTGAGGCCGGACAGGCGCCGGAGGTCGCGGGTTCCCGTCTCATGGTCGATGATGCCGGCGGCCATGAACAGCGACGCCTTGAAGGCGGCGTGGTTGATGATGTGGAAGATCGCCGCGACCATGGCGAGTTCGCTGTTCAGCCCGAGCAGCAGCGTGATCAGCCCGAGATGGCTGATGGTCGAATAGGCCAAAAGTCCTTTCAGGTCGTTCTGGAAGATCGCCACATAGGCGCCGATCAGCAGGGTGGCCAGACCGGCGCTGCCGACGATCCAGAACCACGCCTCCGTCCCCGCCAGCACCGGCCAGAGACGGGCCATCAGGAAGACGCCGGCCTTCACCAGGGTCGCCGAATGCAGGTATGCCGAGACGGGGGTGGGCGCCGCCATGGCGTGCGGCAGCCAGAAATGGAACGGGAACTGCGCGCTCTTGGTCAGCGCGCCCATCAGGATGAGGACCAGCGCCGGCAGGTAGAGCGCGTGCTCGCGAATCTTGTCGCCCGAAGCCAGAACGACGTCCAGGTTGTAGCTGCCGACGATGTGGCCGAGCAGCAGCACGCCGGCGAACAAGCACAATCCACCCGTCGCGGTGATGGTCAGCGCCATGCGCGCGCCGTCGCGCGCCGCCGCCGTGTGGTGCCAATAGCCGATCAGCAGGAAGGAGAAGAGGCTGGTCAGCTCCCAGAAGAAGGCGATCTGGATCAGGTTGCCGGAGAGCACCACCCCCGTCATCGCCCCCATGAAGGCCAGCAAAAACGCGAAGAAGCGCGGGACCGGATCGTCCGCCGACATGTAATAGCGCGCGTACAGCACGACGAGCGCGCCGACCCCGAACACCAGCCCGGCGAACAGCCAGGCGAAGCCGTCCATCCGCAACGTGAGGTCGAGGCCGAGCGACGGCATCCAGGCCATCGAATGGCGGATCACCCCGCCCGCCGCCACCGTCGGGTAGGCGGCCCACACCAACCCCAGCCCGATGATCGCGATCGCACCGGCCAGCCACGCCGCGGTGTTGCGCGCGTGCGTCGGCAGCATCCCGGCGACGATCGCGCCGACGAACGGAAGGCCGGTGGCGGCCAGGAGCAGCAGGGCGTCGGACATGGTCTGTGACAATGGGGTCTCGGGCAATCGGAGGGGCCAAAATGCTGAGAACTGTCGGCTTTACGAATATAGGAAGGATGGAGGTCCCTCGCCGCGCCGGCCGGACGTCGTCAGGTCAGAAATCCTCGTCGTCAAGCTCCCGCTCGGCGTTGGGGGGAAGCGCCTGCCGGACGAGTTCCACCACCGCGTCGGGCGTCTCCGCCTGCCGGAGCTTGCGCAGGGATTGCGGGTCGCGCAGGGCCTGGCAGATCTCGCCCATGACGGGCAGCAGGCCCTTGCGGGTCGCGGTCGGCCAGAGGACGAGGAAGAACAGGTCGACCGGCTCGTCGTCGCGGGCCTCGAAATCGATGGGTTTGCGGAGCCGCGCGAACAGCACCAGCGGGCTCTCGGTCCCACGCAGCTCCGTATGGGGAAGCGCCACACCCTTGCCCAGCGCCGTGGAGCCGATATGCTCCCGCGCCTGCAGGGCCTTGAGAATATCCTCCTTGGGTGCCGCGATGCGGCTGGCCGCCTCGGTGGCGAGAAGGTCGAGCAGGGTTCCCTTGTTGGCCGGCCCTGCATCGAGAATGACGTTGTTTGCGGACAAGAGGTCCGAGATGTTCATTCCTGTCTCCATGGGTGGCAAGCCTTCCGTCTCCTGTCCCGACCGTCTGCGGTCCGTGCCGGGATGGCCGTGAACCAACAGACTTCCAATCAAATTCAGCACGCCTTGTCCACGACGCCAATCGTCGCTGGGACCGAAGGTCGCCCCACCCAACGGATGCGCGACCCCGGCAGGGTCCGCGCCTCGCAACACACTTCGTCCATCTCCCCTGCCGCAGGCTCCACACCCATTTTGGGAATGGAATCGCGTCCCGCAAGTGGCGGGGTTGCCATCCATCTACGTCTTGGCCGCGGCTGTAATCCCACAATCCGTGCTGCGGGGGCGAAAAAGCGGACGGGCGATGCGGGGCGGCGGCGCCGAGAGGCGCCAATCCGGGAAAGACACGGAAGCTCGGGAATTATCAAGGGCTTGCGCCAAACGGGGCGCCCCGCCCTTCCCCGCGCCATGGGGAAAGGGCGAGGCGGTGCCGTCCCGTCCTTAAGCGAGCATCCGCACCGGCTCGCCGGCGTGCCAGGCGAGGATGTCGTCCAGCGCGTCGCGGTAGAAGACCTCGTAGTTCTCGCGGGTGACATAGCCCAGATGCGGCGTCAGCACCGTGTTCGGCGCCTCCAGCCAGGGGCTGTCCACCGGCAGCGGCTCCACGGGGAAGACGTCCAGACCGGCGCCCGCGATGCGGTGTTCGTGCAGGGCTGCCAGCAGGGCGTCCCCATCCACCAGACCGGCGCGCGACGTGTTCACGAAGAAGGCCGAGGGCTTCATCGCGTCGATGTCGTCCGCCCCGACGACGCCGCGCGTCCGCTCGCCCAGCACCAGATGGACGCTGACGATGTCGGAGGTGGCGAACAGGTCGCGCTTGTCCAGCCGGGAGACACCCGCGGCGGCGGCCCGCTCGTTGGTCAGGTTGGGGCTCCAGGCCGCGACCTCCATCCCGAAGGCCTGTCCGACCCGCGCCACCTGGGTGCCGAGCTTGCCCAGCCCGACGAGGCCGAGGCGCTTGCCGGCCAGCCCCTGCGTCAGGCCGGCCTGCCAGCGCCCGGCGCGCAGGCCGCGCTCCTCCTGCGGAATGCGCTTGACCAGCGCCAGGATCAGGCCCCAGGTCAGCTCCGCGGTCGGGGTGCCGACCATGCCGGTGCCGCAGACGGTGATGCCGCGGGCCTTGCAGGCCTCCAGGTCGATGGCGTTGTTGCGGCCCCCCGTGGTGACGAGAAGCCGCAGGTTCGGCAGAGCGTCGATCAGCGACGCGGGGAACGGCGTGCGCTCCCGCATGATCACCAGGACGCTGTAGGGGGCCAGCGTGCCCGCCACCTCCGCCGCCGGGATCGGCCGTTCGAAGACCGTCAGCGCGCTGCCGTTGGGCAGGCGATGCCACTCCGCCAGATCGCGCGCGACGTTCTGGTAATCGTCGAGGATGGCGATCTTCATCACGGCTTCGCGAAATAGGGCGCCAGATTGGCCCGGATGCGCTCCAACGCCGGCGTGACCGCCTGCGGGACCTGGAAGGTCTGGCCGGTGATGGTCTCGAACGCCTCGATGTAGATGCGGGCGGCCTCAAGCACGACCTCCGCCGGGATTTCCGGGATGGCGTCCTTGTAGGGGTCGCAGCGCTGGGTCACCCAGCTCCGCACGAAGTCCTTGTCGAAGCTCTCCGGACGCTGCCCGGCCTCGTACCGCTCGGGATAGCTGGCGGCGAACCAGTAGCGGCTGCTGTCCGGCGTGTGGATCTCGTCGGCGAGGATGATGTTGCCGGCCTCGTCGAAGCCGAACTCGTACTTGGTGTCGACCAGGATCAGGCCGCGCGCCGCCGCGATCTCGCGCCCGCGGGCGAACAGGGCCAGCGCCTTCGCCGTCACCTCGTCCCACTGGGCCTGGGTCAGCAGCCCGCGCTCCACGATCTGGGCGGCGGTCAGCTCCTCGTCATGGCCGGCGTCGAACGCCTTGGTGGTCGGGGTGATGATCGTCTCGGGCAGCTTCTGGTTCTCGCGCAGCCCGTCGGGGAAGACGTGGCCGTACATCTCCCGCCGGCCCTTCTTGTACATCGTCCACAGCGAGGTGCCGGTGGTGCCGGCCAGATAGTCGCGGACCACGATCTCCACCGGCATGATGGTCAGCCGCTTGGCGACCACCACGTTGGGGTCCGGGTATTCCAGGACGTGGTTCGGGCAGAGGTCTTTGGTCGCCTCGAACCAGTAGCGGGCGATCTGGGTCAGCACCTGCCCCTTGAAGGGGATGGCGGTCAGGATGATGTCGAAGGCCGACAGCCGGTCGGTGGCGATGATGACGCGCCGCCCGTCGGGAAGGTCGTAATTCTCGCGCACCTTGCCCCGGTAGAGGTTGGGCAGCTCGGGAATGGCGGCGTCCTTGACGACGTTGGACAGATGCGGAGCAAGCTGAGCGGTATCGACCATGGTTCCAGATCCGGCAAAAGGGAGGCGCATGATAGCGCAATCGCCGCGCGGGGCCAGCGCGGTTATAGTCCCGAATCCGGGGAATGGGGACATCCGATGCGGGAAACGGAAGAAATTCAACTCTGTTATGCCGACCTGGGCGGGCTGGCGCACCGGCTGGAGGCGTTCCGCGCCCTGCTCTCCCCCGACGAGGCGGCGCGGGCCGCCCGTTTCGCGACGGAGGAGCTGCGCACCCGCTGCGTCCTGCGGCGCGGGCTGCTGCGCCATCGTCTCGGGCGCGTCCTGGGCCGCGACCCGGCGAGTCTGGCCTTCGCCTACGGCCCGATGGGCAAGCCCTCCCTCCCCGGCGGCCCGGCCTTCAACCTCGCCGATTGCAAGGATCACGTGCTGATCGCCATCGCCCCCGGCGCGGCCCCCCATGAAACGGTGGAGCTGGGCGTGGACATCGAACGGCTGCGCCGCCTGCCGGACGCCGCCGGAATCGCCGAGCGCTTCTTCGCACCGGAGGAGCGCGACGCCTTCGCCGCCCTGCCCGAGGCGCTGCGGGACGAGGCGTTCCTCAACGGCTGGACCCGCAAGGAGGCCTTCATCAAGGCGACCGGCCAGGGGCTGTCAATGCCGCTCGACCGCTTCGCGGTGGAGCTGACACCGGGCCGCCCCGCCCGCCTGCTGGGCCTGGACGGCGCGCTGGAGGCCGGGAGTGCGACGGACTGGTCGCTGTTCGATCTGCGCCCGGCGCCGGGGCTGGTCGGCGCGATGGCGGTGCGCGGCGACGGCTGGCGCCCCGTGTTTCACCCGCTGGACGAGGCGTTCAGCGCTTGAGGATTTCCCAGGCGATGCGCGCCGGCTCCTCGCCCAGCTCCGTGGAGCCGATGACGATCTCGCCGCGCGGCGGCAGCGGCAGCGGTTCGCCAGGCGTCAGCCGCCGCGGCTCCGCCACGCCCGGCACGGCGATCTGGGTGCCATTGCGGCTGAGATCCTCGACCACGAAGACGCCGTCCTGGCGCGACACCGCGGCGTGCCGCCGCGAGGCCGAGGCGATGTCGAGGACGAACTGGCATTGCGACGACCGCCCGATGACGAGCTGGGCCCCGTCCTCCGGAATCGCCCGGGTCTGGCCGCGCCAGAACAGGATCAGCCGCTCCGTCGACCGCGGGGCGTCGATCAGAATCGTCTCCTCGGTCGCCCGTGTCACGGCATCGACCGCCGGAGCGGCCAGCAAGGGGATGCCGAGCGACCGTTCGGCGTCCGGAATCGCGGCGATCTTGGCGATCAGCCCCTCGGCCAGCGCGCGGGGGATGCCGGCGGCGCGCAGGCGGCGGCCCAAGCCGCTGCGCACGTCGTCCGTGCTGACGCCGGGGGCGACCAGTTCGCGCGCCGAGGTGATGCTCTCGAACTCGGTGGCGACCTGCCGGATCAGGACGCTGAGCTTGTTGCGCCCGAAGGGGCTGGTGGCGAGGTCCAGCAGATAGCCGATGCGCTGGGCCGGCGCCGGCAGGCGGGTGGCCAGACGCTGCACCGCCGTGTCGAAGGGCGCGTCCTGCCCCCCGGAACTCCACACCGTCTTGGCGCGCCGGGTCAACGCCTCCGCCATGCCGGCGCCGCCCAGGAAGCCGTCGAAGTTGGTCAGCCGGTCAACGATCATGCCGAAGGCCTTGCCCTCCGCGGCGGAGCCGGTGCGGGTCAGCGGGGTCAGGCCGGCCAGACCGCCCTGAATGCGACGCAGCAGCGCCCGCCGCGTCTCCTCGAAACCGCCGCCGCCCAGCGCGTTGGACAGGGCCAGCAGCTCGTCGGTGTGGGGCAGCCGGTCGTCGAGGTCGCCGTGCACCGCCGCCACCAGGCTTTGCAGCGCCGCCCCCAGGTCGGGCGCGTAGCCGATCAGCGCGCGCACCGGCTCCCGCCCGTCCACCGTTTCCGCCAGCATCTGGTCGAGCAGACGGCGGTTCGCCTCCTCCTCCCCGTCCTCGCGGTGGAAGCGCAGCAGCGCCTTGACCTTGCCGGGCCAGTCGCGGCAGGGCTCCAGCACCGCGGCGAAGGCGTGGGTGACCAGCCGGTCGCGCTCCTCCGGCGGGCGCTCCGCCGCCGCCGCCAGCAGGCCGCCCACCCCGCCGCGGACCAGCGCCGCGTCGAAGGGCGCCAGCGTGTCCGACGCCTGCGCCATCTCCTTCAGCCGGGTGAACATCCGCATGAGCTGGTCGTGGCGGTCGAACGGCTTCACGCCCAGCAAGGGCGCCTGAAGGGTGGCGAGCCGGCTGACCGCCGGGTTGAACAGCAGGGCCTCCCGCTCGAAATAGCGCAGGGGGTAGTAGCGGTGGAGCTGCTCGGCCGGGATCACCGCCTGATCGTCCCAATAGCCGCGCAGCAGGCGCAGCAGCAGCATCCGGCTCTCGTAGGAGAAGAGCTGGAGCGCGTCGGTGCACAAGCTGGCGGGGCCGACATCGGACTCGTCGATGGGGGAGATGGTGGTCGGCTTCGCGCCGCCGGAGCTGGACTTCTGGAAGATGACCTCTTCCTTGCCCGCCTGATTCACCTTCAAAATCCGGACAACCGGAAATTTCGCAAGACGAAGCAAATACGCCGCGCGTTCCCGCGCCGCGGCCTCGTCAGGAAACACGCCGTCGATGTTGGGTTTGCCGCCTTGTTCGATGACCACTTCGAACGTGACGCTTCGGCGCCGTGACATCATGGGCTTTGCAGCTCTTTCCCAAAGGCGTGGCGTCGTTCCGGACTGTAATGGTACGGGAAGCGGACTGTCTGCGCAGCAAGATTCCTGGTCCACCCCAGGATTGACGCGGATGCTGCCGGGGGCTTTGCGCTAGACTGTGCATCATGCGGCTTCCGACCTTCTCCATCCTGCTCCTGCTGGCCTGCGTCACCGCGGTGTCGGCCTGCGCGTCCCCCTATTCCGCCACCGGTCCGGACGACCGGGCGGCGATCGCCCGCAACGGCTTTTCCGCCGATGACGTCGGCTACGTGCTGTTCGATCCGGACAGCGGCGCCGTCCTGGCGGAGCGGCAGCCGGCCAAGCCCTTCGCCCCGGCCTCGGTCGCCAAGCTGCCGGCGATGGCCGCCGCCCTGGCGGTGCTGGGGCCGGACCACCGGTTTGAGACCACGCTGCACATCACGGGGCGGCTGGGAGACGGCGTTCTGGACGGCGACCTGATCCTGAAGGGTGGCGGCGATCCGTCGCTGTCCAGCGAGGGGCTGACGGAGCTGCTGGGCGACCTTGGCGCGCTGGGCGTCACGCGGGTGACCGGGCGCTTCCTCTACGACACCTCCGCCCTGCCCGAGATGCCGGAGATCGACGCCGGGCAACCCTGGACCGCCGGCTACAACACCGGGGTCGGGGCGCTGTCGCTCAACTTCAACCGCTTCCGCTTCGACTGGGCGCGCCCCGCCGCCGCCGGCCAGCCGGTGCGGGTCAGCGCCTGGTCGGTGTCCGACACCGGGCGGGTGCCGCTGGACAGCGTGACGGTGCAGCTGGGCGCCGGGGCCGGAGCCGCCTTCACCCCGCTCATCGCCATGGATGGCGAACCGGCCAATGGCGAACCGGAGGGCGAGCGCTGGCGATTCGCCCCGCAGCCGGGCATGGCGGCCAGCCTGTGGCTTCCGGTCACCCGCCCCGGTCTGGCGGCGGCCCACGTGTTCCGCCGGTTGGCCGCGGAGGCGGGGATCGCCCTGCCCGCCCCGGCCCCCGGCGCGGTGCCGCCGACCGCCACGCTGGCCGCCCTGCACCGCAGCGAGCCGCTGGAGGTGCTGGCCCGGCAGGTCCTGCGCTACTCCAACAACCTGTCGGCGGAGCTCATCGGACTGGCCGCGGCCCGGCGGCTGGACCCGGCGGTGCGGACGCTGCCGGAGTCGGCGGCGGTGCTGACCGCGCCGGCCATGCTGGCGGCCCCGCGCACCGACTGGACGGGTCTGCGGCTGCTCAACCATTCGGGGCTCAGCGCCGGGTCGCGCATCACCCCGGCCCAGACCATGGCGCTGATCCAGGGCGCCGGCCCGGCGGTGCTGGCCCTTCTGCCCGGCGAGGACGAAGGCAAGGTCCTGCCCCCCGGCGTGCGTGCCAAGTCGGGAACGCTGGCCTACGCCAAGGCGCTGGCCGGAACGCTGACGACGGCGAACGGGCGCACGCTCGGCTTCGCCTTCTTCGTCACCGACGAGCCGCAGCGCGCCGCCATGGACCGGACGATGGACCGCCGCATCGCCGAGATCCCGCCGGAGGCCCGCGCCTGGCTGGCCCGCGCCCGCAAGCTCCAGGCCGACCTGCTGGAGTTGTGGATCGCCGGTTTGTAAGCGTCCTCCCCCTCTCCCGCCCCGGGAGAGGGTGCCCGCGACAGCGGGCGGGTGAGGGTCCTGCGAGGATCGGGGCGCTGATCCTTGGCGGCACCCTCACCCTTCCCACGCCTGCGGCGCGGGCCTCTTCCCTCTCCCGGGGCGGGAGAGGGGGCAATCGCAACCGTGACGCTTGGCGAAGGGCGACGGTCGGTTGTACACTGCGACCGAATGTCCCACCGAGGTTCTGGATGCCGATCACCCCGCGCGCACGCCGACTCCAGCAGGGTTCCGACACACCGGACATCGCGGCCAACCGCTACCACGACCGGCAGTTGGGTGCGGAGGTGGTCAACATCGTGGTCGGCGGCTGCGTGGTCAGCGACGACCCGAACGTCGTCATCACCACCACGCTGGGCTCCTGCATCGCCGCCTGCCTGTTCGATCCGGTCGCGGCGATCGGCGGGATGAACCACTTCCTTCTGCCCGACCACAACGGCGACCGGCTGTCCATCTCCTCCCGCTACGGCAGTGCGGCGATGGAGCAGCTCATCAACCGGCTGCTGGCGGCGACGGGGCGGCGCGACCGGCTGCGCGCCAAGATCTTCGGCGGGGCCAGCGTCAACGGCGCCCCGCGTAGCGCCGGCATCGGCCAGCGCAACGTCGAGTTCGTCATGGAGTATCTGGCGGCCGAAGGCATCCCGACGATGAGCTGGGACGTTGGCGGCTCGACGGCCCGCGCGGTGCGCTTCTATCCCACCTCGGGCCGCACCCAGCGCCGCCTGATCGGGGAGGAGACGGTGCGCGACATCGCGCGGTCCGAGACCTCCTTCATGGACCGGCTGCGCAAGACCGGGATCGATGGCGACGTGGAACTGTTCTGATCCCCATGCTCCATGGATTGTCCCGCCTGCTGCCCGCCATCGCGGACCAGAATCTCGACGAGGCCGCCGTCTACCGGCGGGAGTCGCTGTACGAGCGCCCGCGCTACGAGGACGCCCACGGCCTGATCCCCGCCGCCGGCCCCCTGCTCTGCCCGCTCTGCGGGCGGGAGGCGGCGCGCTTCCTCCCCTTCGGACTGGGCGGGCGGCGCAACGCCCGCTGCCCGGACTGCGGGTCGCTGGAGCGCCACCGCTTCCTGTGGAGCTTCCTGGCGGAGCGGACGGACGTGCTGCGCCGCTCGCTGCGCATCCTGCACACCGCCCCCGAACCCTGCCTGGAGCCGCTGCTGCGGGCGCGGCACGGCCGGCGCTACGTCACGCTGGACCGCTTCAACCCGGCCGCCGACGTGCAGGCCGACCTGACTGACCTGCCCTTTCCGGACGGCCGATTCGACCTCGTGCTGTCCAGCCACGTGCTGGAGCATGTCCCCGACGACCGGGCCGCGTTGCGCGAGATCGCCCGCGTGCTCAAGCCCTCGGGCCGCGCCGTCCTGCTGTTCCCCTACGATCCCAAGGGGCCGACGCGGGAGGACCCGGCGATGGACACCCCCGCCAAGCGGCTGGCCGCCTTCGGCCATCCCTATCACTACCGGATTTATGGTACGGATACCCCCCAGCGCATGGCCGAGGCCGGGCTGGACGCCACGCTCGTCGCCTCCACGGCGATGCTGAGCGCACACCGGCGGCGGCGTCGGCGCATCAACCGCAACCACCTGTTCCTGGCGCGCCCGCGCGCCGCGGCGGGCCGGGCGTCCGGGGAGGGGTCATGAGCCGCAGCACCCGCAGCAGCATCCGCATCGCCACCTTCAACCTGGAAAGCCTGGACGACACCGGCGACCTCTCCTTCGAGGAGCGCGCCGCCGTCCTGCGCCCGCAGCTGGAGCGGCTGGACGCCGACATCCTGTGCCTTCAGGAGGTCAACGGCCAGCGCGCGGCGAAGGGGGAACCGCGGACCCTGCGCGCTCTGAACCGGCTGCTGGAGGGCGGCCCCTACGCCGCTTTCCACCGGACCTCCGGCGGCGAGGGGACCAAGCTGGCCGACCGCCACAACCTCGTGCTGGTGAGCCGCTGGCCGATCCTGGCGGCGCGGCAGTACCGGCACGATCTGGTGCCGTCCCCGCAGGTCCGCATGGTCACCGCCGACCCGGCCCAGCCCGGCGGCGACGCCGTGACCTGGGACCGCCCGGTGCTGCATGGCGAGATCGAGCTGCCCGGCGGGCGGCGGCTGCACGTCTTCAACCTGCATCTGCGGGCACCCATCGCCGCGCCGGTGCCGGGGCAGAAGAAGAACGCCTCCACCTGGAAAAGCGTCGGCGGCTGGGCGGAGGGCTTCTATCTCGCCTCGATCAAGCGGGCCGGGCAGGCGCTGGAGGCCCGGCTGGCGGTGGAGCGCGTGTTCGACGCCGACCCGCAGGCGCTGATCCTGGTCGCCGGCGACCTCAACGCCGAGATCGAGCAGACCCCCGTCCGCATCATCCGCGCCGACCTGGACGAGACCGGCAACGGCCATCTCGCCGGGCGGTCGCTGGTGCCGCTGGAACGCTCCGTCCCGGAGGAACGGCGCTTCACCGTGCTGCACGGCGGCGACGCGGTGATGCTCGACCATCTGCTGGTGTCGCGCGCCCTGCTGGGCTGGTTCCGCTCCGCCGAGATCCACAACGAGGCGCTGGGCGACGAGCTGGTGGCCCACGCCACGGTCAGCCATTCCCCGGAAAGCTACCACGCGCCCCTGGTCGCCCGCTTCGAGCTGCCGGATCAGACGGTGACGGAGACGATGGCGCCCGGCGAACCGGCACCGTAGGGCCCCGCGGCACGGGGAACGGCGGCCGGGGCGGTTCCCGCCGGGCCGGCGCCCGTCGCGGGCGATGATCCGGTGGACGGGGCGCCGCTCGACAGGGTGGCACCGTATCCCGATGCAGCGCTCCGTCCGGCGCTGCCCGGCGTGGCGGTGCCGCCGGATGCCGCGGCCCCTTTGCCCGAGTCGCGGCCTTCCGGCGCATCGGTCGGAACCCCCAGGCGGCTGGCGGTGCGGCGGTATTCCTCCACCACCTGCTGCGCCGGGATCTGGTTCTGGGTTTCGCCGGAGGAGCGGTCGCGGAAATAGATGACGGCCAGCCGGGCGCCCTGGTCGTAACGCAGGACCGGGCTGATGTAGCCGCCGGCCACCACCACGGGATCGGACGGGGACGCCGCCGAGGCGGATTGGTCCGCAACGCTGGACGCGGTTTGGAAAGTCGGTGCCGCGGTATCGGCCGCGGATTGCGGCGTCGGGACCGCCGATGCCGGAGTCGGCCGGTTCGCCTGGATGCCGGAAACGCTTCGGATGTCCATGGCTGGCCGCCTTTCCCCTGCGGGCCCTGCCCCGGACCGGCCGGGCGGGCCCCGATTGGACGACGCGCGATCAGACCGTGATGTTGAGGTTCTGTCCGCGGGTCGGGGTGGTGTTGCCGCCCGACGACAGGGCCTGCTGGCTCTGCTGCGCCTGCTGGTCCTGGGCCTGGACCTGCTGACGGCGATCCTCTTCGGCCTTCTGGGCCTGCTGGTTCGGATCGGTTCCCCGTGTCTGCTGCAGGGCAGCCGGCCCGCTGCTTAACGGTGTCGTGAAAGGCTGCTGTTGATAGCCCCCTATGCCGCTGACGCCCATGACACACACTCCTCGCTGTCCGCACTCCCACCCAAGTAGAGTAGGCAAAAATTGCCGCTCGTTCAAGTGGACTCACGGCCCATCCTTCGCAAGAAGCGCGCAAGTCGCCGCACCGCTCGCTTTGCGCGTGGACTCGCTCAGGCCCGCTTCTTTTGTTTGCAGGACGCCGGAGCCGGCGGGTCAGGCCGGTTCTGGCTCCAGGAAGGCGCCCTCGCGAATCGCGAAATCGAAGCGCCCGCCGTCCAGCGCCGTCACGTCGTAGGTCAGCGAGCGGTCGATGCTGTTGTCGGCGTTGAAGGTCAGCACCCGCGGTCGCAGCGTCGCCAGTTCGGTCGGCTGGCAGTACCAGGAGGCGGCGATGATGACCTCGTCCCCCGGCTGACAGCTCCGCGCCGCCGAGCCGTTGAGCACGCAGCAGCGCGAGCCGCGCTCGCCATAGATCACGTAGGTGCTGATCCGCGCGCCGGAATTCTTGTTCCAGATCTCCACGAACTCCAGCGGGTAGATCCCGACCGCCTCGCAATGCTCCGGATCGAGGGTGATCGACCCCTGATAGTTCAGGTTGGCGTCGGTGACGCGCAGGCAGTGCAGCTTCGCTCGGACAACCTTGATCATGATCCCCTCTGGTCGCTGCGGCTGGACGGCAGCGGTTGATTGGTGGCCGGGGATGTTTGTAACCGCAACTGCGAAAACAGCAAGCGTTCCGGCACCCACGGTATGACCGGCGTCATACCGCTACCTTGGGCTGAGGCTTTTGCCTTTGGTGGTATTTCCATCCCGGGTGCGATGCGGCATGTTCTGCGCCGGTTTCAAGCCCCCCGGCGTCACCCAATAATACAATCCAGGGTCCGGCTGCGCGTCTCGGACCCGGCAACCGGCATAGGCCGACAACCGAATCAGGAAGGTGTGCGCCCGCGATGGCTGCGACGGCATCCGCGACACGGTACGTGATCTTTTCCGTCTCCGGCAGGACCTTGGCCCTGCCGGCGGAATCCGTGCGCCGGTTCCTGCCGCTGCCCCGGCTCGACCGCTTGCCCGCCGCGCCCGCCGTGGTCGCCGGGCTGTTCCGCTACCAGGGCCGCGCTGTTCCGGTCCTGCGGCTCGACCTTCTGTTCGGTTTCGACGCCGCGCCGACGGAGCTGTACGCGCCGCTGTTCCTGACCGATTGGGACGGCCGTCCGCTGGCCCTGCTGGCCGACCGGGTGTTCAACATCCTGCCGATCCCCGACACGGAGCGGACGGCGGCCGACCCCGGCCTGACCTTCAACGGCTGCGCCGTGGCGACCATCCCCCACCGCGGCCCCCACGGCGGCCCCCATGATTGTGGAACGGCCACCGTGATCGACCCGTCCCGCCTGCTGACCGAGGCGGAGGGCCGGCTGCTCGCCGCCTTCCAGGCCATGGCCGACGAGCGTCTGGCCCGCCTCGGCGCCCCCGATTCCGAGACCGGCGAGGAGGCCCGATGAACCGCATCGACGCCATCCTGCGCGATCCCGTCTTTCCCCGGATCAAGGCCGCCGTCATCGGGGCGACCGGGCTCGCCTACTACGCCGACAAGGACGCCGCCCTGGCGGAGCGCATCAACCGCCGCCTGTCGGACAAGCCGACCCTCGGCCTCGCCGCCTATCTGGCGCAGCTCGCCGGGGAGGGGCCGACCGGGCCGGAGTATCAGGCGCTCATCAACGAGCTGACGGTCGGCGAAACCTTCTTCTTCCGCTACGCCGAGCAGTTCGAGGCGCTGTGTGCCGTCGCCATCCCGGAATGCCTGCGCCGCAACCGGGAAAGCCGCCTGCTGCGCATCTGGAGCGCCGGCTGCTCGATCGGGCCGGAGGCCTACACTCTGGAAATCCTGCTGAAGCGGCATTTCGCCGACCAGCTGCGCGACTGGCAGGTCAGCATCGTCGGCACCGACCTGAACGCCAGCTTCATCGAAACGGCGCGGCGCGGCGTCTACGGAAACTGGGCGGTGCGCGGGCTCGACCCGGCGGTCCTGGCGGAATGCTTCGACCGGCAGGGCGACCTGTGGGCGGTCAAGCCGCGCTTCCGCGAATGGACGAGCTTCTCGGTCTTCAACCTCGTGGACGGGCCGCTGCCCAACTACCCGCGGGGCCTGGGCGCGCTGGACGTCGTGCTGTGCCGCAACGTCATGATCTATTTCGACGAGCCGACGCGCACCCGCCTGCTGGACAACCTGCACGAGGTGCTGGTGCCCAACGGCTGGCTGGTGGTCGGCCATGCGGAGACGGGACAGCAGGTCAACAGCCTGTTCACCCCCGTGCCGGTTCCGGGCGCCACCATCTACCGCAAGCCGCGCCCCGGCTGCGCCCCCGCGGCGGCTCCCATGGCGGCGCAGCCCGCCTTCATACCCCCCACCCCTACCGAACCGCCGCCCACCGCCGAGCCGAAGCCCCCTGCCGAGCTGAAGTCCGGGGAGCCGAAGCCCGCGAAGAAGCGGAGCACGGCGACGGACCCCGTGGCGCGGCTGCGCGCCACCGCGGCGAAGCCGGCCCCTGCCCCCCTGCCCAGCCCGCAGCCGCCGGCGGCGTCCCCGGCCGGCAGCGCCGCCGTGGCCGACGGCGACCGGGCGGCGGCGCTGGACGCCTGCATCGCCCTGGCCGAGCGCAACCGCCTCGACCCCGTGGTGCATTTCCGGCTGGGACTGCTGGAGGAGGAGCTGGGCGTCGGCGACCCGATCGCCGCCTTCAAGCGGGCGCTGTATCTGGATTCCGACTTCGCGCTGGCCGACTACCACTTGGCGCTGGCCTACTGGCGGCGCGGCAAGCTGGCTCCGGCGCAGCGCCACTTCCGCAACGCCCGCGCCACCGTCGCCGCCCACGACGCGACGGAGTTGGTGGCCGAGGGCGGCGGCCTGACCGTGGCCGAGCTGCGCAGCATGATCGACCTCTGGTTCTCGGGTGAGGAGCCGTGATGGACGACCGGACCGGAGCCGGAGAGGCGGCCGATGTGAAAGACGCCATCGACTGGGACGCCGTCCGCGCGCGCCTGGCCCGCCAGGGCCGGGAGACGGCGGAGGCCGCGGCGCCGGGCGGCGCCTGGGCCGACGCGCTGCTGCGCCGCCGCGCCGAGGATCTGGCGCTCGTCCCCTCCGCCGACGAGGCCAATGCCGCGGCGGAGGCCGAGGCGCCGATCGCCCTGCTGGTCGGGCGCGGCGCCGACGGGTCGTACGGGCTGGACCTGCGTCACCTGTCCCGCATCGTTCCGCTGCCGCGGGTGGCCCGCGTGCCCCACGCGCCGCCGGAGCTGCTGGGGCTGATCGCCATCGACGGGCGGGTGATGCGCCTGTTCGACGTGGACCGGCTGTGCGGGCGCAACGCCGTTCCCGCGGGCGGCGGCTTCGCCGTCGTGCTGCGCGGCGGGGAGCGGCCGGTGGCGCTGCGCCTGCGCACCGTGGACACGGTGACGGAGCTGGAAAGCAGCCTGAAGGCGCCGCCGGAAGCCGGCCCCTTTGTCACCGCCATCACCCGGGGCCGCGTCGCCGTGCTGGATGTGCCGGCGATCCTGGAGACGCTGAGGAGCATGAAAGAAGAATGAAACTGAAGGTCAAGCACAAGCTGATGCTCAGCTTCGGGGTCGTCTGCCTGCTGACCGGGCTGCTGGCGGCGTTCCAGATGATGCGGTTCGCGGATGGCATGAAGGTCATGATGGGCATCGCCACCTACGACATCCAGGTGTCGGAGGCGGTGCGCGAGATCGAGGTGACCGAAAGCAACCTGCGCAGCCTCCGCGAGGCGGCGACCCACGCCGCGGCATTGGCCCAGATCCAGGGCACGGTTCCCGACATCACGCAGCTGCGCCAGCGCTACCGCGACGGTTCGGTGGTGATGTTCGACCAGATCAACAAGCTCAAGCGGATCGCCGGCGAGCGGGCCGAGGACGGCACCACCGAGGACCGCCGCCGCATCTGGGGCGAGCTGGTCGCCCAGATCAACAGCTTCGACCAGCATTCGCGTCGCATGCTTGAGGAGGCCAACACGCTGATGGAGCGGGTGGCCGCCGGGACCGAGCCGGAGGCTCTGGCGCGTCTGACCCGTGTGGAGGAGATGCGGGTGGCCATGGCGGACCAGCTCGCCAGCCTGCACAGCGACATCAGCCGCCTATCGGAGGCCGGCCGCCAGAACATCCGCTCGCTCTACGACGACGCTGTGCGCTCCTCGATCCTGGCGCTGATCATCGTGGTGGCCCTGGCCGTCGCCATCGCCATCCTGATCGGCCGCTCGATCACCCAGCGGCTCGGCACCGCCATCGGCTACGTCACCCAGGTGGGCAAGGGCGACCTGACCAGGACGGTGGTCGTGCCCGGCGACGACGAGCTGGCCGAACTGGGCACCCACCTCAACGAGATGACCGGCAACCTGCGCAGCATGGCCAAGACCACCCGCGCCACCGCGGAGAGCATGCACGCCGCGACCGCGCAGATCCGCGCCTCGACCCAGCAGCAGGCGGCCAGCGTCGCCCAGCAGCTCGCCGCCGTGGAGGAGACGACCGCGACGCTCAGCGAGATCACCGAATCCGGCGCGCAGATCAACCGCCGCGCCCAGGACGTGGCGCAGAACGCCCAGGTCGCCGCGTCCAACTCCGAGACCGGCCTCAAGGCGGTGGAGGACACCAACCAGGCGATGGACGCCATCCGCGAGCAGGCGGAGGCCGTCGCCGAGAACATCGTCATCCTGTCGGAGCGCACCCAGGCGATCGGCGAGATCATCCTGACCGTCAACGACATCGCCGAGCGCTGCCACCTGCTGGCCCTGAACGCCGCCATCGAGGCCGCCGCCGCCGGTGAGCACGGCCGGACCTTCGCCGTGGTGGCGAGCGAGATCAAGAGCCTCGCCGACCAGTCGAAGGAGGCCACCGCCCAGGTCCGTTCCAACCTCAGCGAGATCCAGCACGGCATCAACGCCTCGGTCATGCTGACGGAGGAGGCGGTGAAGCGCGTCGGCGCCGGCAAGCGCCAGACCGACGCCACCCAGTCGACCATCCGCGACCTCGCCGAGAGCGTGCAGGAGAGCGTGCTCGCCTTCCAGCAGATCGTCGCCGGGACCAACCAGCAGCAGATCGGCCTGGAGCAGGTGATCCAGGCGCTCCAGAACATCCGCGAGGCGAGCAGCCAGACCGCCGCCGGCACCCGCCAGCTCGAAGGGGCCGCCACCAACCTCAACGATCTCGGCCAGGGTCTGGTCGAGGCCGTGCGGAACTACCGCGTGTGACCATGGCGACGGCACGCGGCGGCGAGGGCAAGGATAAGGGCGGTCGAAAGGCGCGGGCGGCATGAACGACATCCGCACGCGCCTGCTCGCCGCCTTCGATCTGGAGCACAAGGAGCACCTCGCGGCGATCCGCGAGGCTCTGCGCGCGGTGGAGAAGGACCCGGCGCACCATCCCGATCTGGTGGAGATCCACCGCCGCGCCCACAGCCTGAAGGGGGCCGCCCGCGCCGTCGACCTGCCGGAGGTCGAGCGGCTGTCCCACTGGCTGGAGGCCGCCTTCATCGCCATCCAGCGCGGCACCGTGCCCTTCGACGCGGCCGCCCGCGACGTGGTGCGCCGCGCGCTGGACGCCATCGAGGACGTGGTCGCCTGGGCGACCCGCTGCGGCAGCGAGGTGGACATCGCCGAGGTGCTGGCCGAGCTGACCCGCATGGGCGGTGAAGGCGGCGGCCCGGAACCGGTCCAGCGCCGCCCCGCCGCAGCGGAGGCGGGAACCGCCACGGTCACGCCTCCGGCCGCCGCGCCGCGCCGCGCCCACGCCGCCGGCCCCGCGGAAGGCGCGGCCCTGGTCCGCATTCGCAGCGCCGGCCTGGAGCGGCTGTTCACCGCCGCCGCCGGCCTTCTGCCGGAGATCGAGAACCAGTCCGCCCTGGTCGCCGAGCTGCGCGAGCTGCGCGGCGAATGGCGCGCCCTGGAACGGAGCTGGCACGCCATGCGGCCCCGCCTGTTCCGCGGCTCCCACGATGTCTCTGGGGTCGGCACGACCAGTTTCGCGGGCGACGAGACGGCCCTGCGCCTGTCCTCCTTCGAGCGGCGCTTCCGCGCGCTCGGCGCCTCGCTGGACGCGGCGCACCGCGCCCATGACCGCCATCTCTGGTCGCTGCGCCGCTGGGGCAGCGGCTTCCAGGACGAGGTGCGGCAGCTGCGCATGCTGCCGGCGGAGTCGCAGTTCAGCAACCTCGGCCGCATGATCCGCGACATCAGCCGCGCCCAGGGCAAGGAGGTCGAGGCGGACATCCGCGGGCTGGAGACCCAGGCCGACCGGGTGGTCCTGCAACGGCTGAAGGACCCGGTGCTGCACATCGCGCGCAACGCCGTCAGCCATGGCGTCGAAACCCCTCAGGAACGGGTGGCGGCGGGCAAGCGCGCGGCGGCGACCGTCCGCTTCGAAGCTTCGGTGGTCGGGCGCCGTCTCGTCCTGCGCGTCGAGGACGACGGGCGCGGCCCGAACCGCGAGGCCATCGCCCGCCACGCCGTCGAGCGCGGCCTGCTGGGCGCCGACGCGGCGGAGACGGCGCCCGAGGAACGGCTGCTCGACCTGATCTTCGAGCCGGGCTTCTCCACCGCCCCCACCGCGAACGAATACGCCGGACGCGGCATGGGCCTCGCCATCGTGCGGCGGGAGGTGACCCGGCTCCAGGGCTCGGTGACGCTGGCCGCGCGCGAGGGCGGCGGGACCGTCGTCACGGTGGAGGTGCCGCTCAGCCTGCTCAGCCAGCGGCTGGTCTTCGTGGCGGTCCAGGACGACATCCTGGCGATCCCCAGCAACGACGTGGCGCGCGTGCTGCGCGTCCCGGCGGACACGCTGTTCACCGACCTTGCCGCCCCGACCATCCGGCTGGAGGAGGAGGACGTCCCGGTGACGCCGCTGGCCGCCTTGCTCGGCTACGACGGCGCCATGCCGCCCGGCAACGGGGCGCCGCTCGCGCTCGTCGTCCTGCGCTCCGCCGGGCGGCGGGTCGCGCTGGTCGTGGACGCGCTGTTGGCCACCCGCGACTCGGTGGTCACCCCGGCGGAGGAGGTGGGAATCGACGCCGCCCGCTTCCTCGGCACCGTGCTGATGGACGACGGGTCGCCGGCCCTGGTGCTGAATCCCGCCGCCCTGTCGCCGCGCCCCGGCATGGCCCTGCCGCCGCTGGTCCGTCCGGTCGACGAATCGGAGCGGCGGCGGCCGCACATTTTGGTTGTGGACGACTCCATCACCACGCGAACCCTGGAAAAGAGCATCC
Source organism: Azospirillum himalayense (assembly GCF_042657465.1). Classification (NCBI taxonomy): domain Bacteria; kingdom Pseudomonadati; phylum Pseudomonadota; class Alphaproteobacteria; order Rhodospirillales; family Azospirillaceae; genus Azospirillum; species Azospirillum himalayense. The sequence continues at coordinate 17,673 of NZ_JBHSLC010000042.1, read as the reverse complement.
TGGAGGCCCATGGTTACCGGGTCACGCTGTGCGTGGATGGGCGCGAGGCGGTCGAAACGCTCGGCGAGCTGGAGGATGTGAACCTGATCATCAGCGACGTGGAGATGCCGAGGATGGACGGGTTCGCCCTGCTCCAGGCCGTCAAGGGCAACCCCATGACCTCCGACCTGCCGGTGATCCTGGTCACCTCGCGCGCCAGCGACGAGGACCGCGAGCGCGGGCTGGACCTCGGCGCCGACGCCTACATCGTCAAGACCCGCTTCGACCAGAACGAGCTTCTGGCCGGCATCCGGCGGCTGCTGTGACCGGCGCCCGCAAGATCCGCGTCCTGGTGGTCGAGGACTCGCCGGTCGTCCAGCAGCTCCTCGCCCACGTCATCGGCGAGGACCCGCGGCTGGAACTGGCCGGCATCGCCGCGTCGGGCGAACAGGCGCTGCGCATGGTCGTCTCGCTGAAGCCGGACGTGGTGTCGCTGGACATCCGCCTGCCGGGGATCGACGGCTTCGCCGTGACCGAGCGGCTGATGCGCGAGCATCCCGTGCCCATCGTCGTCGTCGCCTCCGACGTGCGCGACCTGGACATCCCGATGCGGGCGCTCCAGGCCGGGGCCCTGGCCGTGGTGGAAAAGCCGGGCAGCATGGCCCGCGCCGACTACCAGACCGTCGCCCGGCATCTCTGCACCCAACTCACCATCATGAGCCAGGTCAAGGTGATCCGGCAGCGCGGGCGCCCGCGCAACGGCGACGAGGAGCCCGTCGGCACCAACAGCCGCCGCAGGGGTGCCAGCGTTCCGATGCCGCCGCCCCTGCCGCCGTCCGTGGTGAAGCGGCAGTTCCGCGCGCTGGGGATCACCGCCTCGACGGGCGGGCCGGCGGCGCTGGTGAAGCTGCTGCGCGGGCTGCCGACCAACTTCCCCCTGCCCGTCTTCGTCGTGCAGCACATCGGCGCCCCCTTCGTGGCCGGCTTCGCCTCTTGGCTGGGGTCGGTCACGCCGCTGCCGGTGGCGCTGGCCTCCGACGCGCCGCACCGGCCCGGCCACGTCTACGTCGCCCCCGGCGAGCTTCATCTGACCGCCGAGCCCGGCGGGATGCGGCTGATCCACGGCGATCCGGTCTGCGGCCAGAGGCCGTCCGGGGATGTGCTGTTCTCCTCCCTGGCGTCGGCTTTCGGCGCCGCCGCCATTGGCGTGCTGCTGACCGGCATGGGGGAGGACGGGGCGCGTGGCCTCACCGACATGCGCCGGGCGGGCGCCTACACCATTGCGGAGCACGCCTCCACCGCGGTCATCCACAGCATGCCGGGGACCGCGGTCCGGCTGGGAGGCGTTACCGAGGAGCTGCCCATCGACAAGGTGGCGGCCCGTTTGCTGGAACTGGTTTCGACGGGAGTGGAGCCCTCATGAGTGGACCCAGGGCGCTGATCGTCATCGCTTCGCAGACACAGGGACTTCTCCTGAAGCTGATGCTGGAGGAGCAGGGCATCGAGGCGAGCTGCGTCGAAACGGTGGAACCCGCCGTCGCAGAGCTGGCGCGCCGTCCCTTCGACCTGCTGATGGTGGAGGCCGACGGCGAGGCCGCCCGCACCCTGACGGAGCTGCGGCGGCGCTGCCCGGCCCCCGCCATGCTGCTGGGTTCGGCGGAACGGGCGGCGGAGTCCGGCGTTCCCGCCGATGTGCAGCGGGTGGACCCTGCCGATTCCCAGGGCGTGGTGCAGCAGGCGATGGCGCTGCTCGACCGGCGCAACGCGCCGCCGACGGTGTCCGACATCCTGCGGCGGGCGCGCATCCTGGTGGTGGACGACAGCGCGACCTACCGCGAATTCCTGCGCGCCGAGCTGGAGGAGGACGGCTGCCACGTCGTCGCCGCGCGCAACGCCGACGAGGCGGTGGCGGCGCTGGAGGACGGCGGGCTGGACTGCGTGATCCTCGACCTCGTTATGCCGGGCACCAGCGGCACCCAGCTGTGCGAGCGGTTCGACCGCTTCCGCCGGCGGCGCGGCCTGTTCTTCCAGATCGTCATCCTGACCAGCCAGGAGGGCGACGACCGGCTGACCGCCAGCCTGACCGCCGGCGCCGACGACTTCGTCGGCAAGTCGCAGCCGATGGACATCCTGAAGATCCGTCTGATGGCCCTGCTCCGCCGGAAATACATGGTGGAGGACCATCTTGCCCGCCTGTCGCCCCCAATGCCTTCCGCATAGATGGCGTATAGGGCTTTCAGGCGCTTTCATCCCCAGTGCACCAAAGGTTAAGGTGCTTCACCTTCAGCTCTAGCGGTTAGAGAGACCGACGTGACGTCTCGGCATGGGAACAGGACCAGCATCGACTCCGCGCCAGCGGAGACGGAGTGCGTGGAGAACGCGCTGCGCGTCTGCCGCGCCGCCGCGTTGCCGGCCTTCGTTCTGAGCGGGCCGCCGCACGCCGCCACCCTCTTCGCCAACGACGCGCTGTGCGCCCTTCTCGGCAAGGAACCGGCGGCGGGCGGGCAGCCGGCCCCGATCTGGTTCGGGGCGGTCTGGCCGGCGGTGCTGGGCGCCGTCGACCCGCTGTTTTCCGGCGACACCGAGGAGCCGGTCGGCATCGAGCTTCTGCCCGTGGGCGACGCCGATCCCGCGGCCTTCCAGGGCGTGCCGCTGACCCAGGATGGGGAGACGGTCGGCGTGCTGGCGCTGGCCACCCAGGCGGCCCCCGACGACCGGGTCGTCGCCCGCATGGAGCGGGAGATGCGCGCGGAGATCGAGCGGACGACCGCCGCGCGGTCGCGCTTCCTCGCCTCGGCCAGCCACGACCTGCGCCAGCCCTTCCAGGCGATGCGCCTGTTCCTCGACGCGCTGTGCAGCCAGATCAGCGATGAGAAGGCGCTGAGCACGGCCGAGATGCTGGGCAACGCCATGACGGCGGGCGAGCGGCTGCTGAACGCGCTGCTCGACATCTCCACGCTGGACGCCGGCACGGTGACGCCGGACCCGCAGCCGGTCGCCCTGGACGAGCTTCTGGGCCAGCTCGTCGAGGAGTTCCGCCCGCAGAGCGAAGAGAAGGGCCTGCGCCTGCGCGCCCGCCTCTGCCCCGGCACGGTGGAGACCGACCCGGTGCTGTTCGGGCGGGTGATGCGCAACCTGCTGACCAACGCCATCCGCTACACCCGGCACGGCGGCCTGCTGCTCGCCATGCGGCGGCGTGGCAACCGCTGGCGCATCGATGTCTGGGATACCGGCTTCGGCATCCCCGAGGAGCAGTTGACCGCCATCTTCGACGAGTTCCACCAGCTCCAGAACCCCAACCGCGACCCCAACCGCGGGCTGGGCCTCGGCCTCGCCATCGTGCGCCGGCTGGCGGAGCTTCTCGGCCTCCAGGTCGAGGTGCGGTCGCGCATCGGGCGCGGGACGGTCTTCTCCGTCTCGCTGGAGGCAGCGACCCCCCCGGTTGAACCGCCTTGTGGCCCCCCCGCTCCCCCGCCCTCTGCCGCCACCGCCCCGCCCCTGACCGGGATGACCGTGCTGGCCGTGGACGACGAGGCCATGGTGCTGACCGGCCTGCAAATGATCCTGGAAAGCTGGGGCTGCACCGTCGCCGCGGCGAGCGACATGCGGGAAGTCTTCGCGGTGCTGGACGGATTGCCCGAGCCTCCGTCGGTCATCCTGACCGACCTGCGGCTGCCTGGAAAGGTGTCCGGCTTCGACGTGATCGACCGGGTGCGCCGCCTCTACGGCTGCGAGATCCCCGCCGTGGTGCTCAGCGGCGAGACGGCCCAGAGCGCCCTGCTGGAAGGCCAGCGCCGCGGCTGCTCCTTCCTGCACAAGCCCCTTCACCCCGGCGATCTGCGGCAGGTTCTCGAACGGCTGCGCGGCGACGACGGGGCATCGGCCGGGGCATCGTCGGCAGCCCAGGCTCCGGAAGAGGGTTAGCCGCGTCAGGGGGCTTGATGATGCTCCAGCCAACGGTCGCAGCATTTTTTCTGGCCGTTGAAGCAGGATTGGTTGATGTCGTCGCGCATGGCCTTGTAGGCGATGCGCTGGTCCTCGCCGGTGCTGTTCGTGACCGTCGACTCCCAGATGGCCAGCTTTCTCGCGACCATATTGAGAACCTCATGCTGGGGATGGACCCAAGCTCCGGAGCCGGAGAAGGATTTGAAACTCCGGCGGCAGTTTTCCGTCTCCGCTTTCGTCAGGCGGATGTAGATGCGGTAGGTGGGGTGGGTTGCCCAGGCGTCCGCCCATTTCAGGATGGATTTCCGGGCCTTGAGCATCGCCGGACCTTGCGGGTTGACGTGGTTGGCGACCTCCTGCCAGTTCGCGCGTGACGGCGTCGTGATGACTTGGACGAGCAGGTCCTTAAGCTGGTTGGCGTAGGGCAGCGCCTTGGTCAGCGCTCCCTCCGCCTCCCATCCGCCGATGTCCATGGGATCGTCCACCCGCATCACATTCTCTGCGCCGGGGAAGACGTTGCCGAAGGCCCAGAGGATCCGCTCCATCAGCGCTTCCATCCGGGCCTGCGGGTCCTGGGTCTGCGCGATCACGGCGTTGTTCACCGCATAGGTGCCGATGCTGATCAGGTACCCGTCGCTGCTGGCGTCCACAGCCTTGTTGCGGAGATCGAGCAGGACATTTTGCGGGCAGATGTGGTGATCGGTGACCACGCTGAGATTCACAAGCCCGTTGAGTTGGGCGGCGTCCTGGACGCTGTCCCGCCATTCGGCGAAATCGAGTGGTTTGGATTTGGTGTTCTTGATCGCGGCCCTGTCGAGTGGCATCGGGGTCTCCGTCATCCGTGCGGTATTCCCAAGACGACGGAGCGGCGCCTGCCGTGACGCTTTCCGTGCAGCCGCCTACGCCCAGCGGTCGCCGTGGCTATAGACGACCAGCCGGTCGCCGCGGGCGAAGCCGGCCAGCGACACGCCGCAGCTCTCCGCCATGCGCACCGCCAAGCCGGTGGGGGCGGAGATGGCGACCAGCCCGCTGATGCCCAGACGGGCGGCCTTCTGCACCAGCTCGTAGCTGGCCCGGCTGGAGGTCAGGACGAAGCCGCCCCGCCGGTCCACGCCCGTGCGCACCAGCCAGCCGATCAGCTTGTCCAGCGCGTTGTGGCGGCCGACGTCCTCGCGCACCGCCAGGATCTCCCCCGCCACGTTCACCCAGGCGACGCCGTGCGCCGCCCCGGTGGCGCGGTGCAGGGTCTGCCGCTCGGCGAAGCGGGGCAGCGCCCGCTCCACCGCGCCGACCGACAGCCGCCCGCCCGAGGGGACGGGCTGGCCGGACCGGGCGATGGCCTGGAGGCTCTCCACGCCGCAGACGCCGCAACCCGATCTCCCCGCGATGCTCCGCCGCTTGCCCTTGAGCGCCATGAAGCGCTCCATCGGGATCTCCATGCGGATCTCGATCCCGTCGCAGCCGTCCACGACCCGGAGGCTTTCAAGCTCCTCCGCGTCGGCGACGATCCCCTCCGACAAGGAGAAGCCGAGGCCGAAGTCCTCCAAATCGTCGGGGGTCGCCAGCATCACCGCATGGACGATGCCGTTGTAGGCGATGGCGACGGGCACCTCCTCCACCACCGCGTCGTCGCAGAGCTGTGCGGCGTCCGGCCCCAGCCGCAGGACGGTCATGCGGTGGGTGGTGGACGGCGCGGCGAAGTCCATGGCGAGGCTCATGGCGGATATCCTTACGGAAGATATTCCCTCTCCCGCCCCGGGAGAGGGTGGGGCCCGCCGGAAAGCGGCGGGAGGGTGAGGGTGCCGGCAAGGCAAAACATCTGACCCTTGCGCGACCCTCACCCGCCCGCTTCGCGGGCACCCTCTCCCAGGGCGGGAGAGGGTTCAAGGGTTACGAATGCCCGGTTTCCTTGCCGGTCACCTGACGGAACCAGCGCGGATGGTGCTTGCGCGCCCAGGCGTGGGTGACCACACCCTCGACCATCGCGCGGATCGTGCCCTGCACCCACAGCGCGGCGTAGACATGGACGATGATGCTGGCGATCAGCACCAGCGCGCTGGCGGCGTGGACCAGAAGCGCCACGCGGATGACCGGGATCGGGAAGTAGCCCGCGAAATAGGGCCGCCACGCGATCACCCCCGACACCAGCAGCAGGATCATGCACAGCACCATGACCCAGAACATGCCCTTCTGGCCGCCGTTGTAGCGGCCGATGTCGCCGACCTCGTTGCCCTTCATCACCTCCTTCACCGACATCATCCATGTCACATCCTCCTTGTTGATGAGGTTGTGGTGGGCGTAGCGGAAGAACTGGCGGGCGAAGGCCAGGAACATCACCACCCCGACGAAGGGATGGACGATGCGGGCGAGCTGCGGCGTGCCGAACACCCCGGTCAGCCAGAAGAAGGCCGGGTAGAAGAAGGCCAGCCCGGAGATGGCGAGCAGAACGAAGCAGACCGCCACGATCCAGTGGTTGATGCGCTCCGCGGCGCAGTAGCGTTGGATCAGCTTTTCCGACGTCTTCACAGCGCGTTCTCCCGTTCCTCGTTTTTGATCCCATGGGCATGCTTGGTCCCCTGGGCGGGCGGGACCGGCGGCGTGCCGTGATCCGCCTCGTCCTCGTCATCGGCGCGGTTCGGGCCGACCGTGATGTAATGGAAGAAGCCGAACAGGCCGGCGGCGGCGACGCCCAGCGTCGCCAGCGGCTTCAGCATGCCCTTCCACACCCCGACGACGGCGCTGATCGACGGGTTGTCCGGCAGGCCGGAGTAGAGCGCCGGCTTGTCGGCGTGGTGCAGCACGTACATGACGTGGGTGCCGCCCACCCCGGCGGGGTCGTAGAGGCCCGCCTGGTCGTAGCCGCGCGACTGGAGGTCGGTGACGCGGGTCTGGGCGACCTCGATCATGTCCTCCTTGCTGCCGAACTGGATGGCGCCGGTCGGGCAGGTCTTGACGCAGGCCGGCTCCTGCCCCACCGCCACGCGGTCGGAGCACAGGTTGCACTTGTAGGCCTTGCTGTCGGCCGGGCTGAGGCGCGGCACGTTGAACGGGCAGCCGGAGATGCAGTAGCCGCAGCCGATGCAGTTCTCCTGGTGGAAGTCCACGATGCCGTTCTTGAACTGCACGATGGCGCCCGGCGACGGGCAGGCCTTCAGGCAGCCGGGGTCGGCGCAGTGCATGCAGCCGTCCTTGCGGATCAGCCACTCCAGCTTGCCCTTCTCCTCCACCTCGTTGAAGCGCATGACCGTCCAGGCCTGCGCGGACAGGTCGGTCGGGTTGTCGTAGACGCCGACGCAGGTGCCGACCTCGGCGCGCAGCTCGTTCCATTCCGAGCAGGCGACCTGGCAGGCCTTGCAGCCGATGCAGACCGTGGTGTCGATCAGCTTCGCCACCTCCTGCGGGTTGCGGGCCTGCGGGGTCGGCGTCGGGGTGGCGGACCGGCGCAGGATATCGAGGGATTGCAGTGCCATGACTTACGCCACTCCGATCTTCTCGACGTTCACGAGGAACGCCTTGTATTCCGGGGTCTGGGTGTTGCAGTCGCCGACGGCAGGCGGCAGCGTGTTGGACAGGAAGCCTTTCTTGGCCACCGTCTCCCAGCCCCAGTGCAGGGGGATGCCGATCTGGTGGACGGTGCGGCCCGCCACCTTCAGGGCCTTGATGCGCTTGGTCACCACCGCCTTGGCCTTGATGTGGCCGCGCTTGGAGGAGACTTGGACCCAGTCGCCGGCCTGGATGCCCTTCTCCGCCGCCAGCGTCTCGCCGATCTCCACGAACTGCTCCGGCTGGGCGATGGCGTTCAGCCGCACGCTCTTGGTCCAGAACTGGAAATGCTCGGTCAGGCGGTAGGTGGTGCCGACGTAGGGGAACTGGTCATGGGTGCCCAGCCGCTCGCGGTCGGCCTTGAAGATGCGCACCGCCGGGCTGCTGACCACCTTGGGGTGCAGCGGGTTGGTGCCGAGCGGGCTTTCCATCGGCTCGTAATGCTCGGGGAAGGGGCCGTCCACCAGCTTGTCGGTGCAGAACAGCCGCCCGACGCCCTCCGGGTTCATGATGAAGGGGTTCATGCCGTCGGCGGGCGGCGAGTCCACCTTGAAGTCCGGCACGTCGGCGCCCGCCCAGGCGGTGCCGTTCCACGCGATCAGAGTGCGCTTGGGGTCCCAGGGCTTGCCCGACGGGTCGCAGGAGGCGCGGTTGTAGATGATGCGGCGGTTGGCCGGCCACGCCCAGGCCCAGCCCGGCGTGTTGCCCAGACCGGCGTCGGTGTTGTCGCGCCGGGCCATCTGGTTGCCCGCCTGCGTCCAGGAGCCGGCGAAGATCCAGCAGGCGCTCATCGTCGTGCCGTCGTCGCGCAGCAGGGCGAAGTTGGGAAGCTGTTCCCCCTTGCGGGCCAGGAACTTCGCCGGGTCCTTCGGATCGGGGATGTCGGCCAGCGCGCGGCCGTTCATCTCCTTCGCCAGCTCCTCCGGCGTCGGCTCCAGCGGGTTCTTGTAGGGCCAGGAGAGGTTGAGGATCGGCTCCGGCGCGGTGCCGCCCTCCTTGGCGTAGAGGCTGCGGACGGCCATGAACAGCTCGGCCAGGATCTCCTGGTCGGTCTTCGCCTCGCCCGGCGGGTTGGCGCCCTTCCAGTGCCATTGCAGCCAGCGCGAGGAGTTGACGATGGCCCCGTCCTCCTCGGCGAAGCAGGTCGAGGGCAGGCGGAACACCTCGGTCTTGATCGACGCGGTGTCGACCTCGTTGACCTCGCCGTGGTTCTGCCAGAAGGAGGCGGTCTCCGTGGCGATCGGGTCGATCACCACCATGTACTTCAGCTTGGCGAAATCCGCCGCCGTCTTGCGCGCGTCGGGGAAGGAGGTCAGCGGGTTGAAGCCCTGGACGATGAAGCCGTTGACCTTGCCGTTGTGCATCAGGTCCATGACCTGGAGCACGTCGTACATCTTGTCCCACTTGGGCAGCCAGTCGTAGCCCCAGTTGTTCTCCGCCGTCGCCTTGTCGCCCCAGAACCACTTCAGCAGGCTGACGAAGAATTTCGGCGTGTTGGCCCAGAAGTTCAGCTGGCCCGGCGCCTGCGCCTTCGGCGCGGTCTTGGCGATGTAGTCGGCGAAGGTCGGGTGCGCCTTCTCCGACGGCAGGGTCAGATAGCCCGGCAGGTTGGTGGACAGCAGGCCGAGGTCCGACAGGCCCTGGATGTTGGAGTGGCCGCGCAGGGCGTTCACGCCGCCGCCTGGCATGCCGATGTTGCCCAGCAGGAGCTGGATCATCGCCATGGTGCGGATGTTCTGGGCGCCCACCGTGTGCTGCGTCCAGCCCAGCGCGTAGAGGATCGTGCCGACGCGGTCGCGCACCGCCGTGGAGCCGAGATGCTGGCAGACGCGCAGGAAGCCGTCCTTCGGCGTGCCGGTCAGGTCCTCGACCAGCTCCGGCGTGTAGCGCGCGTAGTGGGCCTTCATCAGGTTCCACACGCAGCGCGGATGCTGGAGCGTCGGGTCGGTCTTCGCCGTCGTGCCGTCCGCCTCGAACTCGTAATTCCAGCTTGAGCGGTCGTACTGGCCCTTGGCCGCGTCGTAGCCGCTGAACAGCCCGTCCTCGAACCCGAAGCCCTCCTTCACGATGAAGGCGGCGTTGGTGTAGGCGCGGACATACTCCCACTGGATCTTGTCGTTGGCGACCAGCCAGTTGATGACGCCGCCCAGGAACACGATGTCGGAGCCGGCGCGGATCGGCAGATACTCGTCGGCCACCGCGGCGGAGCGGTTGTAGCGCGGGTCGACGACGACGATGCGCGCGCCGCGCTTCTTCGCCTCGACCGCCCACTTGAAGCCGACCGGGTGCGCCTCCGCCGGGTTGCCGCCCATGATCAGGATGAAGTCGGCGTTGGAGATGTCCACCCAGCTGTTGGTCATCGCCCCGCGCCCGAAGGTCGAGGCCAGCGCCGACACGGTCGGGCCGTGGCAGACGCGGGCCTGCGCGTCGGTGCCGACGATGCCCAGCGAGCGCATGACCTTCTGCGTCAGGATGCCCGTCTCGTTGGAGGAGGCCGAGGCGGTCAGCATGGCGGTGGACAGCCAGCGGTTCACCGTCACGCCGTCGGCGGTCTTGGTGACGAAGTTGGCGTCGCGGTCGTCCTTGATGTGGCGGGCGATGCGCTCGATCGCCTCATGCCAGGAAACGCGCTTCCAGCTGTTGGAGCCAGCCTCGCGGACCTCCGGATATTTCAGGCGGTTCGGGCTGTGGATGAAGTCCAGCAGGCCGGCGCCCTTCGGGCAGAGCGAGCCGCGGCTGACCGGATGGTCGGGGTCGCCCTCGATGTGGATGATCTCGGCCTTGGCGTTCTTGGCGCCGTCGCCCAGGCTGTACATCAGCAGGCCGCAGCCGACCGAACAGTAGGGGCAGGTGTTGCGGATCTCCTTGGCGCGGGCGAGGCGGAACTGGCGCACCTCGGCCAGCGCCTCGGACGGCAGGAAGCCCAGAACCCCCATGCTGGAGGCGGCGAGACCGCCCGCCGTGACCTTCAAGAACTGCCGCCGTGATACCTGCATGGGTGTGATGGGCATGAAACCTCCCTGATGTCGGCCCTGGTGTCAGGATGTTCCGGCCCGGCGCTTGAGCGCCTGGAGCCGGTGGCGCGCGCGCCGTCCGGGGTGACCCGGCCGGAGCGGCGCATCCCCCAAAGGGCAGATTCCGTGCCAGCCGGGGCCATGGGCGGAATGCGGGGAATTTGCTGGGGCGGACAGACGGAACGATCATGCCCGCACTACGCCGAGGGACATTTTGTCCAGCCGCCGATGGACAAAATGTCCCTGACGTTTGTGTGGAGGACAATCTGTCGGGAGGTGTCTATTCCCTCTCCCGCCCCGGGAGAGGGTGCCCGCGGCAGCGGGCGGGTGAGGGTCGCGCGAGGATCAAGGCGCCTGCCCGTTGCCGGTACCCTCACCCTTCCCACGCTTTGCGTGGGCCCCTTCCCTCTCCCGGGACGGGAGAGGGAATACAGGTCCTCCTGGCACCGTTCTTGCGCTGTGCTATCCCTTCTCATCGTTCGTGATCCGTGACCGGGAAAGCCACCATGACCGCCTCCTCCTCCGACGCCCCGATTTCCGAAGCGGCGATGTCCGAAGCGACCGCCGCCGCGATGGCCGCGGCCGGTCTGGTGCCGGGCCAGTCGCCGGCCCCGCTGCGCCTGCCCGACGCGGCGATCTTCGCCCGGCGGGCGGCGCGCCTGCGCGCGCTGGCGGAGGGGCACGCCATGGGCGACTGGCTGCGCTTCGTCGCCACGCTGGCCGATGCCCAGGCGGCGGTGACCGCCACCCCCGCCACCCTGCCGCCGGAGGAGCAGTGGGCCGCCGACCTGCGCACCCTGGCCGCCAAGCTGGACAGCCTGCCCGGCGGTGCGCGCGAGGCCCTGACCGCGCTCGCCGCGTCCGACGCCGACACCCTGGAGGCTCTGGCCGGGCGCTGGGCCGGCGACGCGCTGGAGGACGGCGACCTCGCCGCAGCACCCTTTCTGGCCGCGGCCTTCCAAACCGCCTGGACACGCCACGCCGCGGCGCTCGACCCGGCGTCGGTGACCGCCCACGCCACCGCCACCGCCTGCCCGGTCTGCGGCGGCGCGCCGGTCGCCGGCGTGTTGCAGGTCGGCATGGAGAGCGGCGGCCTGCGCTATCTCCATTGCGGGATCTGCCACACCGCCTGGCACCATGTGCGCTCGTCCTGCGTGGCCTGCGGCGACGGCAAGGACGTGTCCCAGCGCTTCGTCGAAGGAACGGACGGCACGGAGGCCAACGGCGCGGTGCGGGCGGAAACCTGCGACGCCTGCCACAGCTATCTGAAGCTGCTGTTCCTGGAGAAGGCGCCGGACCTCGACCCGGTGGCCGACGACCTCGCCACCCTGGCGCTCGACCTGCTGCTGGGCGAGGAAGAATACCGCCGCATCGGCGTCAACCCGTTCCTGGCCGTCGCCAGGTAAAGAAACGCCGGGTAAAGGGGGATCAGCCCCCCGCGGTGATCCGCTGGGCGGCGAAGAAGGGCGCGGTCGGCTGGTCGGAATAGACGGCCTGCCGCCGCAGCCACAGGGTGAAGCGCGTTCCGCGCCCCGGATCGCTCTCCACCGTGATCCGCCCGCCGTAGCGCTGGACGATGGCGTAGCTGATCGACAGGCCGAGCCCCGTCCCGGTCTGCTTCTTGGTGGTGAAGAAGGGGTCGAAGATGCGAGCCAGATCGCCCGCGGCGATGCCGTGGCCGGTGTCCTCGACCCCCACCAGAACGCCTTCGAACGGCTCCGCCCCCGGCAGACGCTCGTCCGGGCCGATGTCGCGGCTGTCCAGAGTCAGGCGGCCGCCCTCCGGCATCGCCTGCATGGCGTTGACGATCAGGTTGATCAGCACCTGCTGAAGCTCGCCGCGGTTCATCTCCACCGGCCCGCCCGCCTCGGCCTTCAGCGTCACCACGACCCGCGCCCGGTTCAGGTTGTGCCGGGTCAGCACCAGGCAGTCGGACAGCACGCCGTTCACGTCGGTCGGCTCGGCGTAACCGGCGAAGTCGCCGGGCCGGGCGAATTGCAGCAGCTTCGTCACGATGGCGTGGATGCGCCGGGTCTGCTCGTCGATCAGCCGGACCTCCTGGCGCACCGGCTCGATCCCGTCGCCCAGCACCTCGCGCAGCAGGTCGAGGTTGCCCTGGATCACCGCGACCGGGTTGTTGATCTCGTGCGCCACCCCGGCGGTCAGCTCGCCGATGGCGGTCAGCTTCTCGTTCATCACCAGCTGCTGCTGGGCGCGGCGCAGGGTGGCGTTGGCCTCCTCCAGCGCGGCGGTGCGCAGCGCCACCTTGCGGTCCAGTTCCTCGGCGGAGCGCTGAAGCTCCCACCGCCGCGCCGCCACGGAATCCAGCAGATGGTCGAAGGCGCGGGCCAGCCGCCCCAACTCGTCCCGGCTGGCGGTGGGGCCGATGCGCGCGGAATCCTCGCCCCCCTCGATGCGGGCGATGACGCCGGCCATGCGCTCCAGCGGGCGGAAGATGGCCCGCGCGCCGCGCAGGCCGACCAGCGTCCCCAGTCCCGACACCAGCAGGAACAGCAGGAAGAGCCCGGCCAAAGCCTTGTAGAGCGTGTCGCGCAGCGGCGATTCCAGGAACCCGACATAGAGCATGCCGATCCGCCGCCCGGCGGTGTCGGCCAGCGGCTGATAGCCCGACACATAGGTGTCGTTGACCACGAAAGCCGAGCCCAGCCACGGCTCGCCGCGGTCCAGCACCTTGTCCGCCACCGCCTGCGACGCCCGGGTGCCCAGCGCCCGCTGGCCTTCGAACAGCCGGACGTTGGTGGCGATCCGGGTGTCGCCCAGGAACAGCGTGGCCGTGCCCTGACTGCCCAGCGGCAGCGAGGCGTCCTGATAGACGATGGTGTTCAGCCGGTCGACGATGCCCTGGTTGCCGTTCAGCAGCACCCCGCCTTCCAGCACCCCGAGCAGGCGGCCGTCCGGCCCATCGAAGGGAATGGCGACCTGGATCACCAGCCCGCGGTCCTCGGCCCCATGACTTTCGACATTGCGCGGATCGGGCCGGGCGGCGCGGGTCGGCACCAGCGGCGTGTGGGCGGCCCGGCGCAGCGCCGGATTCAGCGCCTCCAGCTCCGCCGGGGCGAAGACCTCCAGCCCGTGCTGGGCGTAGCCGTGCAGCGCCTCGCGCACCACCGACCAGCCGCTGCGGTCCGCCGGAACGGCGAAGGCCCCGCCCGCCCGCACCATGCCCCCGGCGTCGAGCAGCAGCAGATAGTCCAGCCCGTGCTCCTCCGCCTCCTCGTCGAGCAGCCGGCGCAGGTCGGCGGGCGTGCCGCGCTCCAGCACCAGGGCCAAGCGGTGGGAGGTTGCCACCCCCTCCAGCCCGTTGCGCAGCGACATCTGCACCCGGTCAAAGAACTGCCGCGCCGTCCCCAGGTCGGAGCTGACCTTGTTGACCAGAAGCTGGTCGTAGCCCTGCGTCCCCCAGGCCCAGACGATCATCAGCAGGACCGGCGCGCCGACCAGCAGCGGCGCCAGCACCAGAGCCAGCAGCTTGAGCCGCACCGACTCCGCGTAGGCCGCCGCCAGCCGCTTCAGCATGTTGGGCCGGGGCGGATGGGAACGGGATGGAGGCGTCACACCCCCCATTCCACGCATTTCCGATCCAGCGTCTTGCGCGACACGCCCAGCAGATCGGCGGCGCGCGCCTTGCTGCCGTCGCAGCGCGCCAGCACGGTCAGGATGTGGCGCTTCTCCACCTCGGCCAGCGGCAGCACGTCGTTATCCCCGTCCATCCGCACATGGCGGACCGGACAGGGCGCGCAGGGCGGGTTGCCGGCCACCGCCGCGGCGCACAGGCTGGGGTCCGCGGCCAGACCCGCCTCCACCGCCGCGGCGTTGGCGGTGTCGAGATCGTCGAGCGGGAATTCGCCGAGCAGCAGCGACCGCTCCACGAAGTTGCGCAACTCCCGCACGTTGCCGGGCCAGGAATGGCACATCAGCGCCCTTGTCACCTCCGGCGTCAGGGTCAGCGGCGGCACGGCCAGCCGCGCCGGCAGGAAGCGCATGAACAGCGCGGCCAGCTCCGGCACGTCCACCGCGCGCTGGCGCAGCGGCGGGATGGTCAGGGTCATCACCTCCAGCCGGTAGAACAGGTCCGGACGGAAGCGCCCGGCCGCGGCCTCCGCCTTCAAGTCGCGGTTGGTGGCGGTGACCACGCGGACGTCCACCGGCACCTCCTGCTCGCTGCCCACCGGGCGGATGCGCCGCTCCTCCAGCACGCGCAGCAGCTTGGATTGCAACGTCAGCGACAGCTCGCCGATCTCGTCCAGGAACAGCGTGCCGCCGTGGGCGTAGTAGAACAGCCCCTTGCGCGCGTCCTTGGCCCCGGTGAAGGCGCCGCGGGCATGGCCGAACAGCTCCGCCTCGATCAGGTCGGCGGAAATCGCCGCGCAGTTCACCGCGACGAAGGGCCGGTCGGCGCGCGGCGACAGGTCGTGCAGCGCGCGGGCGACCAGTTCCTTGCCGACGCCGGACTCGCCCTGGATCAGCACCGTCGACGGGGTCGGCGCCACCCGCTGCACCAGCGAGCGCAGCCGCATCATGGCGTCCGACCGCCCGACGATTTCGTCGCGTCCGTTGTCCTTCTTCGACAACTGCCGGCGCAGCACGTAGTTCTCGCGGGTCAGCCGGGTGCGCTCGACGCAGCGGTCGATGGAGTTGAGGATCTGCTCGACCCGGAAGGGCTTCAGCACGAAATCCGCGGCACCGGAGCGCAGGGCGTCGATGGCCGTGTCCATGTCGGCGAAGGCGGTGACCAGGATCACCTCGCCGGCGTAGCCGCCGGCCATCAGCTCCTTCAGCCAGTCCAGCCCCGAGCGGCCCGGCAGGGCGACGTCGAGGATGATCACCTCGGCGTGGATGCGCTCCAGCGTCCGGGCGCCCTCCTCGGCGCTGCCCGCGACCTCGACCCGCCAGCCGCGCCGCTCCAGCGCGCGCGACAGGAAACTGCAGATCCCTTCCTCGTCGTCCACCACAAGGATGGAGGGCTTCGCCTGATCCTCCATTCGCCCCCCTTCCGGCGCGCTGCGGTCGGACGGGGTGGAGACTGGCGCGGTCATGGTCATCGCTGTGCACTCGGCGGCGGAAAGCTCCGCATCCTAAGGGACCACAACCAAGCCGGGCCAGTGATTTCCGAAATCCGGAATAGTCCTAGCGTCCTGCTTGGACAACCACGCCGCGCCATGCGACGCTCCCCCGCTCATCGCACAGACCGGGAGCCGACCGTGACGGACACCAGCGGATCATTCGTCCATGCCGGACCGCGCCTCGCCGACACCGGCATCAGTGAGGCCGAGTGGCGAGCGCGGGTCGATCTCGCCGCCGCCTACCGTCTGGTCGCCGAGCGCGGCTGGGACGACCTGATCTACACCCACATCTCGCTGGCCGTGCCGGGGGAGCCGGGGCGCTTCCTCATCAACCCCTTCGGCCTGACCTTCGACGAGGTGACCGCCTCCAACCTCGTCAAGATCGACATCCACGGCGCCATCATCGGCGACAGCCCCCACCCGGTGAACGCCACCGGCTTCGTCGTCCATGGCGCCGTCCATGCGGCGCGCGAGGACGCGCGCTGCGTCATGCACCTCCACAACGAGGCGGCGGTGTCCGTGTCGATGCTGAAGGACGGGCTCCTCCCACTGTCCCAGCACGCCCTGCGCTTTTACCGCGACCTCGCCTACCATCGGTACGAAGGGCTGGCCCTGACCGACAGCGAGAAGGTCCGCCTCGTCGCCAATCTCGGCACCTGCCGGGCGTTGCTCCTCCACAACCACGGCAGTCTGGTGACCGGGCGCACGGTGGCGGAGGCCTTCTGCCTGATGGACATGCTGGACAAGGCGTGCCGGATGCAGCTCGCCGCGCAGGCGGCCGGCGCGGAACTGGTGTCGCCGCCGCCAGAGCTGTGCGACAAGACCTACCGGCAGCTCACCGCCGATCCGGAGCCCGAAGGCGAACTGGAATGGCCGGCGCTGCTGCGACGCCTGGACCGGCGGTGCCCGGATTACAGGACCTGAGCTTTTTGGACCGCGGTCCGCAACAGAGGGGATGGAATTACGATGCCGCTGATCAACGTTCAGCTTTTCGAAGGCCGCACGCTGGAGCAGAAGCGCGCCTACGCCAAGGCGCTCACCGACGCCTCGGTCGCAGTGCTCGGCTGCAGCCCGGAGGCGGTCGATGTCATCTTCCACGACGTGAAGAAGAGCGATTGGGCCAGTGGCGGCAAGCTGTGGTCCGACCCCGAGTGACATCCGCTTCCCGGACGCCCATGGGAAGCGCTGCTCACCCTATGGGCATCCGGACAAAAAACAGGCAGACCAATCCCTGACCTGCGTTCAAACTGCACCCACCGTCTTTCCCGTCAGGCGATAGACCGCCGTGGCGACCGCCCGGTCCTCGCTGTCGCCGACCTCCATGCGCCGGTCGATGTAGTTGCCGAGAAATTCGACCAGCGCGTCGCGGGTGACCGACTGCACCCACTGGCCATGCCGGCCATAGGCTTGCAGCGTCCAGAATTCCGAGGCCATAAGCGCCGAGCGGACGGATTTGGACGAGCCGTCCCAATGCGACCACAGAAAGTCGATGGCACTCTGAGCGACCGTAATCACCAAACCGGCATTGATTCCGCGTGACGCCATCGTAGTCTCCCTCTCAGCTTGCCGAGCGGACGCTCGTGAACGGAACTCGTTCAGCAAAAGCAGTGCCAGGGAGACCAAAACAAAAAGCCGTACCTCGTTCGGATGCGATTCGCCGGAAATCCAGACCAGACACGGGAGGAGTGGCCATGAACACACAGGAAGAGCAACGGGCGCGCGACGCGCTGAAATGCATCGACCGCGATCTCGACGCGCTCGATATCCAGATCGCCGCTTTGCAGGCGCGGAAACAATCCGGGACCTCCCTCGACCAATACATCCGCGTCCGCGACGCCCTGCTGACCGAGGCCCAGACGATCCTGACCCAACTCAACCACCGCTCCGGCAATCAATCCCCACCCCCTTGATCCCCTCCCCTGCGCAGCGGGGGAGGGTTAGGGAGGGGGCCAGCATCGAGATCCCAAACACAACGAAAAACCGGCGCTTCCCACAGGGGAAAGCGCCGGCTTTGTCGTTCATGAAGCCGATTGTCAAGTGTGCTTGAAGCCTGCTGCGTCCACGTCCTTGGCTGGTTTGGCGTGTGCCGTGGTGACCTGGCGGCGACC